>WQXQ01000037.1 GCA_009784775.1 Treponema sp.
CAGCGCGACACGAATTCCCCTGCCCAGACTGGCATACATCAATTCGCCGCTTCGGCTGCGCTGTAATTCCCGCATATACACTGCAATACGCCGGTCAGTATCCTCAAGCAGTTTTCTGAGTATTTTTATCCGCTCTTCCACTAAAAGGGAATCCCTGTCGGTGGCAGCGTCAATTTCTGCAATCAAGCGGTGGACTTCGGCGCGGTAATCTGCAAGAAGTTCTCTGGCAGCGGTTTTTCGCGCTATGTACCAGCGGAAAAAGAAAAAAGAAATAACGCAGAGACAAATACTAATGGTAGATAAAACAATGGGTATCATCATTTTCTAAAGACTTATATCAATATTCCTGCCCAAACTGGGATCGTGGATAACCGGTGTCTGGGTTTCTTCGGATTCTGGATTATCATGCTCCTGAGCATTCCCTTTATGTTTCTCCTTGCCATGCCGCGCCCCCCGATCGTTCACTTTTTCGGTACCGTCACCGGTGTTTTGCGCCTCGTTTACCGACTTAATATGTTCTTCTGTTTTACGCTCAATTTCCGCTCCCTGTATTGCCTGCTGCAGGGCAACACCTTCCCGTTGGGCAACCTGTGTTTTGGCCACCTTGTCCATCTGGGAAAAAAGTGTTTGCAGGTCAATTGGTTGTATAGCCATCAAGCCCCTTCTTTACCGATTCATCCGGCTCTTCATATTTGACAACCCTGATAAGCTCGTTCTCCAGGATAAAGGTTGCGGCCTTGTATTCGGTGCGCACTTCATCCGATGCATCACGGATCACTATTCTTACACCCGGATAGACCTTCATGGAAGCCGAGACCTTGCCGCGATTTTTCAACGTAGAAAGGAATTCCTGAATTTTGTAAATTTTTTCTTTGGTATCGGTTAATTCATTATCCAGCGTGTCCCTTGTATCCATCAATTCCTGCAGTTGAGCTTCCTTGTCTTCAGGAAGACTCTTGCGCTGCTTTTTAATATTTATCAAAGCCTGCATATTGCGGTTGATTTCTTCAAGCTGTTTATCAATATCCTGTCTTTTTTCCTGCAGCTTGTCCAATTCCGCCTTGCTCTTGGGATCAAAACCAACCTCACAGATTGTTTCAGTACCAGTCGTTGGATTGCCCAAAACCTTGGCGTTGATCTCTTCAGACGCGCGGAGCCGCCCGCCCATTATGCTGGCGCGTTTTCCCCGGACAATTATCCGGTTGGACGCATCCACCTGGGAATTAAGAATACCATCGGAAACAATAACCATGTCTCCGCTTTCAATATTGGCATTTTCTATAAAACGCGCCCAGAGTGATTTTCCGGCGCGGATATGCCCTCCATCCTTTCCGTTTACTCCCTGATGGATGATAATATCGCCTTCGGCATCCAGAGTCGCCTTTGCCACGGTTCCATGCACCTCAATGTTACCCGCCGCTTTAACCGAAAAGCCGTCTTCGATATTTCCTTTCACAATAACGGTGCCAAGGAAGTAAATATTACCTGTTTTAAGGTTTACATCACCGTTGACGGTATACACCGGCTCGACATTGACAAGACCGCTTACAATAACCACTTGTCCATTCATATCGGCAAGGATCGTATCTCCATCGCTGCCTACATGGGTATTGGTTCCAACCGGCAGCGCAATATCTTTCCCGTTCGTTGCGGGAAGCCACTTGCCGGTAATCGTTTCTCCCGGTTTGCCCTGCCCTGCAGGTATCTTTTTCGCAAGCTCCTGCTTTTCCAGAACATTCTGGATAATATCAAGTTCCTTGAAATCGATCCTGCCGTTACTTCCCTCTTTCAGCCGTACCTTGCTTTGATCGGTCTCAAAATTATACTGGATGTACGCATCCTTGCCATTAATGGGTGGAGAACCTACGGCTATCTCTATCTTTTCGCTGTATATGGGCTTATCAATAAATGCCCGCAAGGCGTCTTCCTTAATACCATGCACAATACGGCTGCTTTTGAATACGCTGATGTATGATTCGAACGTAATATCACAACCGCCTTCATCAGGCGCTTTTACGATCATGTAAGCCTTCATTTCACCTTCGGCAATTTCCGTTCTTACCACGCTGTCATTATACGAATGGTGTTCAAATTCGCCGACTTTGATGTATTCACCTTCAGTTTTATCGATTATATCTTTTACCATGTCATCATTAATGTTTAAAACATCACGGCTTTTGAGGCGCTGCATGACCAGAGCTTCTGTCGCTCTCCGGCCATTGCCTGAAGGAGCAGTGACTTTCAGCAAGGCATCTCCGCATGAGTGGAGGAACACAAATATTTCGCCGTCCCTGTCTTCGATAACGGGCGCTTTTTCACCGGCCTCTTCTTCCAGCAGACTTTCTCCGGCTGTTTTCTGGGCAATAACAACTTTTTCGTAGGCTTGTATGCGCCATTCCTTCTTTCCTATCCCCAGTAAACCCAGCGTACCTCTTTCGGTAATTTCGTACTCAAGACGGCGAACCGGAACATTCAACATGGTAGCAGCATCGGCGATGACCGCTTCCAGAGTAGGACCGGTCACTTCGATACTTTGTATAGCCCGATCCCGTTCCAGGCGGCGTTTTATGAGTTCTTGCAGCTGAATAAAATCAACCATTGATACCTCTTGGTATATTATCGGCAGAATTAAGCCTTTTTATACGATGCCCTTACGAATATTGGTGAGCTTTGATCGCAGGTGCAGAATGGCCTTGGTGTGGAGCTGGGAAACGCGGGATTCGGTAACTTCCAGCACCCTGCCTATATCTTTTAAGGTTAGATCCTCGTAGTAGTACAGTATTAGTATCTTTTTTTCCTTGTCAGGAAGCTCGTTAATGGCGTTAATTATCACCTGGCGCATGACCTCTTTTTCGACCATTACATCGGGGTTAAGGCTTGAGGGTGATTCAATGGAGTCCACAATGGAAACCCGGTCTTTTTCATCGCCGGAGAACCATACATCGTTCAGACTGAGTATTGAGGTACCGGAGATTTTCTGTACGGTTTTGAGGTATTCGTCCTCACTCATTCCCATGGCGCCGGCAATTTCCTGATCCGAGGCAGTTCTTCCCAGCTGAGCTTCCAGATGGCTAATGGTAGACTCTATTTCGCGGGTTTTTTGCCGAACCGAACGCGGAACCCAGTCAATTTGGCGGAGTTCATCAAAAATAGCCCCCCGTATGCGGGTTACGGCATAGGTTTTGAACTTAACGTTCTTTTCGGGGTCATATTTATCGATGGCGTCAATCAAGCCAAAGACCCCAAAACCTACAAGGTCGTCAAATTCAACATTGCTGGGCATTCCCATAGCGACTTTTCCGGCAACATACTTTACCAGCGGCGCATATTGTTTGATAAAAGCCTCGCGGAGCGCAGGATTCCGTGTCTTGCGGTATTCCTTCCAGCGTTCTTCTTCTGTTTTATCGTCCAGGATGGCACTCGCCATAAACTATCCTTTTTTATCCTTTTCCAATACCGTCCGTAAACCGGCGGCGATTTCTCTGGGAACAAAGTCCCCCTCAAGTTTTTCGGGCTTGTTTCCAATAACCCGTCGTTCACGTTCAGGCGGAGCAAACTCATCCCCCCCCCCAAAGTCGCCATCACCTGAGAAGGGCGAAAACAAGTCCATAAAAGAATCCGACTCTGCCGTCTCATTGCTCCCGGGAACAAATACGCCAAAATCCATGGAAAACTCTCCTGAATCCTCGTCTTTGGCATTATCCGGCGCAGGGGCGAATTCCTCTATATCCCCGATATCCTCATTATAACTCTTTACTGGTTTTTGGTCTATATCTTTCGGAGGAGATGGTTTTGCCGCGGATTTGCTTGCCCCGGAAACCAAATCGGCAAAATCCCCCACATCATCCTTGTCAGGCGCGTAATTGTCTATCTCCGGCAGGGCGGCATCCACAGGATCATCCAGGGTGATATTTATCCGCGAGCCTGCCGATACGCTTGCGAATATATCGTCCCCGACATCGTTCCGGGATCTGGGCGCCAGCAGGTCAGGGATAAACATATTGATAAGCATCCGGGCGCCAATCCCTATGCCAAAAAATATCGCAGCAAAGAGCAATGCGCGCAGCAGAACAATCGAGAAGCCAACCTGGGCAAATAAGCTGGTCAGGAAGGCAAGCACAAAGGCTATTCCGCCAGAAACAAGACCCCACTTTATATTAGACATTTCGCCCTCCTTATATGCGGCGCACTTATGTGCGGGTGAATAACTTCCTGAATATCGCCCCAATGCCGTCAGATTCAATTGGTTTATTCTTGTTTATCCGCTCTACCAGATGCTGAATACTGACACTTGCCTTGCATTTGGGCTCAAATATCACAAACGGCTTTTGCTGCCGTACCGCATTGGCAACAGCCAAATCGTCATAGATAAAACCAAGGTAATCAATTTTAAGATTCAAAAAATGACCGGCGATGTTTATCATTCTGTCCGCGACATTTTTCGCCTCTGCCGCCGACCGCGCCCGGTTCACTACAAGTTTGAGTCCTATATTGATGGTGTCATATTCCATGGCGATTATCTTTATTATACCATATGCATCGGTTATTGCGGTGGGTTCCGGCGTGGTGATAATAACCGCATCATCGGCGGCGGCGATAAAATCAAGCACATTGCTGGAAACCCCGGCGCTGGTATCAATGATAATGATGTCGGCAAATGAAAGGGTATCAAGTTCGTTGATAAATTCATGCCGTTCCTGCTCGCCCATATTGGCTATTTGGGAAAAACCCGACGCCCCTGCCACTATTGAAATGCCGTATTCGGTTTCCGCCAGTATTTCGCGGATGGTTTTCTGTTTTTTAATGACATGGTACAGATTATACTTGGGGATCATATTGAACATAACATTGACATTGGCAAGCCCAAGGTCTGCATCCATAACCACTACTTTTTTACCAAGCCGGGCAAAGGCAAGGGCCATATTCACCGAAAGGTTGGTTTTTCCCACACCGCCCTTGCCGGAAGTGACGGTAATGATACGGGTCCTCTTGCCGCCGGCATGACCGTCGGCGGCTGCAGTTTTGCTATCGGCATGACCGCCGGCCATGCCAGATGCAGCCATGTTTAATTTTTTCTGCCGCATTATTTCACGCAGTTTTTCAGCCTGATCTTCCATCCCTTTTTTACCTCATTACAATTGCTCTGCCAGCTGACTGCTGACGCCCTCTTCGGCGGGAAAGCGCTTCTCGAATTGTTCCCGGTCAACGCGGAATTCATCCAGATTAATCAGGAACCGGACAACACTCGCCTTTTTAATATCCTTGTGAACGGCCTGCCCGTCAGTTATATATGATATTGCTTTTCCCCTTTCCGCCAATGCGGATATTATATTGCCAACATGGCTGGTTTCATCAAGTTTGGTCAATAAAACCGCCTGATAGTTAAACGGCTCAAATTGCCGCAATGCGTACTCAATGTCGCTGGTTTTGGTGCTTGCGGCCAAAACCAGATGCACTTCCGCTTTTGAACCGCAGGCATCAAGCAGGTCTTTCATTTCACCAAGTTTTGCCGAATCCCGGGGGCTTCTGCCGATAGTGTCAACCAGAATGATATCGGTTTCTTCGCGGTACAGATCAATTTCCCTGCGAAGATCGCGATGGTTATCGACATACGAAACGGGAATTTCCATTATGTCGCCAAAATCTTCTATTTGGTCTCTTGCGCCGATTTTAAACGCGTCAATGGTGATCATCCGTATGGAAAACGAAGGACGCCCCGAATTCATCGTATAAATCGCGGCCAGTTTTGCAACCGTAGTGGTTTTGCCAACTCCGGTGGGGCCGATCAGCACCATGAGCCGGCTTGGATTTTCCGGTATCGAAAATAGTTTAATGCTTTCCCCGATCCAGACAAGAACACGCTCCTGCACCACATCAAAATTCTCCAGTATATCCAACGGCAATTCCTTGCGCATTTTTTCCAAAATACCGGCAATGTAACGCTCGGAAAAATCATTTAGTCTAAGCATTTCCGCAATGCGGTTCAGGCTGTCATGATCCGGCTTTTGTTCCCTTCCGGTTCCTATTTTTTCCTGTATTTCGTTCAGTTTGTCGAGTATAAGCTGCTGAGCGGCTTCTTCTCCCGGCATGGCCGCCTGGACTTGCTGAGCAACTTGATCATAGTCTTTGCCGGCTGCGGCCAATACCCGTTTTTTTGCTTCGACAAAATCAAGGGTGGTATCGTCTCTTGGCAAAGCCGGCGTCATGGCCGCCGGTTTTGTCAACGGCCGTGCCGCCGGTGCTGACGAGGCCGCAGCCGGCCTGCCTGAGCTATACTGAGAATCAGCATACTGGGGATAGGCTTCGCCTTGTAAAGGCGAACCTTGTACCGGCAAGCCTAAACCCCGCTGGGGAGAAAGGTAATATTCAAGTTCTACTTTTTCGGGAATAATCCCCCCCAATTTTGAAGGGATTGTTTTTTCTCTGAGAATATTAAAATAGATGCCGTGTTTTTTGACGATTTTATGAACACAGTCTCCGCGGTTTGCGCCCCGCTCAACATATACCTGCATCTATTCCCCGCCTTCTTTGGAAGGCGCGCCTTCCAGTCTGATCACACCGACTGCCTCGGGAATAATATCCGGCGTAACTTCGGGAACGGAAATAACCGCTAGATCGGGCAGTTCCCGATCGGTTGAGTTGCGCACCAACAGGCGGGCCTGTTCCGAACAAAGTATAACCGGCAGATACCCTCTGTTTTTTACCGCAGTAGCTGCTTTGCTCACGGCCTTTACCCATGCCATCTGTGACGGCGGATCCATTGCGCAGATCACGCCGGATTGGGTCTCGTATCTGCTTTCGATGATTTTCTGTTCCAGTTCCGGTGCTATGGTCAGCACCCGCAGCCGGTGGTCTTCGTCTGCATACTGGTGACAAATCTGGCTGCCCAGGGCCTGGCGGGCCTTTTCGGTAAGGACCCAGACTGTTTGGGAAACCGGCGCGTACTCGGCAATCGCCTCCAGAATCGTAACCATGTTGCGTATCGATACCCGTTCCCGCAAGAGGCCGTGGAGTATTTTCTGAATTTTGATGACCGACATTTTAAGTTCAGGCCGCAGCACTTCGTCCACCACCGTTGGGTATTCCTTGCGGAGCGTGTCCAGAATCGCCTGAGTGTCCTGCATACCGAGTATGTCGGCGGAATGCCGCCTGATAATTTCGGTTAAATGGGTAGCGATAATCGAGGGGGGATCTACCACGGTATAACCGGCTCGCTCTGCATCGTCCCGGCGTTCCTCGCTGACCCACAGGGCAGGAAGTCCAAAGGCGGGATCGATGGTTTTTTCGCCGGGAAGCTCCTCGGCCACGGTGCCGGGATTGATGCACAGGAAATAGCCCATGCGAATTTTTCCCTTGCCTACATCAACACCCTTGATCTTAAAGCAATATTCCGAGGGATCCAGTACCATATTGTCGATGATTCGCACCTTGGGAATGACCAGACCAAGCTCCAGCGCCGCCTGCCGTCTGACTCCCTGCACCCGTTCCAATAGCTCCGCGCCTTTTTCTTTATCAACCAACGGTATCAGTCCATAACCCAATTCCAGCGAAAGGGCATCCAGGGGCACCACCGGAGACATTTCCGCCGCTTCCCCCTTGCCTTTTTTGCCGTCTTTGGTTTTTGCCATCATTTCATTAAAGCTGGCTTCTCTTTTCTTTTTACGGCCAACCTGGAACGCGGTAAAGCCCATCACCACTGCCATCACCAGCAGCACCCCATGGGGAAAACCGGGCAGCAGGGCAAAACCCAACAATACCGCCGTGCCAATCCAGTACACCCGCGAAGAAATGGTAAACTGTTCTACCACCTGTTCGGACAGATTGCCGGTAGCCGCGGCCCTGGTGACCACAATACCCATGGCAGTCGAAATCAGCAGGGCAGGAAACTGGGTAAGCAAACCGTCGCCAACGGCAAGGCTGATATAGTTATCGGCCGCAGATCCCAGCGACTGACCGCGTATGGCAACGCCGATAATGATACCGGCGATAATTTCTACGACAATAATAAAGATTCCCACTTTGACATTGCCGGAGATAAATTTACTGGCACCGTCCATCGAACCATAAAAATCGGACTCTCTTTGAATCTGCGTTTTGCGTTTTTGGGCTTCTTCCTCGCTGATTGCGCCGGAACTGTATTCGGTGTCAACGGCCATCATTTTTACCGGCATACTGTCCAGGGTAAAACGCGCCGCTACTTCGGATATACGGGTTGCTCCCTTGGTAATAACTATCGCCTGTACCGCTATGATAATAATAAAAATGATAAAACCAATGACCAGACCTTCGCTTCCTCCGGAACCAACCACAAAAGTAGAGAAGGCCCGAATCATCCTGCCGTCAAAATCTTCTCCTTTACTCAGGATAAGCCGCGTAGAAGAAACGTTCAGCGCCAGACCAAAGACCGTGGCTACCAGCAACACCGTAGGGAACAGGCTGAATTCAGTGGGTTTTTGGGAGTACAATACCGTGAGCAGCACCAACAGGGCAAAAATGATGTTCATCGCCATCAGCATATCCAGCAATACAGTAGGCAGCGGGATGATGATCATCACTATCACCACTACCACGCCGATACCGATAAAGAGATCTTTTACATTGCCAAAAGGGTTTTTGGAAAGAAAACCCCCGCTGCCTGCCCGCGCTACATCAGCCATTACCACTCCTTGTTATCATGCGCTTGCCGCCTCTTGAGACGCTTTCGCCTTGCGCCGCAGTTCGTTAATGTCCATTACCTTCCTGAATATTGTTGCCACCACCGAATAGTATGCTTCGGGAACAAAGCTGCCTATCTCCACTTCCCGGTATAAATTTTGGGCAAGGAGTTTATTTTCCACCATGGGAACACCATTGTCCCTGGCCAGATGCCGTATCCGCGCCGCCAGTTCATCGGCGCCTTTGGCGGTGACCATGGGGCCGGGCATGGTATCCCGCTGGTACTCCAGCGCCACGGCATAGTGGGTCGGGTTGGTGATAACCACATCGGCGCGGGGAACCGTTGCGGCAATATTTTGTTTCAGGAGATCCCTAAACCGGCTGCGTATTCTGTTCCGTATTTGCGGGTCCCCTTCGTACATTTTCATTTCTTCTTTCATTTCATGCCGGGACATTCGGTGTTTTTGCCTGAAACGCCATCGCTGAAACAGCATATCGGGAATCGCCAGTATCAACAGCAGTATTGCGCAGGTAAGCAGAATACGAATAGCAATTGAAGCCACCGTTGTAAGGCTCAGCCACAATCCTGCTTTTTGCAGATTGATCAGCTTGTCCATTTCCATGCGAATCATGACATAAGCCACACTGCCAATAAGAATCATTTTGACAATGGACTTGCCAAAATCATACAGTCCGTCTATCGAAAAAATTCGTTTGAAATACTGCCCAAAGCGGGGCAGGACTTTGGAAAAATCAGGCGTAATAGGCTTGGTGGCAAACATAAGACCCACCTGCACAAAATTGGAAAGCAGGGCCGAAAACACCGCCACACCAAGCAGAGGCAGGGCCAGCCGCATCAGGTAGTGTATAAAAACCCTCACTATAACGGCATCTTTGGTTGGATCCAGTTCCGTTATTCTGAGAAAGAAAAAGCGGAACATTTCAACACAGGTACGCAGCATGGAAGGCGCAAGAAACAGCAACAGCAATGCAGGCAGAAACAAGGTCACCGCTCCCACCAATTCCTGGCTCTTGGCTACCTGCCCTTCTTCACGCAGCGTCTTTAATTTATGCTCGGTAGGCTGCTCAGTTTTACCTTCCGTCTCAGGATCATCCGCAAACCACTGGAGAGGAATGCGCGGGACTGGGGACTGGGGACTGGGGACTGGGGTACGCAGTTGCCGAAGGCATCGTTGTTCGTTATCTACGCGCATTAACAACCCGCTCTGAATATTAACCAGATTGCTTACTTCCCATTTTTTACTTGTTATACCCCAATCTTTCAAATAGGAGTCCCTAGTCCCTAGTCCCCAGTCCCTAGTCCCCATACATCCCTCCCTCAATCGGTACGCCTATTTGTATGTACAGGCTCTCGATGCTGGCGAAACCGGAATTGATTATTTTGGTAAAGGCTTCGACCATAAAGGGAAGTGCCAGAAAAAGCAAAAGGAACGCAGTCATAATGGATATGGGAAAACCTTCCGAAAGAATGTTTATCTGGGGAGCGGCTTTGGAAATAAGGCCGGTGGTTAAGGAAACCAGAAACAGGGTTCCCAGAATCGGCATGGCAATCATAATGGCATCCATAAACAGCCGGGAAAGCCCCGATGCCATTAAAAAAACGACCGGCTCCCTGCCCTCAATTAACATGGCAACATTAAGGCTCTGTACCGAACGCAAGAAACCGCCCAAAAACAATTGAAAGCCGCCAATAACCATGAATATCAGCATCGCAATGAGGTAGAAAAACTGGCCGATGAGGGGATTTTCGATTTGCGCCAGGGGATCAAAGGTTTCCGAAGCGCCAAAGCCCATCTGCAAAGAGAAAAACTGACCGGCAGTGGAAAAGGCGGCAAAAATAATCGTCATAAAAAAACCAATGATAAGGCCAATAAGACCCTCGCCAATGACGAGCAGGAGAAACCTGAGACTGAACGGCTCAAATCGCAAATCGCTTAACAGTGCTAAACCTTCCGGACCGGGAATGGCAACCGCCCCCGTCCCTCGCACTCCCGCCGCCCCTGCTGCCGTGAGCTCCACCGCAAAAGCGCCGGCAGTGGGCAATACGGCAAAAGCGGTAAAACCTGCCAATGCCAATTTCGCCACCTGGGGGATAGCCTCTGAAGACAAAAGCGGCGCGGTCTGAATCATGGCAAATGCTCTGGCCGCGATAAGCAAAAACACCGGCCCATAATTGAGAATATTCTGTAAAATAACCCCATCAACCATGCTCTTCTCTTTTCTATCTTGCCATTTCCGAAACACGCATAAAAAGCTGTATCGTATATCCCCGCAGAGAACTGAATATCCATCCGCCCAGAAGCGCAAGCATTGTCAAAATGACAAATATTTTGGGCACAAACGTAAGGGTCTGCTCCTGAATAGAAGTAGTGGCCTGCAATATTGCTATTATCAGCCCTACTATCAGCGCAGAAAGCAACAGAGGGGAAGCAACGGTTAATACCTGAAGCACCCCCTGCCGCAGCAGCATTGTTACATCGCCTATGCTCATTGTACCTTCCCTTCCCTTTTTCTACATAAACGAACGAACCAACTGATCCGTCAACAATCCCCATCCGTCAACTAAAATAAACAGAATTAGTTTAAACGGCATGGAAATCATAATCGGCGGAAGCATGATCATACCCATCGACATAAGGACGCTTGCAACCACCATGTCAATAACAATAAAAGGAATAAAAAGTAATATCCCTATCTTAAAAGCCACGGTTAATTCACTCAGAATGAATGCGGGAATCAATACATAGGTGGGAACATCGGCCAGGGTTTCGGGCCGGTCCAGCCCCCGCATTGCCATAAAAAGCCTGATATTCTCCGGACGGCTGCGCATTTGGCTGTACATAAAAAGCCGCAACGGAGCTTCGGCCTCGCGATACGCAGTCTCCACAGAAATTTCCCCGGCGGAAAGCGGCCGCAATGACCGTTCATACATTGCCGAAAAGGTAGGCCACATCACAAAAATCGTTAAAAAGAACGCTATCCCCATAATCACCTGATTCGGGGGAACCTGCTGCAATGAAAGCGCCCGTTTGATAAAGTCCAGTACAATGGCGATGCGCAAAAAGCTCGTCATTAGAATGATGATGCTGGGAGCGAGTGACAACACCGTGAGCAGCAACAGAAGCTGCAACGAAAAAGCGACTTCCTGCCCCGAAGTTGGATTTCGCACCGTAAAATCAATAAACGGAATAATCGGCGGCGGCGGCGGTGTGGGCAATGCCATTGTTCCCTGTGCCGGCGAAAAAGGCGATCCCGGAAACGCCGGATCCGGCCCAGCCTGCGCGTGCAGAGGCAACGCGGTAAAGAAAACAAAGAGCAATGCGAACAAGCAGAAGAAGGGACTAGGGACTAGGGACTGGGGACTGGGGAGATTAGTTAGCAAGCGCAACGGATTACCAACACACACAGACTGCGAACAACTATCCCTAGTCCCTAGTCCCCAGTCCCCAGTCCCTATCTTCCCATTCCTCATTTCTAATTTCTCACTTCTCATTACTCTCAAACTCCCTTTAGCCTTTCGCGGCGTTCCCGGATGTTTTCCGGAGTAGGCGTATGGGACTCTGTCGGCATACCCAGCCTGCGTAGCAGCGACTTAAAATCAGGGAAACGTCCGGTCCCGGTTTCCGTTAAAGCCGCTGCGCTTTTTTGAGAATCTTCAAGGAACATCGCATTCAAAACATCTTTGTCTGTGATTTCGCTAATCAGATGTACGCCATGTTCAGCGGCGCCCACCAACCAGGCCTGTGATCCAACCGCAACAATATGCGCACTGCGGTTTGTTCCCAGCGGAACGCCGGCAAGCACTTTAAGAAAGGGGTCATGCGTTCTGGTACCCCGCGAAAGTCGTTTGATAAAAAAGACAATCCCATAAATAGCCGCGGCAACTACCGCCAGGGTCAGCAACATCCTGAGCAGGCTGAAAACAGAAGCTGTTGGCACAGCCCCAGCCGTCCCTGGTCCACCCTCCCCCAAATGAAGCGCCTGTTCGGCAGCAACGATGGAGTCCGAAACCAGCAGGGACTCCTCCTGAATTTCCTGGGCTGAGACATTAAAAATAAACAGATTAAACACGCATACCGCAAACACCGCTGCCCATACGCGTAAAGCGCCAGTAAACAATTTCTCCCCCTCCAAAGAAACTTTTTCCTATCTAATTATGCCCTATTTACAAAAAAAATTCAAGTAGTTGTGCAAAAAATCTCTTTGAATTTTTTCCCAATTTCTCACGCCAAGACGCAAAGGCGCCAAGATTAAGAAATGACGCGGATTCCCCCCCCCCTTTTTTTCTTTCTTTGCGTCCCCTGCGTCTTTGCGCCTTTGCGTGAAGAAATTCGAATAGATTTCTGCTATAATAATGTTGCAATGCAAGCGCGAGTTGAAAAAATTGTTGCGGGGGGAGCGGGACTTGCCCGAATAGATGGTAAAACCATTTTCATCGAGGGAACCGCCCCGGGCGAAACGGTACTGTGCCGAATAACAAAAGAACACCGTTCATGGGCAGAGGCGGAATTGCTGGAAATCATCGAATCTTCGCCGGACCGTGTACAGCCCGATTGTGCGCATTATGGAATATGCGGCGGCTGCAATCTGCAGCATATCAAATATACAGCCCAGATCGCTGCAAAAACAGCAATTTTACAGGATACTTTTGCCCGTATTGGCGGTTTTAACCCGCCTGAACCGCTGGTTATCCCTTCGAAATGCACGGTGACGTGGCTACCATGGAAATATCGGAACCGAATGCAATTTCATATCATAAGAAATCATCAAACTGGCGTTTTTTGGGGCTTAAAAGCGCGAAAATCCGCCGATATCGTCCCCATTTCCGATTGTCCCATCGCCGATCCGGGAATTCAGGAGCTATTCAAGGGGAAAATACCGGTAATACCCCCGGAAAAAGACCGTTTTACCGTATATGCCCGCAATGGACTGCTCCTGTACGAGGGAGGAACACAACGGGGAAAAACAAAGATACTGGATAAAGAACTTTCTCTGGACGCCGGAGTATTTTTTCAGAGTAATGGCGCTATGCTGGAAAAAATGCTCGTTGATTTGCGTACCATTGCCGGCAAAGCCGACCGAAACCTGCCCATGGCCGACTTGTATTGCGGAGTGGGCACCTTTAGCGCCTTTCTGGGGGAATTATTTCCCCATATCGACCTGGTTGAAGCGGAAAAAACAGCCCTGGCCCTGGCTCGAGAGAACCTTATAGCACTGAAATCCACGGCTTTTTATGCCCAAAGCAGCGAAAATTGGGCAAAAACCGGCCTAGGCCACCCATACGGCTTTATCATCGTAGACCCGCCCCGACAAGGCCTCGATCCGGCTCTGGCGCAGCGGCTTGCGAAAGACGGCCCGCCCCTGCTGGCCTATGTCTCCTGCGATCCGGCAACGCTGGCACGAGACAGTGCAATACTGCGGAAAGGAGGCTACGAATTATCAGAACTCCGCTGGTATGATTTTTACCCGCAAACCGCCCACATCGAGAGTCTGGCCCTATTTTTGCGTATAAATACTTCCTATTGAAATAAATCTCCTATTATGGTATTTTTATACCATCCGCACATACGGCTGCCTGGAGCGTGTTTCGGCCGCCTTTGCCACCGCATGTGCCTTTATGTTCCTCTGTTTTGACCATTCGGCAATGAAAAACAGCCGGGTGGCAGGTGGGTTTTGTCTGAATACAACCATTGAACATTTGCATTTTAATTTTGGGGCTTTCAATAGTTCCGTACATATTACGCATAAATTACCCGGCATCGCGGAAATTGCCAGCAACTTTACCGGCGATTTTGGCAGCGGTTTTTTTAAGCCTCTTTTGATATGCGATCGCAATACCAGATATCTGGCTGAAAAAATAATGGGTGATGCCAATGTTCCCCTGTGCATTGTGGAACCGGGCGAAGCGCAAAAAAATTGGCAGAATGTAGAATACATTCTTCGTTGCGCTCGTGATGCAGGTCTCGGCAGAGACGGAACCTTCATAGCTGTAGGCGGAGGGCTTATCGGCGACCTTGGCGCCTTTGCCGCTTCAATTTATATGCGGGGCTGTTCTCTTGCGCTGGTGTCGACTACTCTGCTTGGCATGGTTGACGCCAGCGTGGGCGGAAAAACAGGTTTCAATTTGTTCGGCATTAAAAACCTTACCGGAACTTTTTATCCTGCCCGTCATGTGTATATATCTACAGAAAGTCTGGCAAGTCTGCCCGCACCAGAATGGAAATCCGGCATGGCGGAACTTATTAAAACCGCCATACTTGACGGAGATGCTTTTCTTGAAGAACTTGAGCATTTATGTTCGTGTGGTTCGTGGTTAGAACATTTTGAGACAGCTATACTGCTCCGCTGCATCAGCCGGGCGGTACAGGTTAAGGGCGGCATTGTGCAGGAAGACCCGCAGGAAACGGGAACCAGACGTATGCTCCTCAACCTTGGACATACTTTTGGCCATGCGTTGGAATCCGCCGCCGGCCTGGGGAATATTTCCCATGGCGAAGCAGTGGCATGGGGAATTGCCCGCGCCTGCGAGCTGGGAATAGCTTTGGATATATGCCCCCGGCAGCGGGCACAGCGTATACAGGCATTGTTAACCGCTTATGGTTATACAATTACCGCGCCCCACCCTCTTATGGGCAGTACTGGATCCTTTATGCGGGCACTGGGCAGCGATAAAAAAGAACGCGGCGGTAAATTACATTTTATCGTTCCCGATGAAAAAAGCGCCAGGCCTGTTGTTCTTGAATCTGATAATAATTACGTGAAAAATATAATTACAAGTGAGACCATTACATGAAAATGAAAATATCGGCGTTTGCTGTTTTATTCTGTGTTATGAGCACCTGGCTTTTCTCTCAGGAAGAACACCCGCCTGACGCGCCCGATTTTATACCTGAAATTGAAACCGCATTTGACATTGAAACAACCATTCAGGCTCCGCAGGAAGATTCCGTTTTTATTATTAACTCATTTGTATTCAATGTAAAAGGTTATACACGTCCAGACGCGTTAATCCGTGCGGGAGATTTTATAAAAGGAGAAAAAATAAAAGGGATTGCCAATCTGGAAACATATATTCAGGATAAAACACAGACTCTTGTGAATGAAAGAGTTCTGAAAGACAATGTCCGAATAACATATACCATTGAAGAGCCGTTGGAAAACGGAAAATATCCTGTTAATCTGGTAGTGTATGTCGAAGACACATGGAATATCATTGCCATTCCCAGACCGCAATACAGCACCAGTTCCGGCTTTGATATAACCATAAAAGCGCGGGATTATAATTTTTTGGGTACCATGCGTTCACTCAGACTGGATTTGGGATATAGATATGACGAAAAAGGAAGAACTTTTTTTAATTTTATGCTGGATTCCGTTCTTCCTTTCAAGGCTTTTAATCTTGACTGGCGCTTAAACCTTGATAATTATTTTGATTACCGTCCCGGTATGGAACAACCGTATTATTATAAAAATGTTACTGGTATATCTGTAGACCTGCCTTTTGGACCGACTACAGCTACCATTGGTTTTAATGAATCGCTTACCCTTAATGAAGAAAATTCCGACTCCTTAAAACGCCAATACAAAGATATGTTCGATACAGAATTGGGGAATTTTCAGGATGGAATATATATGTCCAGTAATCCCTATCTCTCATGGGCAATACCAACGGGCATTGTAATGGGGTATTATGGCGACCTTGTCTATACCCCCAGAATTTCCACCACTTTTAATCATGCATTTCCCCAATGGCCTCTGGATGAAACACGAAGAGGACCCTTTTTATCTTTCGGCCACAGCCTTGGCTTTGGCCGCGTTGACTGGATTGGCAATTTTCTGAAGGGCGTTGATGTCGGTATAGGTAATTCTTACAGTTACAATTTTTTTAATGCAAGAAATGATTTGCAGCCATGGGGCACCAATCTTAGGATTACCGGCAAGGGCCATTTTACCTTTGATGATATGTTTGGCATTTCCACCCGCCTGATGTACCGTCAATGGTTCTTCGATACATACAGTGACAGCGCAGGCGATGTTCTGCGGGGTATTGTAGACAGGAATGTGTTTGCCGATTACATGATTTCACTTAACCTTGATTTATCCATTAAATTTTTGAAATTCAGGCCATCAAACTGGCTTGACAATCATAAACTGCGGATATTTAATTTTGATTTTCATTTAGGTCCATTTTTAGATGCGGCGATCTACCGGGACCCGGAATTTGAATCCAAATTCAGCGATGCAAATTTTACATTTAAAAATATGCTTGTTTCGGCCGGCGCAGAAGCGATAATTTTTCCGCAATTTTTCCGCAGCCTGTTTTTACGCGTGTCTTTTGGCATGAATTTATCCAATTTGGCAAATATGGATATGAAAAAATATGGGATAGACAGAACAATACGCAGCTATGAATTATTCATCGGCACTGAACTGCATTATTAATTAAATGAACCAACTTGAAAAAATATTCTTTCTAAAACCCGTTCTCAATAAATTGTCCAGGCTGTTGACTCGCAGGCATAAAGTATACATGGCTATACTGCTCGTGTGGATTATCGGCCTTTCACTGATTGAAACGCTGGGTATTTCAGCAATCATGCCGTTCATCTCGCTGGCTTCAAATCCGGGGCTGCTTGCCTCCGGCTGGTACAAAAAAATATTTGATTTTCTTGGATTTATCAGCGCCGAAAAGTTTATCATCACCTTTGGCATATGCATTATTTGTTTTTATATTTTCCGCGCGATCTATTCGGTTTTTCTGACCTATTTTATGAATAGGTTTTCATTTGGCATATACAAGTATTTTTCAAAGAAAACGTTCAAAACCTGGTTATCGGTTTCATACAAGGCATTTGCCCAAAAAAATTCAGGCGAGTTAATGTACAGTATCACCGGTGAAACCAGTTATATAAGCAAAATTACTCTCAGTATACTGCATCTTTGTTCAGAATTTTTTACCATACTTATGATCTACACAGTCATAATTTTCATAAACTGGAAAATGACCTTGGTCATCACCGGCATTCTGTTATTCATGGTGCTGGTTTTACTTTCAATTTTGACAAAAATAAGCAAAGCGCAGGGAATCAAGCTGATTACTGCCAACGGAAATATGAGCCGCACCTTAAAAGAATCGCTAGGAAATCTTAAATATGTAAAACTAAAGAACAACGAGGAAAATATTCTGCGCAGCTACGATTCCACTATTAATGTAGCGACACGGGCACAAGTAGTCAATGGAGTCCTCGGTGTTGTTCCCAAAAGCATTCTTGAAAGTATAGGGTTTTCATTTCTGGTAGCGGTAGTTGTTTTTATAATATGGGTCTATAGTGATGCGTCAAAAGTTATTCCGACTATTTCAATGTATGCTCTGGCCCTGTACCGGATACTTCCTTCGATACACCGAATGCTGCTTAATGTCAACGATATCGCTTTTGCGGAACATGCTCTGAGCAAGGTTTATGAAAGCCTGCATCAGCCGGTGGAAAATGAAGGCTCCATGCCGGTTGATTTTAACCGTTCTGTTCGTCTTGAAGATGTTTATTTTAAATATATGACCGGCAATGATGTTCTCTCCGGTATCTCACTGGAGATAAAAAAAGGAGAAAAAATTGCCATTACCGGTGAAAGCGGCGGCGGCAAATCGACTCTGGTAGATATTATCATCGGTATTCATAAGCCAATCTCCGGAAAAGTCTGTATTGATGATACGGTCATTACCGACGACAATATCCGTTCATGGCGAAAAAAAATAGGCTATATCCCCCAGAGTATTTACCTGTTTGACGGAACAGTCGCGGAAAATGTTTCGTTCGGTTCGGAACCCGACAATGAAAAAATAAAAGCAGCGCTCAAAAAAGCGAACATCTGGGATTTCCTCGCTCAAAAGGAAGGCCTGAATACTCTGGTAGGAGAAGGCGGCATTCAATTGAGCGGCGGGCAGCAGCAGCGTATCGGCATTGCCCGCGCCCTGTATGACAATCCCGAAGTACTGGTACTTGATGAAGCCACCTCTGCGCTTGATACCGAAACCGAACAAAAAATAATGGATGAAATATATACCGTAAGTGAAAATAAGACTCTGATTGTTATCGCTCACCGGCTGAGTACCGTTGAGCGATGCGACAGAAAAATCTGCATTGAACACGGTAAACTTATTTAGCATTATAGCGAGGAACAAATGTACTCTATAGCATTAATAGGATGCGGCAGAATCAGCTTCAAGCACATAGAAGGCTTTGTTGATAACGCCGATACATTAACATTAACGGCAATATGTGATCCGGTAGAAGCACGCGCAAAAGAAAAAGAAACGGAATACAGAAAAAAAATCCCTGGATCGAATATTGCAATATATACCGATTACCGGGAAATGGTATCCGCCCAAAAACCTGATATTGTGACGATAGCGACCGAATCGGGAAACCACCATGAGATTGCCATAACCTGCCTTGAAGCGGGGTGCCATGTTATCTGCGAAAAACCAATGGCTCTGTCTACCAGAGACGCAGACGCAATGATAGCCGCCGCAAAAAGAAATAATGTAAAACTTGCCGTATGTTTCCAAAACAGATTCAACGCGCCGATACAAAGACTAAGGACAGCTCTTGAAGCGGGACGTTTTGGCAAAATACTGCACGGCGCAATTCAGATTCGCTGGAACAGAAATGAAGCGTACTATGCCGAAGCGCCATGGCGCGGAACATGGGAGCAAGACGGCGGAACACTGATGAATCAATGCACCCACGGCATTGATCTGCTGCAATGGATGATGGGCGAAGACGCGGTACGGGTACAAGCCCAAACCCGGCGCTTTATGCGTCCCATTGAAGCGGAAGATTTCGGCGCAGCCATTGTTGAATTCAAAAACGGCTCAGTCGGCATTATCGAAGGCAGCGCGGATATTTTCCCCAAAAACATCAATGAAACCCTTTCCATTTTTGGAGAAAAAGGTTCGGTAGTCGTTGGCGGACTTGCCGTTAACAGGATGGAAACATGGCGTTTTGCGGATGCTGACATAGTGGGAGACCCGGAAGAAAAAGTGCTTAATCCCAATGAAAAAGATCCGCCCACGGTGTATGGTTTTGGGCACACCGCCCTGTTTAAGGATTTTGTTGAATCGATCAAAACCAACCGCGAGCCGATGATTTCCGGAGAAAGCGGCAGGAAAGCGCTGGAAATAATACTTGCCATTTACAAATCCCAAAAAACAGGCATGCCTGTTGATCTGCCGCTTGATTTTTCTACTCTTGAAATGGAAGGATATTTTAACCAATGAAAGTGCCTTTTTACGATGCAACACGAGAATATAATCTTTACAAACCGGAATTCGACAAGGTGATCGCTGATGTGATAGCATCCGGCGCGTTTATACTTGGAAAACAGGTACAGGACTTTGAAGAATCCATCGGCGCATATACCGGCGCGAAATATGCTGTTGGTGTTGCCAATGGAAGCGATGCGCTTGTTATCGCCGCTGATATTTTGGATTATACACATGGCGCGGAAATTCTTACTCCTGTCTTTACTTTTTTTGCTTCAACATCCTGTATTGCCCGTCTTAATGGAAAGCCGGTATTCTGCGACGTAGAAGAAGACACATTCTGCATGGACATGAAAGACGCGGAAAACAGGCTTACCGATAAAACACGGGGGATATTACCTGTGCATCTCTTTTTGCAGACCGCAGACATGACAGCCTGCATGAAACTCGCGGAAAAATATCGCCTAACGGTACTGGAAGACGCTGCGGAAGCTTTCGGCATGAAAACAATGTACAAGGACAAATGTACACATGCGGGGCTTATCGGCGATTTTGGTATTTTTTCTTTTTTCCCCACAAAAACCCTTGGCGGATACGGCGACGGCGGCATGATTGTAACCAATAACAAAGAACTGTATCAAAAGGCAAAAAGTTACCGTACCCATGGATCGACTATTAAATATCATCACGATTATATCGGCTACAATTCCCGGCTTGATACTGTACAGGCGGCAATTTTACAGGTAAAACTTGCGCACATTGACAAAGCAATTCAGCAGCGGGCAAGACACGCCGCTCAATACCGGGATATGCTGAAAGATATTACCGCAATTACACTGCCGGTTATAAAAAACGGCAATACACCGGTACATTACGTATTCTGCCTCAAAGCCGAAAAACGTGATGAACTTGAGCTATACCTGAAAGAAAAAGGGATAGGCACTTCGATATACTATCCTGTTCCGCTGCACTTACAAAAATGTTTTGAATACCTTGGATACCAAAAAGGTGATTTCCCCATAGCAGAAAAATTATGCAAAACGGTACTTGCGCTTCCCATGTTCCCGGAATTAACCGAAGATGAAGTCAGTTTTGTATGCGAAAGCATAAAAGCATTTTACCAAAGATGAACGACAACAAACCATATTTTGTTCACGAATCAAGTTATGCAGACGAAGGCGCCGAGATCGGCGAAGGCACAAAAGTTTGGCATTTTTGCCATATTATGCCCGGTGCCAAAATCGGAAAAAACTGTTCGATAGGGCAAAATGTAAATATAGGTTCCCGCGCCGTTATTGGCAATGGGGTAAAGATACAGAATAATGTTTCTGTGTACGATGATGTCATTATCGAAGACGATGTCTTTTGCGGTCCATCATGCGTATTTACCAATGTAATTAACCCCCGCGCATTTGTTGAACGCAAAAGCGA
>WQXQ01000038.1 GCA_009784775.1 Treponema sp.
ACTTTTTGGTAGAAGGTTTCCCGCCGCTTGCCCAATTGACCGGTCAGCGCCTTTTGGTAGCCGCGTATCTCCTGAAAAACAATGTCGGCAAGGGAAAGGCTTGCATTAACCGCGGCAAGTTTGCGTTTCATCGGCATATCGTAGGGGTTGAATTCCGCCTTGTATACCAACTCATGTTCAACCTCTGCCCAGGCATCCTGCAGAATAGTGCGTACCTGTATTTCAAGCACATCACTGCCGGCTTCTCCTCTTGCCTGGATAATATCGGCCGGAATCGTAATCAACAGATGGGTCGATTCATACCCGAATTCCTTAAAGGTATCATGCCCTTTTCGTTCTGTTTCAATCACATTAAAATGTTCTTTTATCAAAGATTCAACGGTTGAAAGATCTTCAATAAAAGGACAGACGATTCTAAGCCCCATAAGGTCGGTAATTTGCGGATTGGTAACGCCCGATTTAGCCATACGCAAATATTTTTTGTAATAGCTGTAAAACTTTTTTATGCGTATCTTAATGGTTGGAGGGGAGGATAGGGATATCAGCGCCTGTTCCACACGGCCTTCGACATCCTTGACAGTCAGATATCTGGCCTCAGAGCCGGATTCAAATATTTGCAACAGAGCTTCTCTGTTGGGAGTTGCTCCTGTTTTGGGGATAACCGCTGTCTGATTATTATTATCTTTCATATATAAAAAAACTGCCCAACCACCTAAATCTTGGATTTAGTGGTCAGGCAGCTTCCCATTTAATATCAGCCGAACATATCGGCTATTCTGGTATTACTGATCGCGCTCAGGGCTGCCAAACGGAGGTTCGGTAGCTTGTTTCTGGGCATCCAGATAGCGCAGTACCTGATTATGACCAAAGCGTTCCATTTCCCATACCCTGCGGGCAGTTTCCCGTTCCCCAATGATATTCCAGATTTCTTCGTCATCAATATCACGATCGGGATCAAGTACTGCTCTATCGTAAATAACTTTTACGTCTCTAAAGTAGGTGATAAAATCACCGCCGCGGTGCATCGCATCGCGCTTGAGTTCAAAGCCGGCGAACTTGATGAACGGCGTGGAATCCGGATACAGAGGGAAGAGACGAAGGTCACGATTCCGTACTTCCTGAATGTAAGCGGGGTTGACCCAAACCAGTTCAGCCCATCCGTCAAAGTTCAGGTAACCCATGAACATAGACCTCTGGTTTCCAGTCTGGTCAAGGATAAGGGTTGAAAGACCGTGGGGGAAATTCAAGCCATATACATTGACTGCAACGGACTTAATGGTTCCGACGTTCTTTATGACGCCATAACCACCTTCGAACCTGCTGCCGCGTTCGTCATCGCCTTCTTCCGCTGGCTCATAGGCAGGGATTTCAAAAGGCGGTTTCACAATGGCCCACGAATTGTAGGGTTCCACGGGGAAACGGACCCGAACACCCATGACGGTGCCGAATTCTTTTGATTCGGATTCCCGGGTGCGGCTTCTTACCATGTTGTCTACAGTTCTGGCAGACGGCGCAAGTACGACTTCCCAGTTTTCAATGGCAAGTGACGTTTTCATTGCGTCCTTCTGGTCCTGGGTAAATGACCCCCCAAACCGGACGTTGGAAAAGTCCATCATGGTAGCCTCATGTTCACCTTCGCCACCTGTTGCCAACAGGGTGAAGTCGATGAGAACGGCTTCATCAGCGAACAGGGACCCGGTCACTAATGATACGATGGCGACAAAAATGAGCATTTTTTTCATGCTGAGCTCCTTTCAATAAATCATCTTGATCAACTCATATTGATCTAAAATTTAGCGTTACTTACACTCTAGCGAATTTGCATTATTTTGTCAACACCAAAACGCTCAAAATTCACTTTTTCCGTTTTTTTTAATTTACCGGAATTCGCCCGGATAGGCGGCTTTTCCGGCAATAAAAAAGCGCGATTCCTTGACAAAAGGAAAGTTCCTTTTCATGCCGGAATGGAGGGTTTTCAGGTTGGTAAAAACCTCTCCGGCTGCAGACGCATCCAGGGATGCGCTTTCTATAGGGGGCAATGCGGCATCTTTTGAAAAATCCACATAAACCACCCCATTTCGGTACAATAAGGACAATAGCCTTGTTTCCCGGGGGAACAGGGGCAAGGAATCCGGGGAAACCGGCCCTAAAAGCGCCTCCTGGACGTACCGGGTTATGGCAATTTCCCGGGAAGGGGGGTGCAGTGGGCTTCTTGCGGAACCCCGGAGCATCCTCTCCTCAACGGTTATGGTCTTGCCATCATCAGCATAGAACACAAATGTTCTTCTTGCAAGCCCCAAAACGGCAAATTCGATCAAAGCGGTGATCACCAATATTGCCAGAAAAGCCAGCGGCAGCCATTTTCTGTATGTATGGAGAAAATGCAAACAGTCCCTTATTCTGCTGTTCATCGCGTGGCGATAAACCCTCCTGAACGCTCAAAATCGCCTATAAAACCGGCAATTCCTTTATACAGCGCATCGGCCAATTTATGCAAGTATGCATCGTTGGTCAATAATAGCGCGTCATCCCGGTTGCTGACAAAAGGGAGCTCCACCAGCACTGCCGGCATACGGCTGTTCCGCACTACAAACCAGTCATTTGCTTTAAGGCCGCGGGAGGGTGTGGCGCTGCCCATTACGACTGTTAAAGAGTCAAGGATTGAATTGGCAATTCTGATGCTTTCGGTAATAAATGCCTCTTCAGTAAGCGTATTCATTATTTGACGCAGTTCGGGGGCATCGGGAAATTGCGAGTCGTCCAGCAGGTTTCTGCGGTGTCCGGGGGTAAGATGCCATACTTCAAACCCCCGCGCATTTCTGTCCTGAGAGGCATTGGCGTGAATGGAGATATAGATGATGGCCTCGTTTTTTCTGATGGGGACGGCATTGGCCATAAGAGGCCGTTCGTCAAGGGATACGGTAATATCGCTTTCACGGGTCATGAGTATCCGTTTGTCGGGGTATGCTTTGGTGAGCATATCTCTGAGCTGCCGTGAGACATTCAGCGTTATGTCTTTTTCAACGACATTCAACCGTTTTCCGTTGATGGTAAAGGTCCTGCTTGCCCCTGAATCTCTGCCCCCATGACCGGGGTCAATGATAATGGCGGCGATGCGGTAATGGGAGGAATCTTCGCTGATGCTGCGGGCAAAGGCTTCTTTTGCGATATCTATGAAGCGTTCCGGAAAAACCAGTTCGCCCTTGTGCTGCCAGGGCAGGGGGACAGGGTAAATATCCCTGTTGTCCATCATGAAAAAGCCATGTTCTCCTGCCGTAAGCGCGGTGGAAAATGCCCCGTAATGCCCGCCGATGATAAAAGAGCCTTCCCGGAAAAAAGGGTCCCAGCGGAATTCTTCCTTGCCGTCGCCATTGGCGGCATAGAGTATGCGCATGGTTTCGTCAAGGGTATACACGCGAGTTTGCGCATGGACAGGGCCTGCAAAAAGCAGGTTGGCTAATAAAAATAGAGTCAGTAATATACCTATGGATTTATACAATGGTTCCCCTCTATATAGTACACCGCTCCCTGATAGCCGCCCCGGACAAGGGCTGCCCAGAACGATTTCCCCAGGAATCTACTATTATTATCGGCCAATTTGAGGGTTTCTTCCGTAATTTCCGGTAAAGAAAGCCCGGTTAGTTCCCGTACTGCCTGCAGGCTTTCTGCCACCGTACGCCCCATGTAGTCGGTGAGGTTCGAGGCGGTGAATGCGGGGAAGGCAATTACTGGAATATTCTCACACAAAGGCGCGGAGTTCGCAAAGGACGCAAAGGGAAGAGAATCCAATGCTTTTTTGAGTTCAATGTCAAGTTGAAAGGCGTCAGGGGGGAAGACCTGAGGATGAATAGGGAATAAAAACGCTGCTGTTTCCTGGTCTGTGGGGTCCAGATGGATGAGGATGGAGCGGGCGGCGGTTTCGGCGGCGGTTATGGCAGTGGCGGCATCCGGGGCGGCGCTGATGATGTTGCCGCATTTGGAGACATTGTTTTCGGGGAAATTGACCTTGTCGCCTTCTTGCACGCGAAAAAACATATTCTTTATAGTTTGTGTTGGTTCGTGTTGGTTTGTGGTACAAACGCTTATTTTTTTGACCGTACCGGGTATGGAGATAAATGCCCGCTCGGCGCTGGTCCAGTTTTTCAGGGGGGTAAGGCCTTCCGGTTTGCGGCCCATTGCGGCAAGGATGGCGGCGCGGGTTGGCTCCACCCCCGAGGCATATGGATAGGTCCAGCCGGACATATAACCGCCGGAAAGCCGGGCGGCAATTTCACCGAGCATGGGGCCGTTGGGGGTCAGTTTTATGTCGCCTTTTGCCGCGCCGATGCTGTCTGTGCCTGCCAATCCCAGGGCGTGAACGCCGGCGCAAAAGGCTGCCAAAATCGCTTCCTGTTGCGCGGGGGGGAAATAACTGGGCATGGTATGGCCCATTTCGATAAAGTAGGGCGGAAAATAGATGTGCCGGTCGGCCAGACCGCAAATGATGATTTCGCCGTGGTACACAATGGCATCTACCGAAAATTCCGGCCCGGGCATAAAGGCTTCCACAATGGCCCTGCCGGATCGGGAAAAGCGCAGGGCATCTGCCGCCGCTTCATGGAATTCTTCCATGGTATCAACCCGGCGGCAGCCCCGTCCTCCCATATTGTCCACGGGCTTGATGACGATAGGAAAGGGAGTGGGGAGTGGGGGGTGGGGAGTGGGGGAAGAATTGGTATTGGTAATGGTGGTGTATGGGGGTGATGGCAGACCGGCTTTGTCGAAGCAGGCGCGCATACGGGCTTTGTCTGATGCGTTCAGGGCTGCTTCGTAGGGAATGCCGGGCAGGCCAAGGCGCTCGGCTACCCAGGCGACTGTGGCGGAAAAATCGGTGCCGGCGGTCATGATGCCGCCCAGGCTTGGTAACGAGCGGGCAAAGGCCTCGATTCCTTCCTTGTCTTTCAGGTCGATGTGCGCAAATTGATCCGCCAGCCCAATATGGGGGGCGGCCACGCTGCCGTCTGCCACTATGGTAAAAAAGCCCAGCTCTTTGGCTATCCTGATTGCCGGCCCCTGCATAATGCCGGCGCCAAGTATGATTATTTGTTCCATAAAAATTTGTGGTTAACCCTTAAATTGATCGGCTACCTGGTTGAATACCGCAACCAGAACCGGGTCAAATTGGGTTCCGTTCCCCTGGATAATGATTTGAACCGCTTCATCATGGGTGAAGGGTTCTTTATAGGGACGAACTGAAATCAGCGCATCATAGACATCGGCAATTGCCATGATGCGGCCCAATAGGGGGATTTCATGTTCTTTGAGTTTTTTGGGATATCCTTTGCCGTCCCATCTTTCGTGGTGGGTTGCGGCAAAAATTTTCGCGTATTTTAGAAAGTCACTTTCGGTGGTCAGTATTTCAATTTTTTCAATGACGTTTTCTCCAAAGCTGGTGTGTTTCTGCATATCCGCAAATTCCTGTTCGGTGAGTTTTCCCGGTTTTTTAAGGATATTGTCGGCTATGGATATTTTTCCTACATCGTGTAATTGACAGGATTGAATGAGCAGATGCACATCCCAACCCTTTGTTTCTTCCTGAAAAACGCCGTTTTTGGTGATTCCTTCCAGCAGGATTTTTACTCCTCGCTGGGTGCGTTCAATGTGACCGCCGGTAATGTCATCCCGGCATTCTACCAGTTCCGCCATTGTTTTTATCAGGGCGTTTTGCAGTTCCAGCACATTTTTGGTTTTTTCCTCTACCATTTTTTGCAAATTGTCGTTGAAGTACTTCAGTTCCGCCGCCTGTTTTTCCAGAGATTTCCGCTGGGTTTCCAACAGCAAATGGACTTCAATACGTTTAAGCAGCAACTGCGGCTGTAACGGTTTCATGATGTAATCAACAGCCCCCATGGAAAGCCCTTTCAGCTCATCGTTGGATTCGGTGCGGGCGGTAATGAATACTACGGGAATATCTCTTGTCTGGCCGTTTGATTTAAGAATTTTTATGGCATCGTAGCCGTCCATTTGCGGCATATCAATATCCAGCAGGATTATCGCCGGATGGTTATTTTCCAAAAGCCCAAACAGTTTTTCCACCGATGGCGCAGTGGCAACCGTATACTTTTCTGCCAGAATATTTTTTCCGATACGGAGATTGGCCGGATTATCATCTACCAAAATAACAAGCTGCTTTTTTTCCTCCATAAAAAACAAGAACCTCTTCCCTTACCGATTTGTGTTGATGAATGTATCAATGGTTTGTATGGCGCTCTCAAATTCGGTCATAAGCACGTCATCGGATATTGTTTCCACTATTTTTTTTGTGTGTGCGTCCAGCGGTTTTTTATGTATTTTTTCCATAATATGGTCAATGTCTTCCGCTTTTTGGGATTTGAGAGCTTCTGCGAGTTCCCGGAAAATGGGAATATACGCGGAAATGTCTCCGGCAGGGTCAAAGTTTGCTTCCTGAACCTGCTGCCGGGACTTGCCGAAGTTTTGGTCTGTAAGGTGTTCTTCCGAAATCTGCAGGGCGGAGCGAATGTTTTTTATCAGTTTTTCAAGGTGCCCGATAAAAATGGTCAGGTTATCCTGAATAAAGGTTATATCATGGGCTATTCCGGCAGCTTCAAGCCTTGTTGCTTCCGCTGAAAGATCCGCCGCGCCAATTGAAGCCATAGCGCTTTTTAAGGCGTGCACATAGGTCGTAAATTCCGTCAGGTTACTGGTTATGGGCATTTTTTGCAATAGATGCAGTCTTTCCTGCGCGTCTTTACAGAATATGGTCAGTACCTGTATATACCCGGTCAGAGTGCCGCCGGTCATGGTTATTCCCTGTTGTACGTCAATACCGCGGATTATAAGGGACTGGGGGGTAGGGGGGCGGTTTTCTCGCGTTGGGGAGCAGGATTTCCGCTCTGAAGTCTCTCTTTTTTCTCTGGGCATCCACCGTACCAGTATGTCATCAAGTTTGGTTATGTCTATGGGCTTGGCAAGAAAATCATCCAGGCCCTTTTCCAAAAACATTTCCCGCATTCCTGCAACGGCGTTGGCGGTAAGCATTATAATGGGAATATGCTTTTTTTCCTTGGCCCGGATATGCGCCACTGCTTCAATGCCATCCATGCCGGGCATCATGTGATCCATGAACACAATGTCATAATTATTACGTTTTACCAGTTCGATTGCCTGTAATCCGCCGGAGCAGGTATCTACTTTGCCTTTGTAGGGAGCCAGCAAACCTTCGGCTACTTTAAGGTTGGCAGCGAGGTCGTCTACTACCAACATCTGTGTGTCGGGGAAAGTGAACCGGATTAAGCCGGATAGCCCGGAATTTTCGGAATAGTTCTTGTTATCTGCCTTGCCGTTAAGGACATTTGCTATTGATAGTGACTGTATCGGCAGGGACACAAAGCGTACATCGTGGATATAGTCTTCGATTCCCCATTCCACCATGAGCGCCAGCGGCGGTTTTTTCCCGTTGGGGAATGGTATATCAGACTGCTCTATGGCGGTTACGATATTTTCGTACAGGCCATAACCGGAAAATATATAGTACCATTCTTCCCGCAGCGCTGCGATAAAATCTTCCAGATTGGTGACCATGGTATAGGGGACACCCATGTTTTCCAGCGACCAGCATACTGATCTGGCATACACAAGCCGCCCTTCGTACACCAATACCCTCTTTTTTTCCGGCTCTTCCACCATCGCAAAAGGGTCCTCTGAATTAATGCCCTGGGGAATAATCGCCGTGAATGAGCTGCCCTTGCCGTACTCGCTTTCCACCGTAATGCTGCCATCCATAAGCGTACACAACTGTTTGGTGATTGCAAGCCCCAGACCCGTCCCCTCGATATTCCGGTTTTTTCTGATGTCAACCTGCATGAATTCGCCAAAGAGTTTATTTTGATCTTCCGGTTTGATACCTCTGCCTGTGTCGGTTATGATAAATTTGAGCCAGACTTTTGTATTGCTCTGCTTGTGTGTGGTAATGGAGAGGCTAATTTGCCCGGTCTCTGTGTACTTTACCGCATTTGACAAAAGGTTCAGGAGTATTTGCCGCAGCCGTACTTCGTCTCCGATGAGGCTGTGGGGTATTTTTCCATCGATATTGGTAAAAAAACGGATAGGCTTTTCCTTAAGCCGAATGCGGATAATGTTGGTGGTGTCGTTGATCAGGGAGGCAAGCAGGTAATTGATGGGGAGTATTTCAAGTTTGCCCGCCTCAATTTTGGAAAAATCAAGAATATCATTAATGATGGAGATAAGATTGTTCCCCGCCTGTTTGATGTCCTGCGCATACGCTCGTGCTTCATCGGAAAGTTCGCTTCGCAGCAACAGCTCGGCCATTCCGATAATGGCGTTCATGGGCGTGCGTATTTCGTGGCTCATGCTTGCAAGGAAGCTGCTTTTGGTGCGGTTTGCCGTTTCCGCCTCTTCCCGCAATTCTACCAGACGGTGGTTCTGGGTTCTTATTTCATCAACGATGCTGAAGACATATTCCCCGGTTTTATCCACATTGTTCTGATAGACAACGAGCATCCTTTCAATATCTTCTTTTGATATATTTGACTGCTCGATCATCGCTTCCAGACTTTTCCTGAGGGTTGCGTAATTGGCAATGGTTGTTTCGTTATCCGTATCGATGCTTTTCTTAAGGTAGGAAATGGTAATGTTCAAAAATTCGCTTCGGCTGACAATATCAAAGACCAGCGATTTGAGCTTGCTGTCGGTGTAGTGGAAAAGCCGCTTGGCTTTGTAGGGGTCTGTCATTCCTTCTTCCGGCAGTGTGCCAAAAAATACGGCGGTAAGCGTTTGGTTGTGATGGGTAAAGAGTTCTTCACCGTATGTGTTGAAACCAATCATTGCCTGATTGTTGAATACGCTGTTAAAAGCGTTGATTTTGCCGATTTCTTTCAGTTCAAGGTAACGCAGTACGCAGTTAAAAAGAAGACAACCCTGTACGCCGGGAAGAAATTGCTCCGCATCAAACAGGCTTTTTCTGGCATTGGTGATAATGTCTCCCTGTTTGAGCATATATACCTTGGTGCCCGCTTCGATATAGCAGTAAAATTGCAGCCCCTTGCCGTCGATAACGGCATTGGGACTGCGGACATAGATACTGTCTCCGAACTTGAGTCCCAAAGGGTGTTTGGCAAAAACATCCGCATTCAGCTTGCTTACATCGTTTATACCAATCTGTTTGGCGTAAAAAACAGCCGCGGGTTCATCATTAATTTCCCAGGCGATCCGTTTCATGGTTTCTACCCTGGTGATAATAAAGGAGGTATCGGTGGGAAGGTAATGTACATAGTGGTTAAAGAAGAACGGTATCTTCATTTTCAGGATTACTGCGACAAGGCCGTCTCCGGAAAGCTGTGTTCCCGCGCTGACCATGGTTTTGGTAAAACTCAGTTCATCCGCGGCTGCCCCGCCTACAAAGGCCATATTGAGCTCATCTTCCAGGGAAAATTCCTTCATGATCAGTTCCCCCAGACAGAGGCCGTCAAAAAAGATTAATCCAAGGAATTCATCGGGGTTGATTTTTTCTTTTGCGGTTTGCTGTTTTAGTTCGGCAATGGCAGTCCGGGCAGCCATGACAGGGTCTTTTTTTACCCCCTCCTGAAAGGATACATACACTGCATCAACTTCATCGGAGGACAGGGACATGGCGGTAATGCCGGTTGCAATAGCGCCCCTGCTGGACCAGCCGCCAATCATGGACGCGCCGACACATATGGCTGACGGGAAAGCCTTTGTAAGGGCTTCCTGCGGTTTGTATTCTTCAAAGGACGGTGAAAAGAAGTAGAGTATAATCTTTATATTGGGCTGCTCTATTCCCTCGATTATCTCTTTTATATCCCCGTTACGGGTTGAAGTAACCTTTATCGCCATGAGGCTATTATAGCATATGTGGCATATTAATGCATTAATTTTCTGCTTTTTTTATTGCAGATGCCATACCGAGAACCAGTGTAATACTGCGCCCAATACTACAAAGGCATGCCAGACGCCGTGGGCATATTTAAGGCTTTTTTTGCGGTACCAGATTATCCCCATTGTATAGGCGATTCCTCCGGCAATAACCAGGATAATGCTGAGAATGGGTACCGAGCGAAATAGCGGGACAAAACCCACGACAAGAGCCCAGCCCATCAGTACATAAGCGGCGATTTCTATTTTTTTAAGGGCTTTGCAATCCAAAAAATTGAGCGTAATGCCGGTAAAAGCCATAACCCACTGGAAGCCAAAGATACTCCAACCCCAGGCTCCCTGGAGGCCGGTTAAACAGAAAGGGGTATAGGTTCCGGCTATGAAAATGAATATCATGGAATGATCCAGTTTGCGCAGTATTTTTTTTGCGTCCTGGTGTTGTATTGCATGATACAGGGTTGATACCAGGAACATACCAATCATGGTGATGGCAAAGATCAGGGCGGCAACGATATCCATATTGCCCCCTCTTTGACCGCCCAAAATACCGATGGTTTTAAGGTTAAGGAGCACCAAGCCCGCCGTAGCAGCCAGCACGCCAATACCGTGGAGTATCGAATTTACTATTTCCTCGCGAATGGAATATAAGGGGAGCGTTATCGCTCTGGGCGACTCAAGCGCCAATGAATTTTCTACTGTCATGATACATTGAGACCCCCCAAGCGGGTTTAGGTTGCAGGGGAAGGGAAAAGAGGAATTGACACCTTTTCTCATTGCTCATTTTTTACCGCATATACTTCAAAGGTGTCGCCCAGTGAAAAAATCCTGCTGACTGCCAGCAATAGCCAGTACAGCGGGCTTTTTTTGCTGCGGGCGAATGTTCCCAGAAACGGGAAACGTTCCGGGTGGTGTCCGCTGTTGACGATTTTTCGCACGGTGAAACCGGCCATTTGCAGCGCTTTGCTGCTTGATGCCGGGGACCAGACCGTCCAATGATCCGCCGGGCTGTGTTCCAGAAACCGCTTAAGCGATCTGCGGCCCGAAATTCCCGCAAACGAAGGCGTTGCAAAGGCCGCCATTCCGCCGGGTTTGAGCAGCTTTCGTATTTCCGCCAGCACGGGAACGCAGTCCTGAAAATGCTCAATGACGTACCAGAGAGTGATCACGGTATAGGGACTAGGGACTGGGGACTGGGGACTGGGGTTAGTTGTTTGTTGTCTGAATATGTTGGTAACTTGCTTTTCTTTCAAACTACTTTCCCTAGTCCCCATTCCCCAGTCCCCAGTCCCTATTTCAGGGAAGAAGCCTTGGGTAGCGGGGATGCTGAGGGTTTCGGTTACATAGTGGATGGCGTCTGCTGCGGGGTCAATGCCGTAGGGCGCAAAGCCTTCCTCCCGCGCCGCCGCCAAAAACGCCCCATACGCACACCCAATGTCCAGCAGGAATGGTCTTTCCCCAGTCCCCAGTCCCCAGTCCCCAGTCCCCTTAATCACTTTCAAGCGTCGTTTTGCCATTGCGATTAAATGAGGGAAATCTTCGAGGTAGGTTTTGCCGTATTGTTGTTGGTATAGCTCAAAGAAATACTCTTTGCTGTAGGTAATGGGCGGCGGGTTAAGCCGGCTCATGCTGATTACCCCGCAACGTTTACAGCGGCGGTAACTGCGTTCGGGGAATCGGGCAATGGCTGGGTTATGTGAGTCGGCGCCACGGGCGGTGCCACAGGCAATACATTTGCGGCTAACGATTGGCGCAAAGCCGCTAACCAATTCCGCAAGGCTTTGACGGGGCGGGTGATCGAGTGTATGCCTTGCAGCCAGAGCGGCGCAGCGTTTTTGCAGTTGGTGAATGAACGGGTGATTAATAGCAATTTTATTCGCCTTGGCTTTTCCAACTCCCAGTGAATAAAAACCTGCTTTATGCGCCAGTTTTTCATGGTACGCAGTTGGCGAAACCAGCAGTACCGGCACACCCGCATACAGCGCCTCAAATGCCGTAAGCCCATAATGGGTGATGACCAGATCGTACTCAATAAGATGTTCGGCAAGGTTGGGGAGTGAGGACTGGGGTACGCAGTTGCCGAAGGCTCTGGGGACTGGGGGTGCGGCAACGCCGCATTGGGGAGTGGGGGAGGTTCCCAGTTTTCCCTGTAGCCAGGTGATTTCCATATTGTTACTGTTTTTTGCGGCGAGCGCATTCGTGACCGCGAGCCCTAATCCCGCTGTATCCTCTTGTCCAAAACTAACTAATACTTTAAATAATGAGGAATGAGAAATGAGGAATGAGGATTTTTTTGTTTGTGATTTTTTTAACGGCAGCAGAGAGAGAGCAGTGATATTTGGTTTTGTGTGACAGAGGTTTGGCAGTATATCAATCAAAAAATCAAAACGGTCTCGGCAGGGGCCGCCTTCGTCAATGCCGATGACGGGGGCAATGGCTGACCAACGGGCAAGTACTTCCGGTGAGGTTTGGAAATAGTCTAGCACAATACATTGCCATTTTAGGAATGAGGAATGAGAAATGAGAAATGAGGATGCGGCTTTGCCGCAAGGGAACTGTGCCGTTTCTAGAATTTCGTTTATGCGGGGTTGGTTATTTTCGTCAATGAATAGGTATGCGTCTTTGCCTAATGCGCGCAGCCCTTGCACCAGTGCTATGCAGCGGGTTAGGTGTCCTCCGCCGCGGCCGGGTGTGCAGGCGGGAACGATTAGGATGGGGACTGGGGACTGGGGACTAGGGACTGGGGTTTGTTGTTCGATATTTTTTTTGGTTGTTTGCATTTTATTATTGTTCCTTGTTCTTAGTTTGTTGGTAATCCGCATTACTCTCAAACATCGATCCCTAGTCCCCAGTCCCCGATTCCCCTATACATCCTCATTATCGTTGTTCCCTGATACCGTTCTTCGCCGAGTGAAGCCAGGGCAGCATACAATGTCTGTGCGCGCTGGTAATCCTCCGGGGTGTCTACGGTAAGCCGGTAATCGGGGCCCTGCCAGCGCAGGGGGGCAAGCGGGCGGTGGAGTTGGAACAGTTCCGGGTGGGTATAGAGATAAGGGCAGACATGTTCCCGATCATATAAAGCGGAGGCTTCTGCTTCTGCATGAAATAACGCTGCGGCGGATACCGCTTCGACCCCTGCTCCCAGGGGGAGGCAACTGTATCCGGCATAGTCTGCGCCCAGAGCAAGGGCTTCGGCGGTAATGGCTGCGGCGGCATCGGTAAATACAAAGGGGTTATCGCCGGTGGCCCGAATCAGGTGCTGGATGCCAAATGCGCGCAGGGCAAGGCAGAAGCGGCCCAGCACATCATCTTTGGGGCCGGCAAACAGGGTAAAGCCTGTTTCGGCGGCCAGCGGCGTAAAGGCGGCAACGGAATCTTCGGGGCAGGCCAGCACCCGCAGCCCGGCGGGGATTCTATGCAGGGCTTCCATCACCCGCACAATGAGGGGTTTCCCTCCCAAAGGCAGCAGCGCTTTTTCCGGCAGACGTGAGGAATCGAGGCGGGCCTGTAGTATTACAGCCACGTCAATGACAGACATGATTAATATCTCCCGTTTCCGGGGAAAAATTGTTCTTCAGCGGACACCGGGTCCCAGCGGTTTATAACGGTTTTGGGGGCATATTGCCAACGGAAACGGTTGTCATATACCCAACGGCGGCTTTCGGAAAAATCTTCCCAACTGCGGGAAATGCCGCCGCCTGTCCGCAGTAAAAAGCCGGGAAAGCGGCGTACCGGCAGACGGGCGCAATCGCCCTGGAATACCGGCGCAAGGTTTTTGAGATAAAAACGCTTATAGTCCGTACCGTCTGTATTTTCTTCGGCAGGAATCGTTGTCTCGTAAGAAAGTTTGAGCGTCTGTGTAGAGGAAATTTCCTCGCCCCAGAGGTAGGCGCGAAAGCCCAGGTCCATTAACTGCCAATAACTGCTTTTAATAGTTCCGTCAAAACCTCCCAGGCGGATAAAACGGCTGCGATCATATATACCTATACCGTCAAAAGGGTACAGGCTGAGCAGCCCTTCGCTGGTGGGCCCAAGAAACAGAGTCCGTATTTTTTTATGTTGCAGCGCGGGAACCATCAGGGTAGGAAGCGTTACAAAACGTGAAGTCTGGATAACAGGAACCGTACAGAATCGTTTATAGTGCGCCTCGTTTTCCCCGGAGCCATTGTCACTGCAGAGAAGCCGTTCCGCCATCCTCCGGGCGCTGCCTCCGGCAACGAATTTCAGATCGTTCCACAGGACAAAAAACAACGGGGTATCCAATTCGGATACTGCCAGATTTATTTGTTCCCCAAAACTGAGTGGCTGCTGGAGCAATATGAAACGGACAAAAGGAAATTGCGCAGCCAGTTCCTCGACATCATACGCAGGAGGAAATGGCTCTATTGAGATTATGGTATCGAAGCCGGTTTTTTCAAGATCGTAGAATAAATTCCGCCGGGAAAAAGCTCTGCCGCGGTTTAACAATATGGCGGAAAGTCCGGTTGATCCGCGGTTTTCATGGAATCCGCGGCTTCCACTGAAGCCGATATCCCTGCCGCCAACAACAGTATACGAAGGGAGTGTTTTATTAAAAATTGAAGGTATAGTATTCATCACACTCCGCGCATAAAGCATTATATGTTTTTTCTGTCTGTTCGATATATAAACCGTGGCCTCGTTCCCACATTACATCAAACGATTCGGTAAAGGCATTCCCTAAAATATCTTTTTGTTGAAAACAAACAGGAACCGTCCCGTCAATCAGAATCGGCATATCCCGCATGAGATGCCAGCAGGGCTGCCTGAGTACCGGGGAAAGGTCCGATGCCTGCTTCCGGGGCAGTATCCCGCAGAAATCATTGTATTTTTGGATAATGATATTTGCGATGCTGGGAGTTTTCTCTTTCCATGAACGATAAAACTTTTCAATGTCTTCTTCGGCGCCTGTAGTTCGTACTGCCTGAATATACGCATCTTTGGGGAAAAGGGAGAGGAGCTTTTGCGCGCAGGCATTTGCTTCGGCAAAACCCGCGCCGCGAATCTCTGTATACCGCGCCGGATCGGCAGTGTCCAGCGAGACAATCCACGAAAGCGGCGGCAGCACATTCTTTCGGGTATTTGCGGCGGCTTTGCGGGCAAGTTCCGCACATTGCTCCAGTTCACTATCCTTCCAGCCTATGCCGGACGTTTCGATTACCAGCGCAAGTTCCGGCCGGCGCAAGACCATTGCGATTAATTCCATTTTTTGGGGATGGAGGGCAAGCTCTCCCCAAAGGGAAAGGTCGATAACGGCGTCGCCGGAAAAGGCAACAATTTTTTCCAGCAGGGACTCGAATTGGCGCGCTTCCATGAAATCCCGCCGTTCGGTAACTGCTTCCCCGGCTGCTTGCGGCCAGGGACACCATGAACAGCTTTGCGGACAGCCGCCGTACACCTGTATCGGATAAAAAGCAGGCAGCGTCCTGAGTATTTCCGGCTTTTCCGCAATAATGCGCTCGATCGCTGCAGTGTCAGGTACACTTTTTTCCCATTCTTCACCTCTTTGTGCCTCTGTGCCTTTGTGAGAGAAAATGAGAGTAAATTCCACAAAACGTTGCAGCAGGAGCAAGTTGCGTTTGGAATCGGCGCAGAGGTTCAGGCGGTGGCAGCGGAGATCTACCGGAGCAATTTCGGTTTCAATGTCAAACGCATTGATGTCTTTTTGTATCACGGAAAACAGGGCATCTCGTCCTACTGGGCCACTTCCAGGAGAGGCGTCATTCTCACCAATAATTTTGGCAAGAATAGCGGCGGTTCCCGGCGAAAGCAGCTCCGGGGCAAGGCCTAAGGGCCAGCCATCGGCATAAGAATATTCGGCGGCGTAGCGCAGGTGCCGTTCCGCAAGCCTTCCCGCAAGCGCCGGATCAAGGAAAGGGCAGTCGGCCCAGGCAAAATAACTGAAATCGAAGCCCTCGGAATGGACGGCAATCGTCTCAAATAGGGCTTTTACCGTCCAGAAATCCCGCTTTTCAATCAAAATTCCTTCTGAAATGGCCGAATCTAAGCCCAACAGACTTAAGCCTGACGGCCCTGTCAGTACTACTGTTTTGGCCACTCCGGGAAAACTGCGGGATCGTTGCAGTGCAAGAGACAAACTGTGCGTATCCCCCACTAGTGGCTGGATCGCCTCCCCGGACAGATTACCGGCATATAAAACCAGAAGCGCATTCATATTTTTCTATTATCGGCTGTTGTTTGGGGAGGGATTAGGGGATGGAATTTATCATAAATAGCATATATTCTTACCTTGTCACCAGCGTTTTTTTTTGCTATATTTGAATTCGGGGGTAAGATGAGGCATATAATTCACGTTGATAACAGCGGGTTTTTCCGTAAAATAATGAAGGTTTTCCTGGCGGAGTTGGGCATCGAATCCGATAGTTATGCACGGGGTGAGGATGTCCTGGATCTGGTTGCCGCCGGAAATGTATCATGTGTTATCACCGGTTTGGAACTGCTGGATATGAGCGGTGAAGAATTGGTCAAACGGCTTTTTTTTGCCCCAGAGCCGGTATCAATTATTGTCGTTACCGCCAATAGCAATGAAGTACGAAACAGGTATCTTGAAACGATGGGAGTGATGGCAATCGTCCAGAAAACGGGTACCTGGAAAGAAGACCTCCGTAAAATACTAACCTAAATGCCGGATATCCTTTCCGATGGTCTTTTGCAGCTTTGCCAAAACGATCCCGGAGTAGACCATCTTATCAGCCCCCGCCGCGAAGTCATTCTGCAGCTGCTTAATCAATACATTGCCGAAATCGAACGGTTTAATCCCGCGTTGAGTCTTGTGGGAACCAATGATCGGCAGGAATTAATCGTCAGGCACATCCTCGATTCCCTTGCGCCATTGGCAATACTCATTAAGGAAACAGGCCTTGCAACACAAACCGATTCTGCCCGGCAGCTGCACATTGCCGATGTTGGCTCAGGCGCCGGTCTGCCCGGCATTCCCCTTGCCATTGTCCTGCCGGATGTACAATGTACTCTTATTGAACGAATGGGCCGCAGAGCAGGATTTTTGCGCCATACACAAACCGTGTTGAATCTTTGCAATACTTTTGTGGAAGAAGGGGAAATGGAAAAGGCGCAGCGGGGCCGTTTTGCGTTGGTAACGTTTCGGGCCTTCCGGCCTTTGGAGCCAAAAATATTTAAAAGATTGTTGAGGCTTTGCAGTGCAGGCGGTGTTTTAGCGGCATACAAAGGCCGCCGCAGCAAAACCGAAACAGAAATGGCAATGCTCACCCAAACCCTGCCAGATTTACCAATACAGTGGAAACTATTGCCCTGCCCGGTCCCGATGTTAGACGAAGAACGCCATTTGCTAATAATGGGGACTGGGGACTAGGGACTGGGGATCAGGGAGCGATGTTCGATATCTGTGCGTATTTGTAAGCAGTTATGCTTTGTAACAATACTGTTTGTAATCTGATTGAGTGAGTAACTCGCAATGCTTTCTAACAACGCTCCCTAGTCCCCAGTCCCCAGTCCCTACTCCCTATTTTTTTTTCCCTCTTGCTGGTTTTGCGCCGGGTTTTTTGGCGGCGGCTTTGCGTTTGTCGGCGAGTGTTGGTTTCTTTTTGCTGGTTTTCTTTTTACCCGTTTTTAATGCCGTCTTTGACGCTGTCTTTGATGCGCTGGCTTTTTTCTTGCCTTTTTTTGCCGCCGTTTTTGCGTGGGGTTTCCGTACAAATGAATATTTGCTGACATCGGAAATGTCTTTCAGTTCTTTGGCAAGCGCTTTGTCTTTGGCAGCTTTGTCCATGTCATAGCGCAACTGCAGATTGAGCCAGTATTCCGGCTGGTTTTTGAAAAATTTTGCAAGGCGAAATGCCGCAGCAACTGAAATGGGTGATTCGTCAAGAACCATGAGCCGTACCATCGCATTGCTCATATTGATGGCTTTGGCAAGTCTGTTGCAATTCAGGCCGTGTTTTTTTAACAGGGCTTTTAGTGCGGTTCCGGGAGTTTGATTGCTTTGTTTCATGTTACATCCTTAATAAAAGTAGATTTTGTCTACTGTAAATAATATTAACAACAATGTCAAGTAATTTTTACATTTTTACATTTTAACGCGGCCGCGGAAGCTGCGGGAGAGGGTGAGGCGATCGGTGTATTCAAGATCGCCGCCTACGGGCAGACCTGATGCCAGACGGGTTACTTCAACCGGGAATTCTTTGAGTATTTTTTGTAAATACAGGGCGGTGGTGTCGCCTTCTACGGTGGGATTAAGGGCAAGGATTATTTCTTTTACATTGTGTCCGCTTATGCGGGCGATCAGTTTTCCAATGGCAAGATCGCCGGGGCCAACTCCTTCCAGCGGGGCGATAAGGCCGCCCAATACATGAAAAACACCATGAAATTCACGAGATTCTTCAATAACACGAAGGTCCTGGGCGCGTTCAACGACACAGATGAGCGTATGATCCCGGTCGGGGTTGGCGCACACAGGGCAAGGGTCTGTTTCGGTAAAGCCGCCGCATGTGCCGCAGCGGCGAATTGCCTGATGCAGGGCGGCAAGTTCTTCCGCCAGAGCTTTTGCGTAGGCACTGCTGCCGTCAAGAATATGATAAGCCATTCGGGAAGCGCTTTTTTTTCCGACGCCGGGGAGTTTTGATAACAGCGCAACCAACCGGTCAATGGCGTTAGGCCCAGTGGACCTAGGTCCAACGGGCCCAGTGCCCACGGCGCCGGGGTTCATGAAGTTCCCATCAATCCGGAGAAATCGGGCATTCCGCTGCCTGGAGACATAAGGCCTCCCGCCATAGCCCCCATTTCGCCATTTATCGTTTCCCGTATTTTTTCCAGGCCGTTGGACAGAGCCGCCATTACCAGGTCCTCCAGCATTTCCGCATCGCCGCCTTCAACGGCTTCCGGCGCTATGTGCACGGCTAATACTTCAAATTTGCCGTTCAGCTCAATTTCCACCATGCCGCCGCCGGCAGAGCCTTTTGCGCTTATGGCCGCGAGTTTATCCTGGAACGCGCTCATCTGCTCTTGAATTTTTTGAGCATTTTTCATTAAGTCTAAAGGATTAAAATTCATGGTACCTCTCTTAATTGACCACTGTGCCGGGAATTATTCTGGTTACCCGGTCAACGGGCGACTCATTGCTATGGATAATCCCGCTCCAGGCGGGTTCATCATCGTCCTGTTCCTCGCTGCCCGCTTCTTCTCCCTGCGGCAGCCGCGCTTTTGCAGCTAACATACGCCGGTATTCCGCTGCCAGCGACTGTTCATTGTTATGCCCGTGTTGTGTTGCCGTATTACCCTGCGGTTTTTGTTCCGGCGCCGGAGGCTGTGGTGGAGGGGCATTGGGTACAGCGGTTCCGTGCAGGGCATACAACGCCTTGTCCAGCGCGGCCTTAAGTTCCGGCGGGGATACCCAGTTTTTGAGCCAGGATAGTTTTGAAACCGCCGTCTCAAGTTCAAAGCGGGGCGACACCGAATACCGTATGTCGCGATAACAGTTGAGGAGAATGGTCAGGGCCTGTTCCATGCGCATTGAATCGAGGGCTTCCAGTACCGGCGCCGAAAATTGACTGGGGCTATAGCCCAGCAGCGATTCGCGGGTAATGCCGTTTTTCAAAAGCAGCAGACTGCGGTAATAGCCGGCCAGATCGATAATCAACTGCTCAATGGCAACGCCCGATGCGAGCAGGGTGTCGATTTGCGCAAAGGCCGCAGGGGTGTCATTGGCAGCGCAGGCTTCGGCAAGGGCGTTGATTTTTTCCAGGCCCGCGAGTCCAAGTTTTTGGCGGATCAATTCCTCGCGGATATGGCCGCCGCTGAAAGACGCCACCTGATCAAACAGGGTAAACGCATCCCGCATACTGCCGGTGGATTCCCGGGCGATCCAGAATAAGGCATTGTCCTCGGCCTCTATTCCCATTTCGCCGCAAATATTTTTCAGTATTCCCTGTATGGTCTCGATAGGTATGAGCCGGAAATTAAATTGCTGGCAGCGGCTTTTAATCGTTGCCGGTACCTTGTGCAGTTCTGTCGTGGCAAAAATAAACACCACATACGGCGGCGGCTCTTCGATCGTTTTTAACAATGCGTTAAAGGCATTGTTGGTCAGCATATGCACTTCATCGATAATGTATACCTTGTATCGCCCGGCCTGCGGGGGAAAAAGCACTTCGTCCTTGATCTGCCGGACATCGTTGACGCCGGTATTGGATGCGCCGTCAATTTCGATAACGTCCATGCTGGCGCCCTGGCTGATTGACGTGCAATTGTCACAGGTGCCGCAGGGGATCCCCGGCCCTTTTTCGCAGTTCAGCGAGCGGGCCAGAATACGGGCGGCGCTGGTTTTACCGCAGCCCCGCGGCCCGGAAAACAGGTACGCATGGGCTATTTTGCCGCTTTGCAGCGAATTTTTCAGGGTAGAAACCACAAATTCCTGCCCCGCCAATTCGTCAAAGGTCTTGGGGCGGCGTTTTGTGGCGGTTACTTCATACACAGGAGTCTTCAAATCTGCCATAAATGCAGTATACACGGTAACGGCTAAAAATAAAAGCCCCGCCAAGAGCTCCACGGCGCAACAGGCTTCCGCTTACTGTTGCTTCCTTCCGGACCTGGCAGGGTTGGGCGGCGCCTGCTCGCATGGTTCCTGGCAGGGCAGTTTCATCATACCACAATGATGGGGGAGGGGGAAGGGGGTGCGGCGAAGCCGCAGTGAGGAAAGGAGAAAGAGTGAGAAATGAGGAATGGGGAATGAGGGATGGGGGAATTTCAATCAGTCTGTGGTAAAGCCTATCTTTTTGGTTTTGGGTGTGAAGTTTTTCACGTTATTATAAAAAGTTTCTAAAGAAACGTTATTATATAAATTTTGTTGCCATTCGGTATAATCAAACGGTTCACGTAATATAAGGGAAATAAAACGTTCGGTATCAACTAAACCAAGCGCTTCTGATAGAATATCCAATCCTTTGCATTTTAGTACCGTATCAGTCATCATTTAATAACCTCCTTAAAAAATCGATTGGAT
>WQXQ01000039.1 GCA_009784775.1 Treponema sp.
CGTCTTTATTGGATTCAATACTGCCGCCTTCAATGTCATCATCAATAATGATGGCGAATGGCGTCAACGTTATGTTTTTTACCGGCGAGATCGAAGGGGGCAGGCCTGCATATTGGGCAACAACGACGAAACTATGGGTTGTCCCTGGTTGAAAACCGCCGATTGTTCCTGTTATATCAGTTACTTCCACTGATGTGCCGCCAGATATTATTGACGCGGCAGTATTTACCAGGCCGGTGATATGAAACAGTATATATTTCTCAGCTGCAGGGTTTGTTTCGTTAAAGGAAAAGTCTATTGCATCATTATTAGTACCAAGGCTTATATCCAAACTGTTGAGCGGCGTTATCCAATTGATTATTGTTGTTGTTTTAGTGTCTGACTGGGGACAAGCCAGAAATACCAGCGATAACGCCACTAAAAGCGCTGCCCATTGTACATTTTTCTTCATTCTTTTTCTCCTTAAAAAGTAAGAATATAGCTACTTTGTAGTAATATATCACACTGGTAAAAAAAATCAATACAGTAATTGGACTTTTTTTCAAAAACGTCTAAAATATGACCGAAATGGGAAATGGGAAAAATATGAATTTTCCGCTTGACTCTTTTCTATATTCGTATTACAATCCGTAATATGGAGGCGATTATGAGTGGAGCTGTAAAAGCGCAAGTAACTACCGCAAGACTTCCTGTGGAAACCAGGAACAAGCTTTTTATTCTTTCCAGGCTCAAAAAGAGGCCAAAAACGGACATCATTATAGAAGCTTTGGAAATGTATTATAAACAGGAAGAGGAAAACGGCATCGATTCCTACACCTTGGGTCTGCCTTATTTTGGCAAATACGGTTCTGGTGAAAGTGATCTTTCTACGACGTACAAACAACGTCTTAAAGAGAAGATCCGCGCTAAACACGAAGCGCAGAGCAGACGATGGTATGTCAAATAGAATACTTATTGATTCAGGTCCCTTAATTGCTCTATTTGATGTTGATGATAATCACCATAGGGGAGTTCGGGACTTTTTTGCAAAACATGACTACAGTTTTATCAGTACCCTTGCGGTTTTTACCGAGGTTTCTCATATGCTGGATTTCAGCACAAAAGCCCAGCAGGATTTTTACGAATGGGTAATGTTAAAAGGGGTTATTGTCAGTGATATAAATCAGCACGATATGCCCCGTATCGCGGAGTTAACCGCAAAATATGCGGATTTGCCCATGGATTTTGCCGATGCCACCCTGGTTGTTGCTGCGGAAAAGACCGGCATCAGGGAAATCGTCAGCCTTGACCATGATTTTGACATTTACCGATTACCCGGCAAAGAAAAAATCAAAAATATGTACAACTTCTGACTACACCAGCTTGAAGTCTTTTGCGGCTTGTCCCAGGGTCTGGTTCCAGCGGGGTTGGGTCAGGTATTGGCGGCGGATTTCCATGTCGTCTATGCGGCCGGCGCGGCTCTGGAGCCGCTTGAAGGCGACGCTTACGGCAGTGTTTATGTCAACCTGGCTTGCGCCGGTCTGTTCCAGAACGCGGTGCCAGACATAATGGTAAAAGGTATCGCAGGGGTCAATTTCCGGGAACTGGCCGCTGCGTAATAAGCGCCGCATGGTGCGGATGGCTTCTTCGGAACCGGCAAGGGCTTGATAGGCGCACAGTATCCGTTCCCGTAAATCGTTCCATGAAAAGTACAATAGCTCGCATTGCGCAAAGCCGCTGCGCCAGTCCGGCCGCTCAATGGGCAGAAAGTCTTCGGTGACAGAGGCAGCAGAAAAAATGCCGGAAAGTTCCATTACTTTGGCGTAATTTCCGGCAAAGCTCATGGCCTCAATTTCGAACAGGTCCGCATCGCGTCCGCCGTTCAATGGTTTGGCGCCCAAAAATGACTGGCAGAATACTTTTGCGCGGTAGGTCCATGCCGCAAGCAGGCTTTCTTTTTCCGGGGAATGGTCGCCTTCGGGGTTTTGCAGTATGTCTTCAAAAATGGTAATGGCCTGCCGGTACGAGCCGATTTCAAAAGCAAGCCTTCCTTCAAGAAAACGGGCGCGGTCTGCCCATTCAGGGTTTCCGGCTTTTATAAAATGCCTGCGGGATTTTTCCGCCAGCGTCCGCGCGCGTGATAAATTGCCGTACAGCAACTGCACCGAAGCGGCATAATAGGTTGACATTCCTATTTCCTGAAACCAGCCCAGTTTTGCGGCATTTTCCAGCGCAAAGCCAAGGTAATCAAGGGCCTCGCCAATCCGCCGCTGCAAGAGGTTTGCCAGCGCAAAAAGACGATAGGATTGCGCGAGACAAAGATTGTCATTTTTTTTGCAGAGCAGGGTTGATTCCTTGACCGCCTCCATTGCGGCGTCGTTTTTGAGTGTACCCAGATAGTACAGGGACTGGTTAATGAGCACCTTTGCTTTAAGCAGGGGAAACGCGGAGCAATCGGGGGGAGGGTTGGCAAAGGCTGCGTGAATATTTTTTGTGTTATCGGAATGGATCGCGAGCATGGTTTCCAGTATGTACCGAATTATCGGGCCGCGGACAGGACCGGCTATGGTTTCCGGTAGTTTGTCATAATGGATATGCCTGATGGCCATTTCGTCCATACCGGCAAGCTCACATTGAATCGATTGCAGGATAAGATCGTTGTCTATGTCCATGGTGTTGTTCAATGATTTTAATATTTTCAGCAAACGAAGGCAGGGATTGATTTTGTGCTGCGCTACCCATGCAAGCAGCCGGCTGCGAACCGTTTCCCTAATCGTATTTGTTCGTTCCCCCAGCCTGATTTCAGCCCGGCTTTGAAAATCACTGTGCCAGGGGCGGGGATCCAGCGGAGTATCAAATATCCTGAATGTATGCAGCAGCGAAAAAGCGCGGGAAATCATGAGGGGATTTTTCCCCATTTCCTTGAGCAGCTGCGGGATCAGATCGGGAGGAAAGTACTGCCCAAGCAGCGAGCAGGTATAGGCAATTTCCCACAGATCGGGAGGAAGTTCAGGGATTTTATCATTGGGTATTTGCTCGCCGGTAACGCTGGTTAACTGGGGGAACAATACGCTCCATTGTTCCATGCCGGCATTATCAATTTCCCCTGTGCAGGTTCCCAATAACAATAGGTTCTGCCGTCTGCGCAGGGCTTCTATAACGATATCCGCAGTTGTTTTTTCTGCGGCCTGGATATTTTCAATAATAATGGCCGGAGTTTTGCTTTTGATATAGGCAACATTGCAATACTGGTCAAGCAGTAACGTAAAAAAGCGGCAGGCCATACGAATTGCGAATAACGAAGGTTTGTCTTTGATTCGTTCCCGGAACAAAAATTCCCAATGGGCCTTTAGTGCATCTGACTTGGCAAAAGGCGCGCTCAAACGCATCCATTGTGCCCATGAATCGGTTAACGCATTCAATCCCCTGTTGCCAAAGCGGATGAACAGGGGGAAAAAACTGTCGGCATCACCGGTAGTGGAAAAACCGGCGATTCGGAGGTAGAGCTTGTCGCGTTTTCCCTCAAACGATCGATTGGCAATAAAAACAGCAGGCTGTTGCCCCAGTTCTAACAATCGTATGTTGGCTTCCTGCAATAACGAATCCGGTCTGGCTGTGGGAATAAAAATCTTCAGTTCTTTGAGCCGGGAAAAAGGTTCCGGGCTGTGGTTTAACGCCTTTGCGGTCCATTGCTCCTGTTCCGTAATGGTTATGTATGGCTGCAGCGCCTTTGTTGCGGTCCGATCAATAAAAATACCGCCGGTTTTTCCCGCCAAAAACCGGTACAGCGGATGAGGCACATCGGGCAAGGTTTTCCCGATAACCAGTGAATATCCATACAGGTCGATGGCAGCGTCTTCTGCCGCTTGTTTCAATGTTTCAATAAGCATCAGTGTATCAAGCCAAAATCCCAGAGCGCTATCGTCAAAAACCGCCCGTATCAGACCGCGTTCTTCAGTTATTTTCCCGCCGGCTTCTTTTATGGCACGGACCGCTACTTCATCCAAATGGAGGACAAGTTCGGGCCGAATGCGCTGTAATTGAGATCTAAATCGAAGGAAAAAAACCATCTGCACCATATTGCATTATCGGAATATTATCGTATAATACTTACTTTGGAGGTGTTTCTATGTCTGTAACGCTCAAAGGGCGGTCGCTTTTGACCTGGCTGGACTATTCGGTGGAAGAAATACGGTTTTTGCTGGATCTTGCGCGAAAAGTCAAGGCGGAAAATGCGGCTGGTACGGTACATCAGCGCTTTAGCGGCAAGACCCTTGCCCTGATTTTTGAAAAACGCTCCACGCGGACACGCTGCGCCTTTGAGACGGCCTTTGGCGAGGAGGGCGGGCATCCGGTTTTTCTGTCTACTGCGGACATTCAATTAGGCGCAAAGGAATCTATCGAGGATACGGCGCGGGTGCTGGGACGTATGTTCAGCGCGATCCAGTACCGGGGCTTTAAGCAGGAAACCGTGGAAGCGCTGGCCAAATATTCCGGTGTGCCGGTGTACAACGGCCTTACCGACCAGTTCCATCCCACTCAGGCCCTGGCGGACATGATGACCCTTGAGGAAAACATTGTCTCCGTAGGAGACACTGGCTCTGCCAATGGCAGGACACTTTGTTATGTGGGGGATGGCCGCAACAATGTTGCCAGTTCTCTGATGATAATTTGCGCCAAACTGGGCGTGCATTGCACCGTCATTACGCCGCCGGAACTGAATCCCGATGCCGCCCTGCTCGAAAAGTGCGCTCCCTTAGCCAGGGCCTCCGGCTCAAACATAACGGTCAGCGCGGATATTGCCGCTGTTGCCGGCGCTGATGCCATTTACACCGATGTCTGGACATCCATGGGCGAGGAAGACAAAAAAGCGGAACGTGTGCGGCTCCTGTCCCCCTACCAGGTAAATCAGGCGTTGATGAATAAAACCGGGCGCACGGATAGTATTTTTCTCCACTGCCTGCCCGCGGTCAAAGGCGAAGAAGTCACCGCCGATGTCATCGACGGCCCGCAAAGCCGCGCCTGGGATCAGGCCGAAAACCGCAAGCACACAATCAAAGCAATCATGCTGGCAACGCTAGGAGGTTTCCATGGCAACAACTGATGACAAAAAAATAATTTATACGATGCACCGTGTGGGGAAAAAGCATGGGACCAAGCAGGTGTTAAAGGATATCAACCTTTCGTATTTTTACGGGGCCAAGATTGGCGTGATTGGATTGAACGGTTCGGGTAAATCGAGCTTGTTGAGGATACTGGCGGGTGCGGACACTGAATTTATCGGTGAAACCACGATTAGCCCCGGTTACACCATTGGCTTTCTTGAGCAGGAGCCAAAACTTGAGGCGGGTAAGACCGTCAAGGACATTGTGTCCGAAGGGGCAAAAGAACTGGTAGACCTGCTGGCGGAATTTGACCGCGTCAGCGAGGCCTTTGGCGATCCTGATGCCGACTACGACAAATTGGGCGCGAAGCAGGCGGAATTACAGGAAAAAATCGAGGCGGCCGACGGCTGGAATCTGGACAGCCGCCTGGAACTGGCAATGGAAGCCCTGCGCTGCCCGCCCGGAGACGAGGTCATCGATCACCTTTCCGGCGGCGAGCGGCGGCGGGTGGCTCTGTGCCGTCTGCTCTTGCAAAAGCCGGACATTCTGCTGCTGGACGAGCCGACCAACCACCTTGACGCGGAAACCGTTGCCTGGCTGGAGCGGCATCTGCGGGACTATGCCGGAACGATTATCGCCGTTACCCACGACCGTTATTTTCTGGACAATGTCGCCGGCTGGATCCTTGAACTGGATCGCGGCGAGGGCATTCCCTGGAAGGGGAACTATACCGGCTGGCTGGAGCAAAAAGAGCAGCGCATGGCTCAGGAAGAAAAAGGTGAAAGCGATCGGCGCAAAACATTACAGCGCGAGCTTGAATGGATACGGATGAGCCCCAAGGGACGCCATGCCAAGAGCAAGGCCCGCATCACCCATTACGAAAAACTCTTTCAGGATGATGAACGGGAGCGCTCAAAGGGCGCAGTGCAAGGCACTAAAATTACCATTCCGGCAGGGTCGCATCTGGGCAAGCTGGTTATCGAGGCAAGCGGTCTTTCAAAATCGTATGGCGACCGGCTGCTGTTTGACAATATGAGTTTTATGGTGCCGCCGGGCGCGTGTGTGGGCATTATCGGGCCAAACGGCGCGGGAAAGACCACACTCTTCAAACTGATTACCGGCAGCGAAAAACCCGACGCGGGCGAATTGCGGCTGGGGGATAGCGTCAAGCTGGGTTATGCCGATCAGATGCGCGAAACGCTCGACGCAGACAAAACGGTGTGGGAGCAGCTTTCCGGCGGGCTTGATCTGATTAAATTAGGAGCGGGGCAGGGGACGAGAGAAGTCAATTCCCGCGCCTATTGCGCCTGGTATAATTTTTCCGGCGCAGACCAGTCGAAAAAGGTTGGCGTACTGAGCGGCGGCGAACGCAACCGCCTGAACCTGGCAATGATGCTCAAGGAAGGGGCCAATGTGCTGCTGCTGGACGAGCCGACCAACGACCTTGACGTAAACACCCTGCGGGCTCTTGAAGAAGCGCTGGACACCTTTGCCGGCGTCAGTCTGGTTATCAGCCACGACCGCTGGTTCCTCGACCGCATTGTCACCCACATTCTTGCCTTTGAAGACGGCGAGGTGGTCTGGTACGACGGCAACTGGTCCGAATACGCCGAATGGCGCCGGGAAAAACTGGGTTCAACGGCAGACAGCCCCCATCGTTACGTGTACCGCAAGCTGGAGCGGTAAGGTTCTTTTTCTTTAAAAAAAATTCGCTTTACAGAACCTCAAAACAAAGGGATAATGGGTTTATGAGGTATATAATGCGAAAGGTACAACTAATATTGGCGGCGCTGCTGATCGGCGCCGGAATCGTCGGCATGGGCTGTAAAAGCCCTACAGACTCGGCCAAGCCAGCCACGCCCATCAGTAATCCGCGGAATATTCCGGTACCTGCGCCGGTACTGGATGCAGCCCCGGTAATGAGCTTTGATGCGGAACAGTACACCGGATCGGTGGCATGGAGTGTTGATGGCACTGCCTTTGATGGCGATGCCTTTGCCGCTGCAACCCCATACACGGCAACCATTACACTAAGGGCAAAAGACGGCTTTACCTTTGCCGGCGTAACCGCAAACTGGTTTCGTGTGCGAAACGCCGCGAACAACAGCAATATCAGTACAACCCACGCCGCTGGATTCGACACCACACTTTCTGTTGACGTGACATTCCCGGCAACTGGTAATGTGGAAGGAAATTCTGACATCATTACCATTACCGCCATAGCGGGCATAACTCCTCCGGTGATCGGAGGAATACCGGTGACGAGAAACGAATCATCACAGTATATCGGAACCGTGACATGGAGTGTTGGCGGCACGGTCTTTGATGGCGATACCTTTGCCGCCTCAACCGTATATACGGCAATTATAACGCTGGAAGCGATAGAGGGTTTTACCCTGGAAGGCATCGAAGCGGACTTCTTTACCGTTGCGGGGGCAGACCCGGTGAACAATGTCGCGAACTCGCCCATCATTACCGCAGTATTTCCGGCGACTGCTGCGCAGATTAATGCGCCGCAGACCATTCCGGTGCCTGCGCCAGTAACGGGAGCAGCCCCGGTACGAACATTTGACGCGGGGGCTCAATACCTTGGAACGGTTGCATGGAGTGTTGATGGTACTGCTTTTGACGGTGATGCCTTTGCCGCCGCAACCACATACACGGCAATGATAACGTTGATGGCAAAAACCGGTTTTACCTTTACCGGCGTAACGGCGAATTGGTTCCGCGTGCAGAATGCCAGCGGCGCCGATATAACGGTTACTCACGCCGCCGGCATTGGCGCGATACTTTCTGCGACTGTACCATTTCCGGTAACTGCCGCGCAGATCGATTCACCGCAGACTATTCCGGTACCTGCGCCGGTAACGGGGATAGCCCCGGTACGAACATTTGATGCAGGGACTCAGTACTCCGGGACCGTGGCCTGGAGTACCGGTGGTATCGCCTTTGACGGTAATGCCTTTGCCGCTACAACGCTGTATACGGCAACGATAACGCTGACTGCCAAATCCGGCTATACCTTTGCCGGTGTAATAGCTGACTGGTTCCGCGTGCAGAATGCCAGCGGCGCCACTATAACCACTATCCACAGCGCCGGCTCTGGCGCAACATTGGCCGCGGCGGTAACATTCCCGGCAACTGCCGCGCAGATTACTTCGCCGCAGACCATTCCGGTGCCTGCGCCGGTAACGGGAGCAGCTCCGGTTACTGCATTTGATGCAGGGGCTCAGTACTCCGGAACGGCGGCATGGAGCGTTGGTGGTACTGCTTTTACCGGCAGCGCCTTTGCCGCCTCAACCACATACACGGCAACGATAACGCTGACTGCCAAATCCGGCTTTACCTTTACCGGCGTAACGGCTGGTTGGTTCCGTGTGCAGAATGCCAGCGGCGGCGCTATAACGACCATCCATGCTGCCGGTTCCGGTACAACGCTTACCGCGACCGTCGCATTCCCGGGAACAACCGCACCGCTGCCCGGGCCGGTATGGCCGGTACTGTTCGAAAATGGGCAGTGGGCAACGGAAATGGGAACAGTTACCCCGGCTGTCAGCGGTAATAATAGTTCCGGTACGAATACCAGCGCTGCCGACTCTGTGTTTGGGATTGTCGGCAATAATATCGTTATTGAGACCAATAATGACAGCAACTACGGCCCGCCATCAACCGGACGCACCTTCACCTTTACCGCAGGTGCCAATATTGATATCAGCAGCGGCAATTACGAGTGGCTTGTTATTGCATATGCGATTGCTCCGGGTAATGTTGGTTGGATTGGCGCAGGAATACGTTCAGGAACAACGACCGTTTCGTATTGGGGCGCGCCTTTAACCCATACTGTTACGACAATCAGGGTGCCGTTAGCTTCACCAAGCAGTAATGGCGGTAATGGCAACGGTACCTATAATGCTGCGCAATTCAGGGGTTTTTCTGTCCACCCAACCTATGGCGGCAATACGGATCGGGTGACCACGATAAGCAAGGTGTACCTTGAAGCCGGCGAGGCATTGCCTGCTCCCACTCAGATCAGCAATCCGCGTAATATTCCGGTGTCTGCGCCGGTAACGGGGGCAGCCCCGGTACAAACATTTGACGCGGATCAGTATACCGGAACGGTGGTATGGAGAGTCGGCGGTGCAAACTTTACCGGCACTGCCTTTGCCGCTGACACCGCATATACGGCAACCATCACACTTGCGGCTAAAACCGGCTTTACCTTTACCGGCGTAACAGAAAACTGGTTCCGTGTGCAGAATGGTAGCGGCGGTGATATAACGACCACCCACACTGCCGGTTCCGGCGCAACACTTGTCGTTACCGTACCATTTCCGGCAACTGCCGCGCAAATCAACAATCCGCGCAATATTCCGGTGTCTGCGCCGGTAACGGGGGCAACCCCGGTAAGGGATTTCGATGCTGCTCAGTACACCGGGACCGTGGCATGGAGCTCCGGCGGCACTGCCTTTACCGGCAATGCCTTTGCCGCCGCAACGCTGTATACCGCAACGATAACGCTGACGGCCAAAGCCGGCTTTACCTTTACCGGCGTAGCGGCGAACTGGTTCCGCGTGTTGAATGTCAGCGGCGGCAATATTGATACCACTCACGCCGCCGGTTCCGGCACAACATTGGCCGCGGCGGTAACATTCCCGGCAACTGCTGCGCAGATCAATGCGCCGCAGACCATTCCGGTGCCTGCGCCGGTAACGGGAGCAGCCCCGGTACGAACATTTGACGCGGGGGCTCAATATCAGGGAACCGTGGAATGGAGAACAGGCAGTGCCAGCGGCGCTGTTTTTAGCGGCACTGCCTTTGCCGCATCAACCGCATACCACGCAACGATGACGCTGACGGCCAAAGCCGGCTATACCTTCACTGGTGTAACGGCGAACTGGTTCCGCGTGCAGAATGTCAGCGGCGGCGCTATAACGACTGCCCACACTGCCGGTTCCGGTGCAACGCTTACCGCGACCGTTACATTCCCGGGAACGGCCGCGCCGCAACCCAGGCCGGTATGGCCGGTGCTGTTCGAAAATGGGCAGTGGGCAACGGAAATGGGAACGGTAGCGCTTCCGCAGCTTACTTCTGGCGCTACTGGTACTACCGCTATCGAAAATGGAAAACTGGTGGTTCGGACAACCGGTAACAGCACGAGCGCCCGTAATTTTATTTTTGATGCAACTGCCAATATAAATGCCAATGCTCTTGGAACTTATACTCACCTGGTTGTTGAATTTGAAGAAACGATGCAAGCGGTAGGAAGCTGGATTGGCGGCGGCATACGTATAGGAACTGCCAGTGTTATGTGGTGGGGGGAAGCACAAGGGTACCTTGGCGCACTATACAATGATGGGATTATGAGGATGGAATTTGGCAGACATGATAGCGGCACGTATAGCGCTGCGAGCTTGAATACTTTTAGAGGATTTGTTATTCAGCCGAATTATTCCGATGGTGTAGCTCGTACTGTAACTGTCACGAAGGTCTATCTGGAAGCCGCCCAGTCGCTGCCCACTCCTGCCCAAATCAACAATCCGCGCAATATTCCGGTGACTGCGCCGGTAACGGGGGCAGTCCCGGTACGAACATTTGACGCGGGTGCCCAATATCAGGGAACCGTGGAATGGAGAACAGGCAGTGCCAGCGGCGCTGTCTTTAGCGGCACCGCCTTTGCCGCATCAACTGCATACCACGCAACGATAACACTCACGGCAAAAACCGGCTTTACCTTTACCGGCGTAACGGCGAATTGGTTCCGCGTGCAGAATGCCAGCGGCGGCAATATTGATACCACCCACACCGCCGGCTCCGGTACAACGCTGAGCGCCGCGGTACTATTCCCGGCGACTGGGGCGGTTGTAACTCCCCCTGTCGGAACCGCAAATCACCCCTTCCCGCAGTCGGCAAACAGTAATTACGCAATACAAAGGGTAATGCCCCCCGCATCAGGCACGAATGCCCGATCGCAATCTCAAATGAATCAGGATACCATTGACCAGTTTGCCAAAATCATACCCGAATTCCTGGTTGACTACGAAACGGCAAGAAACGACACCATGAATGATCCCAACACGTTCCGCATGATTCTGTCAATGTTCGGCGGTACCGGCCCCGAAATACAAGGTGTTGCGGTTACCACTACCGAAACTATGGGTTACGGTATGATGATACTGGGATATATGGCGGGCTGCGAAAGCGCGGTAGTCAGCTCCGGGATTCGCGATGTCAACAACCGTGACATTGGCGGCAGAACAATTGGATCCTTATTGAAGGATGCCCTGCCGACCAGTTTGCGCAATGCGTACGGTGCCAGGGATGTAACCGTCCGGGATTACTTTGACGGTATGTTCCGCTCCTTAAATCAATTCCCCACCAATGGCGGCGGTTCCAATTTGATGTCATGGACATTGCTTTCAGGAACTAATACGAATGGCAGTGACAGGACAAGACCGCTCTCACATCCATTGCGAAGACCGTCCGGGGCCAGCACCGCCACCGACGGCGACCTTGATATGGCGTATGCCATGCTGCTTGCCGCAAAGCAATGGGGTCCCAATGCGGGCATCGGCGGTACAGTGGCAACGAATGACAGAAATAATTATGGACGAAGAGCCACATTGATGATTGGAGACATATTCCAAAACGATGTCGACCGCGGACAAAACAACCCCGCCCGCTACTATTTACGCATCGGTAACTGGACCGGCACCGGAGCCAGCGCGGCGAAGACCCGGCCTTCGGACTTTATGCTGCAGCATTTAAGGTCTTATGCGGCGGCGGATACTACGCAGATAGGCGGCGTAAACAGGTGGGAGCTTGTTATCAACACTACCCAAATAGGCATGGAGCAGATGTACGCGATGAACAATCCGCGCACAGGCGTACTTCCTGATTTTATTCGGGTTGAACGAGGCGCAACAGGCACCCCATTAAGCGCGATGATATGGCATAGAGCGGAGCCGAACTATCACGAGTCCGCAAACGACGGCAACCACTGGTACAACTCCTGCCGCGTGCCGTGGCGTTTGGGTTTGGACGCATTGCATCATAACGATAAAGCTGCGGTTAAAACGCTCCACGACAATGGCTTGCGGCACTTATACAATACCCTTAGGGCGACCTCGACCACTTGGTCGGGTATCAGCGCGGTTCAATTCAACGGTACCCGGCTCAATTCGTCTGGCATTAACTTCGCCGCCCCAACGATGGTTGCCGCGGCAGTGTACGGTACGTCTACGGATATGGGCAATGCCTGGAATTTCTCAAGAACGCAAAGCGGCACCAGCGGACGCGGCTACGGCGCATACTTTAATTTACTCAGTATGATCGCCGCCTCCGGCAACTGGTGGGCACCGGAGAAAATGCCATAACCCCCTATGAGACCTAGGCCCATAGCAATAGAGGCCCAGAAAAGTAAAGGGGTTCTTCCCGTAGCTATTAGGCTCAATAACGTGTATGGGGAGCTTACAGCAGAGCGCCGCTTTGCGGTGCTTTGCTGTAAGTCCCCCAATAATACCCTTAAGCCTAATAGCTACGGGAAGAACCAAATAATGGCTTGAGGCCTCTATTGCCATGGGCATAAAAAAAGACGATGCGCCTGGACGTCTGGGTGTTACCCCTGTGCGCACCGTCTGTTATTTTTGGAGGATACCCTCCCTACACCTTTATTATCGGCAAACGGTATTGAGACTTTAGGGGAAAAGTGCTAGACTTATCCACGGAAGGAGTAGTTAATGCGTATTATTCCGATAGCAAGCGGGAAGGGCGGGGTAGGGAAATCGCTGGTTGCCGCCAATTTAGGCGTGGCATTTGCCCAGGCGGGGCAAAAAGTGGTGGTTGCCGACCTTGATCTGGGCGCCTCAAACCTGCATTTGGTGCTGGGACACCATGCGCCCAAACAGGGAATTGGGACATTTCTCAATAATACCCGGTTAAATTTTAATGAGGTAATCGCCCAGACCGATGTGCCGGGCCTTCGCTTTATCCCCGGCGATACAGAGATTCCCGGGCTTGCGAACCTGAGGCCTACCCAGTTAAAATCTTTGGTAAAACGGCTTGTTGCCCTGCAGGATAATACCGACATCCTGATACTCGACCTGGGCGCGGGAACCCATCAATCCATTCTTGACTTTTTTCTCCTTTCCTCTCAGGGTATTGTGGTGTCCGCTCCGGCAGTTACCGCCGTACTGAATGCCTATGTTTTTCTGAAAAACACCGTATACCGGCTCATGTTTACCACGTTTAAGAAAGATTCTAAAGCAAGGGCGTATTTGAACAAACTGCGTCTGGACGGCGCCGACCCGCAAAGACTGTATATCTCCAAATTACTGCCGGAAATTCAACGTATCGACAAGCGTTCCTATAATGCCTTTAGCGAGCGGCTTGAAAAACTGTGTCCGCGCCTTATTATGAATACCGTGGTAGAACCCAGGGACGCAGAGCTTGCAATGAAGATACGCCGCTCCTGCGAAGAATATCTGGCCCTGAAAATTGAACATCTGGGAGTCATCTACCGCGATGCCCTGCAGGATACGGCGCTTTCCTCGCGGCTGCCCATAACCCTGTACAAACCCCAGTCCATACTTTCCCAGGCCATTTACCGGATTGCCGAAAAGATTCTACAGAGCGAAGAAGATTCTGTTCTGCCGGACGAAAACCAAATTGAAGAGAGTTTTCAGGAAGCAGAAATTGAAGCGGAAACCGACTTTGAAAACAAAATGGACTATGTGGGCGATCTGCTCCATTCGGGCGCCTTGAATCAGGGCGACCTTATCGAAACAGTAAAATCACAACAGATTGAAATTGGAAAACTCAAACGAGAAAACAACTTTATCAAACTAAAACTCTCCCAAGCCTTGCAACAAGGATTTAAAGTTTAAATGAGATTAAGAATTTTTAACCACGAACCTCACAAACCACCACGAACTTTTTTATTTTTCTTCTGTTGTTCGTGTGGTTTGTGTTGGTTCGTGGTAAATTAATGAGAACCCTATTCTCCGGTTACCTGTTTCTTTGCGGTCTTTTTCACGATGAGTTCTTTGATCTTGGCGCCTTTGCCGATCTTGTCGCGGATATAGTAGAGCTTGGCCCGCCGGACTTTGCCGGGGCGCATTACTTCGACCTTGTCAACGCGGGGTGAGTGCAGGGGAAATACCCGTTCCACGCCCACGCCATAGGAAATTTTCCGCACGGTAAAGGTTTTTCCAAGTTGGGCATTCTTCATGGCAATAACCAGGCCTTCATACACCTGAATTCGCTCGGTTTTGCCTTCAATGATTTTGAAATGTACCTTAACGGTGTCCCCAACCTTGAAATTTTCGGGTTCTGACTTCATCTGGGCGGCATCAATGGCCTTAATCTCGTTCATTTTCCATATCTCCTATAATACTGTTGGTTTCCTTGTCAAAAAGCCCCAGTGTTTTGCCCCGCTGTATTAAATCCGGTCTGCAACGGAGGGTTTTTTCAACTCGTTTTGCAAGCCGCCAGCGGCGGATATTCTCATGATGTCCCGAAAGCAGCACATCAGGGACTTTCATTGTATCATAAATCTCCGGGCGTGTATACTGGGGATACTCCAAAAGCCCATTGGAAAAACTTTCCTCTTCCAGCGATTCGGGGGTAATGACCCTGTCCACCAGCCGGTACGTCGCGTCAATAAGCGCCAGCGCCGCAACCTCGCCGGAAGACAATACATAATCGCCAACGGAGATCTCATCATCAATATACAAATCTATCACCCGTTGATCAATACCCTCATAGCGCCCACAGAGCAAAATCAGCTCCTGTTCCCCAGCCAGCTCCTGGGCCAGTTTCTGCGTAAAAGGCCTCCCGGACGGCGAAAGGTATATGGTATATGGGGACTGGGGACTGGGGACTGGGGACTGGGGATCGTGAGTAGAAGTATTGGGGTGCGCCTCAGAATTATTATCGTAGTTCGCATTATTAAGAGATTGCCCGGAAGCACTCTCATCCCTCGAACCACTATCCCTAGTCCCTAGTCCCCAGTCCCCAGTTCCTTTCTTCCGTGCTCCCGCCGCTTCCAATGCCCTGCCCAGGGGTTCGGGCAGCATGAGCATCCCGGGGCCGCCGCCGTAGGGCGCGTCGTCGCAGGTTTTGTGCTTGTCAAAGGCAAAGTCCCGTATGTTGATAACCCGGTATTCGATGATGCCCCGCTGTATCGCCTTTGCCATGATTGAGCTTGAGAAGTATGCGTCGGTGATTTCGGGGAAAAGGGTTACAACCGTGTATTTCATTCAAGTATCCAAAGGTTTTTGAGTACAAGCTGTTTTTGTGCAAGGTCAATGCCGGTTACAAATTCTGGCCTGAACGGAACCAGTTTTACGGAGCCGTCGGTCAGCCGGATTTCTGTAAGGTCGCCGCCGCCGCCTTCGATTATGGTAATGATATGCCCCAGTGTCTGGCCTGTATCGGCCATGACGGCGAGTCCTTTCAGGTCTTCGATGTAAAATTCACCCGGCAGCAGAGGGGCGGCATCTTTCCGGTCAACCAGCAGTTCCGCCCCGCTCAGGGTTTTGACTGCCTCCGGGCTGTCGTATCCGGTAAAATGCATGATTACAAACGGCATGGCTACAGCACTTTCTACCACATCCAGCAGCCGCTCTTTTCCGTCTTGCCGCAGTATTACCGATTTGAGTTTTAACAGATGATCCATTTCGCCGGAAAGCGGCTTTACCTTTACAAAGCCTTTCAGCCCGAAAGGAGCGCCCGCAATTCCGGCGATAAACCGTTCAGTCAAGTATTTCCAGTACCGCGTGTTTACCGGTTTTGGCAGTGGCGGCCATAAGGACCGTGCGCATTGCTTTGGCGATGCGACCATGCTTGCCAATGACCTTGCCAATATCGGCTTCAGCTACTCTCAGTTCCAGTATGGTGGATTTTTCACCTTCCACCACATTAACGGTTACCTGAGACGGATCATCCACCAGAGACTTTGCAATATATTCAACTAAATCTTTTTCCATGCAAATACCCTTAATTACTTACTGTGAAGGCCTTTCTTGTTAAAGATTTTGCGTACTGTATCGCTCATGGTTGCGCTTTTGGCAAGCCATGCTTTTGCTTTGTCCGCGTCAAAAACAATTTGTTTGTCTTCTGCTTCTATGGGATGATAATACCCCAATTCCTCAATGGTTTTCCCATCCCTTGGGCTGCGCTGATCCATAACCACGATGCGGTAATAGGGGCGTTTTTTCGTCCCGAATCTTTTGAGCCGTATTCTGGCGCTCATCATTCCTCCTGTCTGTGTTACTTCTCGTAATGTACCACAATTCAAGACTTTTAGTCAATACATGAATTTACGAGTAAATTCTTGTGCTTCCACAAGGGATTGGTAGAGCTGGATTGAGGATGTTACATAGTGGTGAAAGGTGGTGTTTTTGTCTTTTGGTGGTGCTGCAACGGTTCCTGCGGGGAAAAGGAAACTGGCGATTTCTTTTACCTCGCTGCCGGTTATGGAGCGGTTTATGGTGTCAAGTTCGGCGAGGGTTGTTTCCTGTTCTGCAGGGGTGGTTTTGGGGCTTAAGGCCCGCTCTGCAATGGCTATCCCTTTTTTGCAGGTCTCTTTTATCTGTTCCAGGCCGGATACCAGCGCGGCAACGGCGTTTTGGTAGCGGTCGGAACGCTGCCGGGTTGCTGTTTGTTCAAAAAATTCCGCTGTGATGCGGGAAGACGCCGCCTGGAGCCGCTGGTCTATTTCCGCACGGCGTTCCGGCAGGGCAAGAAGGGCCTGGGTTTCGGCTGGTTCAAGGCCTTCGATGGCGAGGCCGCCCGGGGAGAGGCTGTAATTGCGAATGGCGGGGAACTGGCGAAAACGGCTTTCGAACCAGGTGGCATAGAGGGAAAGGCGGCGGTCGGTAAGTACGCGCGCTGCGGACGGGTCAGAAAGCGCCGGGGCGTAGAAGGGGTTGCCGTCGCGCAGAGCATGAACCAGCCAGGTTTCGGCGGGATACAGATGGCCCGATTCGGCAAGGGCTTTTTCCTCAAACTGCGCTCCCCGGAAATGGGTTCTGAGGCCGGGGAAGGCGAGGTCCAGGCCGGCAATCCATATTTCCTGCGCTCCCAGGATTCGGGAAAAATCCCAGGCAGTGGTTGCAACTGACCCGCCGGCGCCCAAATGTCCTTTGGGGTCTACCCGCTGTTCAATAAAAGCGCCCAGGGGGTAGAGTGAACTGCACAGATACATTTCCCTGAAAGGGAACCGCAGTACCGGCGGGTACACGGCGGTTTCGGCAATGAGCCGGGTATGAGGGCTTACGCAACGGTTAAGATGGCGGCTGTTCAAAAATTGCGGGTCTACCACCAGCGCAAAATCGGGGGCAATTCCATTTCTGTGCAGAAAGCGCAGGCTGGTATCCACTGCCACGATAATGCAGCGCTTGTGTATTTCCGGCAGCAGCGGGCCTATGCTGTCCAGCCCCGGTCCGGCGGCGGCAAGAAACACCGGCAATGCGCCCTCACTCTGCGAGGGCGCCTCACCAAGTGAGGCGAGCCCGCCAAGCCGGGAAATGCCCGGCAGGTCCCGAATGGCGCTCATATTGCGGGACAGGTTATTGACCCAGCGTCTGCCGAATTTTTTATGCGTTGCCGTGTTTATCTCATCCCGCATGGCCCAGGTACGAATACGGCTTTCCACCGAGGCATACCATTGTTCATCGGCGCCGGTCAGCGTTCGGTTGCGCAAAATGCACGGCGCGCTTTTTTCAAAAAGCGCAAGCGCCGTTATAACCCCTTCGCCGGAGCCGCCGGGCGTAAATACGATGCCGGTTCGGGAAAGCAGCCGGCTGAAGTCCCGCAGTTCAAATGCGGTACGCAGCAGATTAAGGTTTTTTTCTACAATGATGATGGGCCGTTCGGGAGCCATTTCCGCAAGGGCTTGCGCTGCATAGCCAAGCCCAAAGCCCAATACAACCACCGGCTGCGCGGGCGCATTTGCGCTGGCTTCTGCCAAACAAGCCTCGGCCAAGCGCCGCCCCTCCCGTTCAGGGTCGCGGGGAGAATGAACATAAATTCCATTAATGGACAGAGTCGGCACGCCGGAAGCCGCCGTTTCTATTTTGAGGTTTTCAATGGTGTCCTGGTCTTCCAGAATTTTTTCCCGCAAGCCCGGGAACTGCTCCTGAAGAATTTTGGAATTTTTCTCCCAGTAAGATAATTCCTCATTCCTCATTCCTCATTCCTCATTATTTGAAATTACTCTAATATTAATTCCAGTACCATGCCGGGGGTTACGGTGGTTCCCGGTTGAGGTGACTGGCGCCGTACCCAGCCTTCGCCCAATATTTCCACGCGGATATGGTTCTGGGAGAGCAGGGGTAAAAGATCTCTTTTGGAGAAACCGTAATAGTTGGGGACGATGGAACCAATAGCCGGAATTGATACATCGGTAAAGCTCATACTGCCGGGATGGACCCAAATGGGATTTCTGAGGCGCGGAATACCAAAGTAATTGATAAGTTCATCGGCAGCATCCCTGATCGCGGGGGCCGCTATCCTTCCGCCCAATATTTCGCCGCGGGGTTTTATAATGACCACATACAGTACGAGTGAAGGAGCTTCTGCGGGCAGCAGGGCAATGCAACTGGTAATAAAATTAGTTCGGGAATAGTTCCCGGTAAACGGATCGGCCATTTCGGCGGTACCGGTTTTTATGGCCAGATTAAAGTCTCTGATATTGGCCAACTGGCCGGTGCCTGCTTTTGCCGTATCCGCCATATACGCAAGCATCCTTTGGGCTGCTCCCGGGCTGATTACCTGCCAGTTTTCGTTGTTTTCACCGTCTATTATGGTTCTGCCATCGGGGGAGGTAACCCTGGAAACTATTTTGGGAGGAACCAATACCCCATTATTGGTGATGATGCTTGCCGCCTGCATTACTTGCAGGGCGGAAACGGAAATTTCCTGGCCAAAGGCAATTGATTGTTTGGTGCGGCCCGACCAAAAACCGGGAAACCGGGGGTTTTTGAGCAATCCGGCAGTTTCTGTCAACAGAGTCTTGTTCGTTGCGGAATCCGCAGTGGCAGCATTTACCCAGGCGCCGGTTTTGGCGCCAAAGCCAAAATTACGCATAAACTCGTAAAAGGCCTGATTATCCAGCCGTTCGGCAGCTAATGCGGCGCCGACATTGCAGGAATACATAATGAGCTCTCTGGGCCTTACCCTGCCGTGGGCGCGTCCGTCGGCGCATTCTATCCGTATCATTTCGCCGCTGCTGAAAACCTTTTCGTATACGCCTGTACAGGCAAGCTCCGAATGTTCCGAGATAACGCCGGCTTCCATCAGGGCGGCAATTGAAAAAATCTTAAACACGGAGCCTGGTTCATAAGGCAAGGTAGCGGTGTAATTTTTGTATGTTTCCTCGTTTGATTCGTAGTTATGGGAGTCAAATGAGGTATTGTAATTATTGGGATCGAAGGCTGGAATAACGGCAGAGCCAAGTATGTCTCCGTTTCGGGGATCTGTCGCAAGAAACATGACCGTTTCTGCCCCAGTTCTGTGTAATGTCGACCAGGCTGCCTTTTCCAGAATATGCTGGACATTAATATCGATGGTCAGAATGACATTGTTGCCCTCGGAAAGTTCCTTATTGAAGGCGTATTCAACACCCCATCTGCCATTATTATCTCCTACAAAACCAATGATTTGAGCCGCAAGATTTTTTTCCGGATAATCTCTTAATGTGACGGCTTCAGTTCTGACGCCGGCAAGTTTGTTTTCCGGCTGCCTTTGGATATTTTGTATTTTTTCCCAGGCATCCCAGGAGACGCGCCTTTTGATAACAAATTCACTTCCGGTGCCGTTTATTCGCCATTGGATTTCCTCGGCATTCATGCCCAAAATGGGAGCCAGTAGAGCGGCCATTTCTGCAATTCTTGCCTGAACATCGATTCTGTCCTTATGGGCAGGCGGCCTGATATAGACATCATACAAGGCAATTTGGGTGGCAAGTGTTTTCCCGTTTCTGTCCAGGATATTGCCCCGTTCAGTGGTGACTCTTGATTGTCTGGTACGGCCCGAATACCCCTGTGCCATATACAGGGCATAATAGGCCACTATTACGATTGTTACCGTAACCATGAGACCTATAACCAGTTTGAAACGCCATGCTATAAATCTGTTCATTTTTTCCCCAATACTTTTCCTATAGTGGCCTCTACCGAAACTGGCCCATATGAGCGGGAGTCATAGGATTGCAGGTTATTGTCCCCCTGTACCATAAATTCGCCATTTTCCGCGGAACTGCTGCAACGCTTTACCGCAATGCCCCCCAACGGCGAATAAAAAACCACGATATCCCCCTGTTTGGGCATTGCCCATTGTACCATATATCCCGGCTGCCCCGGAAAACGGAACCCATATTGCAGCCGGTTTACCACCAGTACCGAGCCTGAGTGTATGGCAGGCTCCATGGAATTTCCTTCGGCAATAATGAAGTCAAACAAAAATAATTTTATAATCACCGCAACTACAAAAGCACTCAAAATCGCCTTTGCCATGCTTATAGTATAATGATTTAATGCCAGAATGTCGATAAAGGAAATATGAACTATGATCAAATTGGAAAACAGCATGTTTCCAGGCGTAGACCATCTCCATTAAGAAATACCACCGGCCATGCCACCGGTATGACCACCGGCATGGCCGCCTCTAC
>WQXQ01000040.1 GCA_009784775.1 Treponema sp.
GTACCCCAAAAGACAGAATATCAGGGCCTGGTTGCAGAAAACGAAAAATGAGTACGCGCCATGGGTGCCGCCATTAGTGCCAAGATTACCTTCTCCTATTCCCCATTCCAACTTTGGCGCCCATGTCAACCAAAACCCTGCAAATCCGCAATAGTACGGCCGACCATGTCATCAATTTTCCAAAAAAAGGAAAGGTGGGTCTATTACTGTCCCCGCAAAGGCCTTGCGCGGACTTCGCGGGAGAAATCGCCGATATGTGACGGGGGCGCTGTAGGCGGCAACGCGGAAATAATACAGGGCGGCTTTAATGTCTACTGCCTCATACAAAACCGAATTTTCACAAATTGTTTGTATTTTATTAATACCTAAAATGAAAATCTCTAGTACCAGTACCAGTACCACCTAGCATTTCACTGATCATAGAATAAACATAATATTCTTCATCATTTATTATTAATGTAGTTGGTGTGTGCCATGCACTTATTGTAACATCAACTGGTAGTACCGCTGACCATATTGCTACATATCCAAATTTCTTTGGACTTACGAAAATAGGCCACCCATAGCCATTAAAAGATATGTTTTCTAAATCATCCTTTTCATTAGTAGTGGTATTTAATTCATCAAGCCTATTAAGGATTTCATAAGCATTAAAAAGTTCAATTTCATATTCGTCTATATTTGATCCTGCCGGTAAAAATACGCCCCACCAGAATGTTCCTGTATTAGATGGTTCTGTTACAGTAAAGTCTACACGTAATAGCGCATTAATACTATTTGCTCCAAAAACTCTTATTGTTGTAGTATAAATCAGTAATCTGTATTCAAGCCCAATTTTAGGTGCTACTGTAAATGTTGCAGTCCCTTCAGGTTCTATACTATTAAGTGAATTTGTTGACGATGTAAAATCCGATCCTCCAGCACCCAATAAAGAAATTGTTAATTCACCTGTAGGTTGGTTACCTGTGTTAGTAACTGTTACAGTTAATGTTGGTGGTATTGTGTAACCTTGCGGCCTTGATGCAAAAATGTATGTACTGCTTTCAGAAAGAGAAATGCTGAAAACTAATTTTGGAATAATATTAGTTCCTCTTGTTTCGGAGCAATTTTTACAATGTTCAGTTTCCAATCCATCTGCTTCTGTTGTAGCTGGGTTTGTTATTCTCCACTCCCAATCGATACAATTACATTCTGCGTCAATGGTTTGAGTTTCTAAAGCGGAATTATCATCACAAGCGGAAATTAAAAACGTAAACACTGCCACAAAAACGAGAACACCGTAAAAAATAATGTTCCTGTTCCTATTCATCCTTTTACTGTCCGCGCAAAGGCCTGGCGCGGACTTCGCGGGAGAAATCGCCGATATGTGACGGGGCGCTGTAGGCGGCGACGCGGAAATAATACAGGGTGCCGTTTTTGAGGCCGTCAATGCGGATTTCGTTTCGTTTGCCGACATTAATGGGTGAAATACCCAGAGCGGCGTCTTCGCCAAAATAGTCATCGCCTGTCGTGCCATAATACACCAAATATCCCTGGACATTCCGGTTGGGACTGTTTTTCCAGTGAAGCTGTACCGCGCCGTCCACGGCAACCGCCGTAAGATGGGCAGGCGGCAGGGGCGGCTCATCGGGAAGATATACAATGCGTAATGCTTCAAGGTAAGGGCTTGCCTCGCCATCGGCTGAGGGGTAAAAGTCCGCCGCCAATTGCACATAACGGCCAGAAATGCTGCCGGCAATATCGGCGCCGGGCGTTACCGGCTGCCAGAGGGAATTCCAGCGGTATGGGTTATCTGAGGTGCGGATAAAAAACTGCATCTCGGAATCATCGGAAAAACGGAATCTGCCGTTCTGCCGGTATTCATTATTGATTCGCCTGTCTCCCATTGCGGTTCTGCCGCCAAAGGCTTCAAGTTTTACAATGCCATTATTCCCTTCGCCAAGATCAATGGCTTTCGTTTCAATTCTGCCCCCACGCAAAGGATATTTTTGCACTGTGGAACCGGGAACATGGCTGCCGTAAATTCTGAATTCATCCATCATCCCCAAAAAACCATTGCCCAGGATAAAATTGCCGCCTGTTCCCGTAATCGGCGTATACACTTCTCCCCTTTCACGCCTTGTGGAAGTCGCGTATTCTATCGATTCCGCCTTGCCATCCACCAGATACTCAATCATGCCGGTAGCTGAATCAAAGCGGATAAGGTGATGACTCCAGGTTTTGGGAACGACAGCCGAAACGCCGCCTATATCAATGGTTATACTTTTTGCGCCGTCAGGAGAGAAAAAAAAGTTTTGGAAAGACCATAACAGGCGGTTTTTTGACGCTTTACACAGAATCTGCTGAGGCAGGAACGCGGCCGAGGTATTAACAGGGAAGGACGAGGTCCACAAGACAATTTGTTCGCCGTTTTCCAGTTTAAGGGGGTTGAGCCAAAATTCCATGGAAAAATCATAGAACCGGTTATTCGGCGCAAACAGGGCAGCGTTGCTGTGCGGTTTAAGCGTCAAAGGGCTGTCGGAGAAAAAGGCCGCCCCGGAGCCTGCTCTGGCGTTAACCGCATCAACAGCCGTAAGCAATGACGAGGCGCTTACCTGGTAATGACGGATAGAATCCCTGAATAGTACCGGATTCCCCTCATCAAAGGAAAGAACCAGATCGGGAGAGGCAATTCCCGCAAAAGAACTGCGAGCAGAGGACAATGCCAGTACGGGTTTTGCACGTATAAGGCTCATTTCGGTAAGACCAGCGCTATAATCCGCCATTTTGCGGATCGCCTCGGCTTCCAGTGTTATCGTTCTTTCCCCAATACTGTACAGGCTACCTGAAACAGTGAAAAAGAGGTATAATAACACTATGAGATATGCTTTGCTTTTCATCGATTCAGTTATAATATCGGCAAAAATCGGCTTAAAATGAAGAATGAAGAATACCTTGAAAGCCTGAAAGCAACGGCCCGTGACGCCCCGCGCCTGCCGGGGGTCTACCTCTGGAAAGACGCGGAAGGGCAGATTATCTATATTGGCAAGGCAAAATCACTGAAAGATCGCCTTGTTTCTTATTTTTCCAGCGTAAAAGATGCCAAAACCGCCACGCTGGTACGCCGCGCCAAAACCATCGAAACCATTATTGTCGCCAACGAATACGAAGCCCTGCTGCTGGAAAACACCCTGATCAAGCAACATTCACCCCGGTACAACATTGACCTGAAAGACGGGAAAACCTATCCGGTTATACGGATAACCCACGAGGATTTTCCCCGGGTTTTCCGCACCCGCCGCATTATTGATGACAAAAGCCTGTATTACGGGCCTTTTACCCATTTGCAAAATGTGGACGCCATGCTGGAAATTATCGATAAACTGTTTCCCTTGCGGAAATGCCGGACCATACGGAAAAAACAGGCCTGTATGTACTACCATATTGGACGATGCAAGGCACCCTGTTGCGGAAAAATAACCAGAGAAGAATATTGCCGCTATGTCGAGCGGGTACAGCAGCTCCTTTCCGGCGAAACCGATCCGCTCATTATCGAATTCACCGAAAAAATGCACGAAGCAGCCAGAGCGTTGCAGTTTGAGTGGGCTGCCCAGCTGCGAAACGCGATTCGGGCGATTGAAACCCTTACCGGCGAAGACAGCGCCGTGGTGGACATGAACCCCGAAAACAGGGACTACATAACATGGGCCACCGAAGGGGTACTGGCAACCTTCACCGTTTTTTCCATGCGGGATGGAAAAATGACCGGCAGGGATTTATACCGCACCCGTTCCGCTGCGGACGAATGGGAATCGCTGGAACTGTTTATCACCACCTATTACGATTCCACCCGCCCTCCCCCGCCAAAGATCTATCTGCAAAATGGTATCACACAAAGACACGAAGGCACGGAGGAAGAAAAAAAAGATAACGACTGTGCGCCTTTGTGTCTCCGTGTGAAAAATTTCGAGTTAGTTCTAAACTGGTTTAGGGAGCAATGTGGGGTGGAGCCGGAATTGGTGGTGCCAACGGAAAAACATCACATGGCGATTTTGGCGATGGCGCAGCAGAATGCGGCGGAGGACTTGCGCAAACGGCTGAAGGAACGGGGCATCGGGCCTGCATTGGACGAGTTGGCCCGTGTACTGCATTTACCGGGCAGGCCGGAGCGTATCGAAGGTTTTGATATCGCGCAGCTTGACGGCAAACATCCGGTTGCATCACTGGTCTCGTTCAAAAACGGCGTTCCCGATAAAAAGCATTATCGCTACTTCAAGCTGCGCAGCGTTATCGGCAAAGTGGACGATTTTGCCGCCATGCGCGAGGCGGTGCAGCGGCGCTATTCCCGGCTTATTCGCGAGAATAAGGACCTGCCCGATCTGATATTAATTGACGGCGGCATAGGTCAGGTAAACGCCGCAAAGGAAGTGCTGGACGAACTGGGCATAGCGGAATGTGCTGTTGTTGGTCTTGCAAAACGCAACGAAGAACTCTGGCTGCCATCGACCAAGGCTGCCTTCGGCAGCCCGGATTCCAAAGGAAACCCGGAGCCCTTAATCCTGTCCCGCCGCAGCGAAGCCCTGAAAGTGCTGCAGTTTGTCCGCGATGAAACTCACCGCTTTGCCACAGGCTTGAATCAGCGGCTGCGCTCAAAGGATTTATTCCTTCCCACGCTGGAATCGGTACATGGCATTGGAAAACAAAGGGCGGCGGCCATTATAAAGGCCTACGAAAATATTGAGAACATCGCCGCAGCAGACCCCGCCGAACTTACCGAGCGCTGCCGTATAAGTCAGGCCGCAGCCAAAGCCGTTCGCGCCGCAGCCCAGCTTGCCCTGGAAGACCGGAATACGCGTCAACAGCAGTTGACGGGCCAACGACAGTTGGCGGGCCAACGACCGTCGGCGCGCCAACTGACTGAAGCGCTGGCAATGGAAGCGGCGGAACCAAGCCCGGAATATAATCCCTAGTCCCGCATTTCCAGTTTATCCCCCGGCCGTTTATCTTTAACCTTTTCTTTTTCCTTGGTGATCTTTCCCGCAAGTTTGTCCATCATTTTGTCAATGGCAGTTGAAAGATCAAAATCATTTTCCTGAACATGGACCGAAACACCCCAGCGGAAATTGACGGTGGCCTCGGCATAAAAATCCTTTTCCTTTTTGATAGAGATGATCAGATCGACAATCATCTGTTCGGCGTTGTGAATACGCTCAAGTTTTTTGTTGAGGTACTCCTTTGCGTCATCATTCATGGTAAAATGCAGCGCTTTAATTTCTGTGTTCATCTTTTGCCTCCTGTGTATATTTTCCCGTTAACGGGTATATGAAGAACCTAAATCAAGTTCCTTGCGGTATTTTGCAACAGTCCTGCGGGCAAGCGAAATACCACGCTGCGCCAGCAATTCCGAAATTGCAAGATCCGAAACATGCTCATCCTCACTGCTAATCAGTTCCTGAATAATTGCCTTGACTCCTTCCTTTGAAAATTGGGAACCACTGGATCCAATGCCGCTGATTGAATTGGTAAAGAAATAACGCATCTCGAATATGCCCCACTCGGTCTGCATATATTTGCTGTTGGCAATTCTGGAAATGGTTGTCTCATGTATACCCAAATCCCCGGCAATATCACCCAGGGTCAAAGGAACCAGATACTGAGGGCCTTTTATAAAAAAAGACCGTTGAAATTGTACTATTGCCCCGGCCACTATGGCAAGGGTATGATTCCGCAAAGCCAGCGAATTAATAAAAATTTGCGCCTCCCGGATATTTTCCTTTGCAAATTTTCTTGCCGGGCGGTTTGCCATATGCGCCACTTGAGTACCCGATGAACGTTTTTCAAGTTTTTTGAAAAAGGAATTTATCCCCAACACCGGAATTACCTCGTCATTAAGTTTAATAACAAAATTATCACTGCCATCGACAGTGTCGCCGGCATGGCCGCCGGCACTGTCCCTGATAACCTGCACATCAGGCGCCACAAAACGAACTTCCGCCGCCGTAAAGAGTCTGCCGGGAAAGGGCGAAAGTTTTTTAATCAGATCAAAGCAAACGTGGACTTCTTTTTTGCTGCAGTTCATTTTTTTTGCCGCTTCAGCAAATTTTTCCCGCTCCAAAAGTTCCAGATGATCCAGCGCGGATTCCATACAGGCAGGAGCATCAGAAAACAGGGCGGCCTGCACTTTCAGGGATTCATGATAATCGGCGGTACAGCAGCCCGCAGGATCAAGTTTTTGAACAAGCTGTATCGCTTCAACAAGCCGGGAAGGTGTCACTGTCAGAGACAATGTTGTCGCCTGCGCCGCAAAAAGAGTTTCGGGCGGTTCTTTGTGGAAACCATCATCGTCAAGGTTTTGAATAAGAATACCGGCAATGGTCCGCAGTTCATCGTCTACCGGCTCCAACTGCAATTGCCAGAGTAAATGCTGCTGCAAAGTCTCCGGACGCGTCAGCACGCCCTCTATGAAACGCTGGTGCTCGTCCGATGCGGCGACGCTTCCCCCGGTATGAATAAAACCGGAATCCGAGCTTGCCTCAAAATACGCCTCTTCCTCTCCGGATTGATCCTCCGCCTCATCCAGGGAAACGGTGCTGTTATCCTCCAAAACCTCCAGGGCCGGGTTCAATTCAAGCTCTTCCTCGATTTTTTCCCGCAGATCAACCAATGGCAGTTCCATCAGCTTTATGGACTGATACATCTGCGGGGTCATTTTCATCCCAAGTTGGTGCTTTAGAACCAAAGAAGCCTGCATATAGGTTATTTTAACCCCATTTTGCGGAATTGTCGAGAAGAATTTTATCCATACCAGCGGTCAATTGCGGATATGCGGCCTTACTTCTTCGCTATTTCTGCGACGCTTGTTACCAGTCCTGCCAGATTTTGAATATCTGAGGGGATGATGATTTTGGTGGCCTGGCCATCGGCGACTTTTTGGAGGGCTTCAAGGCTTTTCAGCTTGATGAGGGCCTCGTCGGCGTTGACCGCTTTAATCATGCTAAGACCGTCTGCGGTGGCTTTTTGCACGTTGAGAATAGCCTGAGCTTCACCTTCTGCTTCCCGAATAGCGGCTTCCTTGGCGGCCTCTGCCTGCAGAATTTTCGCCGCTTTCTCCGCCTCGGCCTTGAGGATGGCGGAAGCCTTTTGTCCCTCGGCAACCAGAATCGCCGACTGCTTTTCACCTTCGGCCTTGAGTATCGATTCGCGGCGTTCCCGCTCGGCACGCATTTGCTTTTCCATTGCTTCCTGAATGCTTTTGGGCGGAGCAATGTTTCGCACTTCAACACGGTTCACCTTAATCCCCCAGGGGTCGGTGGCTTCGTCAAGCACGATGCGCATACGGTTGTTTATCATGTCGCGGCTGGTCAGAGTTTCATCCAGTTCCAGCTCACCGATAATATTACGCAGTGTCGTATTGGTCAGGTTATCAATCGCGTTCATGGGATTCACCACGCCGTAAGTGTACAGCTTGGGATCGGTGATCTGCAGATAGATTACCGTGTCGATCATCATGGTGACATTGTCCTTGGTGATGACCGGCTGCGGATCAAAGTCCGCCACCTGCTCTTTGAGGGAAACCCTGCCGGCAATGCGGTCGATAAAAGGCATCTTTACATGGATACCTGTACTCCAGGTGGAGCTGTACGCTCCCAGACGTTCAATAACGAACGCGCTTGACTGGGTAACAATTCTGATGTTACCGATGATCAGCATCAGAATAAACAATCCTAAAACAATAAGCACATAAATCATACCATTACCTCCGTAGATTGAGTAGACTCGTCTAATGACGGGCCTAACGGTCTTACAATAACTTGTACGCCTTCGACCCGTAGTATTTCACATTTTATTCCTTTGGCTATTTCTGTATTATTTTCCGAACGGGCAGCCCAAATCAGGCCATTGAGTTTTACCTCGCCCTTTTCAAACTCGCCGATTGTTTTGGTTACCAGTACCTGTTTCCCTGCCAGGCTGTCCACATTGGTTTTTTCCCTGCCCATTTTGAATTTTTTTATTGCCAGAGGCCGGGTAAAAATCAAGAGCAATGCGGAAATCACCAGAAAAATCAAACCCTGCACCGGCATGGAAATTTTCAAAAAAGAGAGAAATACCATGACCAGCGCGGCTATGGCAAACCACACTGTCGTAAGGCCAAGGGTACATATTTCGATAATGGCAAAAATAACAACCAACCCCACCCATATCCAGTGAGGAGATATATGCCCAAAAGAAAACAACATATTAATATAGAGTTTACACCTCTGGGCTAAAAGTGTCAAGACAACGTTTTTTTGCCCATTCCGGCAGCAGGGGTTCCGGGCCGCCGGACAAAATTTGTACCAGTAATTCCGCGCCGGCGGTGAAAACCGGGGCAAGGGCTTCGGTCTCGGCGGCGGTAAAATCGGACAATACCCAATCGGCAACATTGGATTCCCGGATATGTTCCAGGCTGCCGCCCTTGCCGGGCACTCTGCCGTCCGGCCTGCCAATGCCGATACGCAGCCGCCAGAAATCGGCGCTGCCAAAACAGGCTTTCATGGAACGAAGGCCGTTATGCCCGCCAAGGCCGCCGGAAAATTTCAGCGACAGGGTGCCAAAGGGAAGCTCTATTTCATCATGCACAACAATAATTGCATCCCGTTTTATTTTATAAAATGACGCGGCGGCCAGCGCTGATTCGCCGGAGATATTCATGAAGGTCTGCGGTTTAAGAAAATGGATGCCGTCCCTGCACGCATACAGCCCCTTGTACTTTTTCTGCCAATTGAGCGCACCGGAAAACGGCAAAACATCCGCAAGCATCCACCCCGCGTTATGCCGATTATATTTATATTGAGCGCCCGGATTACCAAGAAATACAACTAATTGCACCGGATTATTAGTCATTCCTCATTCTCCATTCCCTCATTCCCCATCAATAGTGTTATCAATTTTGCTTCATCATCAATAGCCCCAAGAGAGCGGAGTCTTGAGAGGCTTTGCAGAAACCCGTAACGGGTCTTGATGTGGTTATTACGGCTGTTAATGAGCATCGACGAAGCATCCCCCAGATCAGAAATAGAACTTTGAGAAAGCCGGTACCGTTCCATTACATATTCAAAATGTTTTTCAGTATATTCAAGAGAACGGCGGGAAGAAAGAACCGATCCTGCCTGGGCAAACATATTCAAAAGGGCGCTTTGCAGTTCGGTTTCCAGTGATACTTCCGCGCTTATGTAATCCATCGCCGCAGCATCACGGGCGTTTTTGCTTCTTTCGATTCTGCTATTCATTACCCAAAAATCAAGCGGGATGCTTCCCCTGAGAGTTACTCCGCCGCCAGATGTAGTTCCAAATCCGCCAATAGCTGAATAGTTTGTGCTGGTCGAAAAAATCGTGGCGCTTATGACGGGGGAATAATCCCGCCTTGCAATGGAAAGATTTTTTTCCGCCCTTTGGCTGTTCAACGCAGCCCGCGCCAGCGAAGGGTTTGCCGTTGCAAGTATTTGCCAAAGTCTTTCGTACAATAGGTCGGCCTGCTCATCAGAAATTCCCGCAAGCACTTGTATGAGTTCTTCATACGCGCTAAAGTCGATCTGTTCCAGATGTACCGCTTCTCCAAAACCGGTAATGGCTTTTAGTCTTGTCATGCTCAGGGAAAGATTTCGCCGCGACTGGTTGCGGGAATTTTCCCGGGATTCTTTGTCAGCCATTGCCCTAAGGTAATCACCTTGGTTGATCATGCCGCTGACCTGCCGTATCTCTGCGATGGAAAGGCTTGCAATCGCCATTTGCAAAGAGGCTTCTTCGGCTTCCAGCGTTGCCGCCGATTCCAGCGCGGCATAGTAGGCATTATCGACTGAATCAAGCACGTTGAAATATTCGGCCAGCGCTTCTTTTCGAACGCTTTCTGTTGCAATGGCGGTAATGGCTTTTTGAATAAAACTTTTTCCGCCTTCAAAGATTTTTTGGGTTACGGCAAATTCCGCTCCTGCATTAACGGTATCAAGAGGATTCACCAATCCCCAATTTCTGTCCAAATAATGCATTGAAGCGCTGTATCCCGCCGATAACGAAGGCAGCATGGTGTAGAGCTGATTTCTTTCATCCAATACGGCATTCCGTATGGACAAATGATATTTTGCCAAACTCCGCGAATTCGCCAATGCCAAAGTACGCGCCTGCTCCAGATTGATGGTCTCGGCAAATCCCCCCAAATTTGCAAATAGAAACAAACTAATAAAAGTTATCGCTTTTTTCACTACTCATACCTCAATGCGTCTATCGGATATAATCGTGCGGCTTTCAGCGCGGGGTAGTAGCCAAATACCACTCCCACCAGCGCGGCAAACAGAGCCGAGCCGGTTACAATTAATGGATTAATTGCCGTGGGAATGCCGGACGATTCCATTATGCGGCATGCCAGAAATGCCAGACTTATGCCCAGTATACCTCCCATAAGGCTGAGAATAACCGATTCGGTAAGGAACTGAAACAGTATATCCCGCTTACGGCCCCCCACCGCCATTCGAATGCCAATTTCGCGGGTGCGTTCGGTAACGGAAACCAGCATAATGTTCATAATGCCAATGCCGCCCACCAGCAGCGAGACCCCGGCAATTGCGGCTAACAACGTGGTGAGTGTTTTTGATGTTGCCGATGCCATATCGATCATTTCCGCCTGATTCATAATGTCAAAATCGGCATTGGCCTCATCTGCAATGCCGCGAGACTCGCAGAGTATCAATCTGGTTTCTTTCTGCGCAGCATCCATATATTCTTTGCTTACGACGCTCATCATAATCATGTTGATATTGCGCGAATTATTGAGCCGCGTCATTGCCGTATCCAACGGAACCAAAATAACATCATCCTGATCGTTGCCGCTAAAACCGGCGCCCTTGCTTTCCAAAAGACCAATGACGGTAAAATAAACGGTGCCAATGCGTATCTGCTGGGACAGGGCGCTGTCGGCATCGCCAAAAAGATTTTTTGCCGCAGTACGGCCCAGAACCGCTACCCTGCTCCGGTACAGCAAGTCTTCATCCTCAAAAAAAACTCCGGCATTTACCCAGTGATTGCGGGCAATGGTATAATCCGGCTCAACTCCCAAAACCGAAACCTGCACATTGCCTTCGCTGCCAATAACATTGGCGTTAGTACTGACAACTCCTGAAATTGCAGTGGCAAAACTGGATTCCTCCCGCAGTTTTTGAATATCCTTTTTGGTAAAGGCGCTCGCGCGCATAAACGTTTGCTGCCCGCTGCGGCTTGCCCGCCGGAAAGGAACAACCTGCAGCAAATTGGTTCCCATGGCGCTTATTCTCCGTTCGATTTCCCGCTGGGAACCTTCGCCTAACGCAACCATTATAATTACCGACCCAACGCCAATAATAACACCTAACGATGTCAATAAGCTGCGCATCCGGTTGCGAAGTATCGAGCGAAAACAGGTTTGCAAAAGTTGTACGATATTCATGTATTCTCCGCCAGCAATGAGTGGTCTTTTTTCCAATTGGCAAGATCGTTCAGGGCGTTGCGGCGGTCTGTTACCTGTACATCGGAAACCAGTTCCCCGTCGCGCAGGGTGATGATACGTTTTGTATAGGCAGCCACTTCCGGCTCATGCGTTACCATGATAATGGTTTTACCCTGCCGGTTAAGTTCCTGAAAAAGCCCCATTATTTCAAGAGTCATTCCTGTATCAAGATTGCCGGTTGGTTCATCGGCAAGAATAAACGCCGGATCATTTACCATTGCCCGTGCAATGGCAACCCGTTGCTGTTGTCCGCCTGAAAGCTGAGATGGAAAATGATCCACGCGCTGCTCAAGCCCTACTTCCCGCAGCGCCCTCATTGCCCGATCTTTACGCGATTGCGTGGTGTGGCGCGTTTCATTTTTTTCCCGGCGGCGGTAAAACAGGGGAAGCTCCACATTTTCCAGCGCGGTAGTACGGGCCAGTAAATTGAAAGACTGAAATACAAAGCCGATTTTCCGGTTTCTGATATAGGCAAAAGTATCCGAATTGGATCTGGAAGTTTCAATGTTGTCCAGGGTATAGGTTCCTGCAGTAGGTTTGTCAAGGCAGCCAAGAATGTTCATTAAAGTTGATTTACCGGAACCTGATGGCCCCATAACAGAAACAAATTCGCCGGCTTCGGCGGAAAAATCCACGCCGCGCAAGGCGCGCACCACAACGGCCTCTTCGCCGTCTTCTGACGGCGCTCCCTGCCTGACTTCCATGCGATATTCCCGTTTGATCCCCCGCAGTTCAATGACCGACACTAAATGCGCTCCCGTAAAATAACCTGCTTCCCTTCAAGATCTTCTCTGGTGCGAATCTCGGTAAATGAACCGCTTGAGATGCCGGTCCGCACCCGCATGACATCAAGTTTACCGTCATCGCTGATGTACCAAAGGTTGCGCATAACCACTGTTTGGCCGCGGCCGCCGCCCTGCCCCTGATTTTGCCGCTGCCTGTTGCCGCCGCCGCCGCCGGGAACACTGCCCATCATTCTGGTATTCTGCTGCCCGCCGCCCATCATCAAACCGGTTATGCCGGTATTGGCATTTTGGTTCGCGTTCTGTGCTGCCTGTGCCTGCGCCCGCGCCTCTATCGCCGCCTGCCGCTGCTCATCATTCATGCCTTCAAGGCCTGCGTTAAAAACCATGTCGGCAATTCTTTCCGCGCTCAGATGCGTCGGCTGGTAGCGCAATGCCGCATTGGAAACCATCAGAACATCTTCGCTGCGTTCTACAATAAATTCTACCATGCAGGTCATTCCCGGCAGCAAAGAACCGTCCTGATTTTCAACTTTGACAATGACTGTATAGGAAACAACGTTATTCGACACTGAGGGAACCATACGCAGGGTTTCCACCTCTCCGGTAAAACTGCGCCCCGGCAGGCTTTCCAGAGTAAAGCGCACCGGCTGCCCCCGGTGTATGGCGGCAACATCAAGCTCGCCCACTGTCGCTTCAATCTGCATCTCCCGCAGATTCTCCGCCAGGGTAAAAATCGCGGATGAATTACTGCTGGAACTGTCCACAACCGTATCGCCGACATTTATCCGGCGATCCAGCACAATGCCGTCAATAGGAGAGGTAATAAAGGCGTATTGATTTATTTCGGTTTCGATAACTCTTAGATTTGCCTCGGCAACGGCAAGATCCGCCGCCTGATTATCCAGATTGGTTTTGCTGGTAAGAAGCTCAAATTCTGAAATTAAATTTCTTTCCGCAAGGGCCTGCTGGTTACGAAAACTAAGCTGCTGCAATTCAAAATTGGCCCGCGCCTTGACAACAGTGGCGCGCTGCTGATCCCGCTTGAGTCTGAGCATATCGGTATTCAATTCTGCAAGGATATCGCCCCTGCGTATCGGATCGTTGTAATCGACAAAAATTTTTTCAACTTTGCCGCTCATCTGGGGCAGCACTTTAACCGTGGCAACAGGGTTTATGGTACCGCTGGACGAAACAGTGCGCTCCAGTGTGCCGCGGCGCACATTGGTAAATTCGTATGACACCCCGGATTTTTTACCGGAACAGGCAGCGAACAAAACAGCGGCCAAAACCGCCAGCGCCAGCGCCGGACATTGCCGGGTTTTGGGTTTTTTCATTATACCGGAAACTCCTTACTATAATACTAACAAATTTAACGGTATAAAGTAACTGGTTCTGCCCGGAAACTGCTGCTGAACAGCATAGATTTACTGGATTATGGATAGATTTGCCGCCCGCAGACAACAATATAGCACTATTGTTTTAGTCTGCTCCAAAACCTATCCTTTTAGTTTTTGGGGGTTGTTCGATAAGATTGTTTATTTCTACTGCTTTGCCGGAATTTAATACGCTTGACAACATTAAAATACCGTGTTCGGTAAATGCAAAAGGTTTGTATTTTCTGGTGTCATTGCTAAAGATCACAAATTGTGATCTTTGATTGTTTTGCGAAGGGTACGCAGTACCCTGAGACAAATACATTACCAAAACGCCGAAGGCGATTTTCCCATTCTTCACCGGTTAATTGAAACATAAAGTCTGATGGAAAACGTTCAATGTTGCGTTTTACCGCTTGATTAAGCGATCTTAATTCGACTCCATACAAAGTTGCAAGATCACTGTCCAGCATGACTTTCTGCCCACGAATGTCATAAATCATTTTTTTGATTTGCGTTAATTGGTTTGCCATATATTTATTTTATTATTTATTCATAACGAAGTCAAATTATACGCTGCAATGATTTTACATATAAAAACGCAATAGATTTCATTCGCAAACCAAAACGGTGTCAATCATGTTTTTATACTCGATGCTCACATTGAGGAAGATTATATAATTTCTAAAACTGTTCTAAGGCAGCTATTGACTTTTTCCAGCATGGGTTTTGGTAACATGGCTACATGATCTGTTAGATCATATCTATCAACAGTTGCAATTTGAGAAAAATTTACAACCGAAGTTTTGTCTAAACCAGAAACCGTTTTTTCCAATAATAAATTTCCCGGCAAGGATGCTAATTCTATGTTAGATGTGATAGATGCGCAAATTATAGTATTGATTTTGCTGCGATTAAATTCATTACTTTGGATAATTAATACTGGACGGCGTTTAGCAGGGGTTGAGCCGTCAGGATCGGGCAAATTTGCCCACCATATTTCACCACGAATCATTTACCAATCTTCTTTTCTAAGTATGCGGTAATTTGCGGCTTTTATATCACCTGCAAGGTGAGAATCATGGTTTTCGTAATAACTATTAAGTTTTTCTGTTATGGATTCTGCCGGTTTTGCAGGAGTAAAAGAAAGGATTACAGACCCCGTCGGAATTTCCCGAGGAACTTCAAGGGTGATGCGGCGGTTAGAAGGAATTTCAACAGTTTGTGTTATTGTCATATAATAATTATAGCATGATACGGATCAATTTTCAAGAGGCAAAATATCAATTTTTTTTCGTTAAAACATAACTCGCATAATCTCACGCCAAGGCGCCAAGCCACAAAGAGCGCAAAGGAAGAAAACAAAAGGGAAGAACGCAAGCTGTTCGCCCGCCCTCTTCCCTTTTCTCTTTTCTAATTTCTCTTTTCTCTTTTGTTAATTAATTACACGGCACCCCGCACGGATTATTCGTATCAGTGCAGCCAATCGCGTGAATGCGGTTCGCTTACCGTTGCACAGTTCTGGAACGCCTGATTGCCAATTTGCGCTCAGGACATGCGGTTGGTGTCAATCACTGTTAGTCTGCTCCAAAACCTATCCTTTTAGTTTTTGGGGGTTGTTCGATCAAGCTGTTTAGTGCATACAATATCTGTTTTATTGTTTTCTCATGTTTTGAAAATTTATTATCCGTATTTTCTATATGAAGCATTAGAAGCCTGTGAAGTTCTGAAATTTTGTTGAATTCATCACTTTTTGAAAGTACATAGTGTCTTAATTTTACAAAAGCCCTCATTATTTGGATGTTTACATTTATAGCTTTTTGGCTGTTAATGACTGATGCCAACATTGCAACACCTTGTTCAGTAAAAGCAAACGGCATAAAACGCCTGCCACCATGTTGGTTACTTGATATTCCATTTTGGAATATCAAGTTTTCCCATTCGGCTTTGGTAAGTTGAAACATAAAATCTGATGGAAAACGCTTAATATTACGTTTTACGGCCTTATTAAGATTAGATGTTTCGACTTCATATAACATCGCAAGATCATTATCCAGCATTACTCTTTGTCCGCGAATTGCATATATCCGCTTTTGAATTTTTGCTAATTGGTTTGCCATATATTTATTTTATTATTTATTCATAACGAAGTCAAATTATACGCTGCAACGATCCTACATATAAAAACGCAATAGATTTCATTCGCAAACCAAAACGGTGTCAATCACCTTTTTTGCCATATCGCATAATCTCACGCCAAGGCGCCAAGCCACAAAGAGCGCAAAGGAAGAAAACAAAAGGGAAGAACGCAAGCAACTTGCCCGCCCTCTTCCCTTTGTTCTTTAGTTAATTATTCCCTGTTCTTTTTTAATTGTTCTTTTGCTAATTACATGATATATTTACAATGCAACAGCCATCTGTTCCTGCACCATATCGCTGATAATGTCAGCAGGTGTTTTATGAGCGGCTTCTGCTTTAGCCAAGAGATAATCCGCTGTAAAGGAATCAACGGTTATAGAACATGCAGATTGTGCAGCTAAAGCTGCCTTTCGTTGGGCAAAAAAACCTGTCCCATTGGGACCGGGCTTAGGCGGATTTTTAGTCCATTTTTCATCAAGAGCATCATATTCTTCTTCTGTTAAATCAGGCATTTTTATTAATCCTCATTATACTATAAGTCTCAAAAAAAGCAAGTGGGTAGATACACACCAAAAACAAAGGGAAGAACGCAAGCTGTTTGCCCGCCTCTTCCCTTTGTTCTTTGTTAATTATTCCCTGTTCTTTGTTAATTAATTACACGGCTCCCCACACGGATTACTCATATCAGTGCAGCCAATCGCGTGAATACGGTTCGCTACCCCACTCCAGTTATCGCCTGCCTTGTACGCTGCGACACTGCCCGCAGGAACTTCGATACGCAGGTCTGCGTGGGTGTTACCGAATACCCACTGTCCCAGTGTGGTGATCGGGTCTGCTCTGAGAACGGTTACGTTCGCCAAGCCGGTGCAGCCACTGAACGCACCCATACCGATACTCGTTACGCTGGCGGGTATGGTGATACTTGTCAGGCCGGTGCAGCCACTGAACGCATAATCGCCGATACTCGTTACGCTGTCAGCTATGGTGATGCTCTCTATGTTACTGTAGCCACCGAACGAACTGTCAGGGATAGCCGTACCGCCATTGATAACCACGGTTTTCAGCGATGCCGAAGGCCAGCCGAATATAGATGCAAATCCTTCACTGAGCGCCGGTAATTCGATGCTCTCTAAGCCGGTGCAGCCCGAAAACGCACCCCTACCGATACTCGTTACACTGGCAGGTATGGTGATGCTTGTCAGGCCGGTACAGTTCGCAAATGCCCGCTCGCCAATACTCGTTACGCTGTCGGGTATGATGATGTCGCCGCTGATAGCTCCGGGTACTGCCAGAAGCTCAGTTAACGCTTTGTTATACAATATACCGTTCTGGCTTGCGTAGTTTGGATTATTACTATCCACATCTATATTCGTCAAGCTAGTACAACGATCGAACACCGGAGTGAAAAAGCCCGAAGGGCCAACGGTACCAATGATCGTTACGCTGGCAGGTATGGTGATGCTCGTCAAACTGGTACAGTTAGCGAACGCGCCAGCGCCTATACTCGTTACGTTGTTTCCGATAGTGACGCTCGTCAAGCCGGTACAGTTCACAAACGCTCTCTCACCGATAATAATGACACTTTCAGGTAAGGTTATACTCGTTAAGCCGGTACAGTTCTGAAACGCCATATTGCCGATACTAATTACGCTGCCAGGTATGGTGACGCTCGTTATTCCGGTACAGCCAAAGAACGCCTGCTCGCCAATACTTATCACACCGGCGGGTATGGTTATGTCACCGCTGATACTTGGGGGCACTGCCAGAATCTCGGTCATCGCTTTGTTATACAATATACCGTTCTGGCTTGCATAGTTTGGATTATTACTATCCACATCTATATTCGTCAAGCCGATACAGCCGATGAACGCGCCAGCACCAATACTCGTTACGTTGTTTCCGATAGTGACGCTCGTCAAGCCGGTACAGTTACTAAACGCTCTCTCACCGATAATAATGACACTTTCGGGTAAGGTAATACTCGTTAAGCCGCGGCCAACGAACGCGCTAGTGCCGATACCCATAGTGTCCGATAGTAAGCTTAAGTCGCCAGTTATATTTCCCTTAACACCAACTGCCCACTTATCGGCATATACAATGCTGTTATCCGGCGCAGTGTTCCATATACCGGTATTCTGGAACGCACCATTACCAATATTCATTACGCTGCCAGGTATGGTGATACTCGTCAAGCCGGTACAGTCACGAAACGCCTGATTGTCGATACTAATTACGCTGCCAGGTATGGTGATACTCGTCAAGCCGATACAGCCCACGAACGCCTGATTGCCAATACTCTCCACGCCGACGGACATGGTGATACCCGTCAAGCCGGTACAGTTCTGAAACGCCTGATTACCAATACTAATTACGCTGCCAGGTATGGTGATATCACCGCTGATAGCTCCGGGTACTGCCAGAAGCTCAGTTTGCGCTTTGTTATACAATATTCCGTCCTGACTTGCATAGTTTGGATTATTACTATCCACATCTATGCTGGTCAGGCCGGTACAGTTCTGAAACGCCTGACTACCAATACTAATTACGCTGCCAGGTATGGTGATGTTCGTCAATCCGGTACAGCCACTGAACGCGCCAGCACCAATACTCCTTACATTGTTTCCTATAGTGATACTCGTCAAGCTGTAACAGTTCCGGAACGCAACATCGCCAATACTCGTTACGCTGGCAGGTATGATGATGCTCGTCAAGCCGGTGCAACCACTGAACGCCCAATCGCCGATACTCGTTACGCTGTCAGCTATAGTGATACTCGTCAATCCAGTACAATTCTCGAACGCCCAATTGCCAATACTCGTGCCGCCATTGATAACCACCGTTTTCAGCGATGCCGGAACATCTGCCGATCCGCCAAACATATTGGAAAATAGTTGACTAACCGCTGGTAATTCGATGCTCTCAAGGTTGATGCAGCCATTGAACACCCAGCTGCCAATACTCGTTACGCTGGCAGGTATAGTGATACTCGTCAATCCGGTGCAGCCCCGGAATGCGCTATCGTAAATAGTGGTCACGCTGGCGGGGATGGCGATGCTCGTCAAAGCGCTGCAATTAATGAACGCACCATTACCGATACTCGTTACGTTGTTTCCGATAGTGACGCTCGTCAATCCGGTACATGCAGTGAATGCGTTAGTGCCGATACTCGTTACGCTGGCAGGTATAAAGATACCGGTCATCACCGTATAATAATGAAATCCACTGTTTGCTATCTGCGTTACCGGCTGTCCATTATGTTCCGCCGGAATTATCATTATAGCAGCAGTTGCCGTGCCTCTTGCTACCGAAAAACCGCCAGCTATCGCGGTGAACGCAAGTCCTGCCGTTGCCTGCGCGGGGCGTGTGACCGATCCCGCAGTACAGCCGGGGCGCAAGCAGGTGTTTGCTTCTTCACCAGTTATGACGGGGTCTGTTACCAGTTGCCAATTGTCGCCAAAATTGTGGATTCCATCAGTGAATATAAATTCTACCGTATAAGAGCCTATCTCCACGATTGCCGTGTCGCAGCTTAACCATGCAATGTTTGTGTCGCTGCCATTCTTTATCGAATCTGAAACAGCTTCTTCAATTGCCGCCTCTGCATCAGCACGGGTTGCATAATCTGCTTCCAGGAAACCGTCATCTTCGCTTGTTACGCCCACCAGAGCGGCGTCAACCAGCACTGTTAATGCGTCTATATCAGCGGGTTCCGCAACTGCGAAGAGCGTGTCGAACCAGCCGATTATTGCGGCAAAGTTATCATTGGTAATGCCGTTGATGCCCAGTATGTGTGTAAAATGCCCTGCTTCTATATCACCCTGTTGCCAGTTATCGCCGTCCCATGCGCCCAAGATTAACTCCAATAGCGTAACGGGGAAATCGGCGTTGAAGGTAAACACCGGGTCATCCATCGGGAAACGGCTGTCCATGTTGGTATAGACGTGCAAAAGTTCGCTTATCACAAACGATTTGCTTTCGCTGTTTGTTAACCGGAAAATGACGCGGTATAAACCGGCGGGAAGTTCCGTATCGCGGTCAAAAGTTCCGTTATTCGCAACGCCGTCTGCAATGAACATAATATAATCTTCCAGCTCATCTTCGCCGGATTCCTCAAGCCGCCATATCTCCATACGCGCATTTGCAAAGCTGCCGTTAAATGCAACTGCCCAGCTGAATGTCCCCGGCCCGGTTTCCAGCGGGAGCACCTGCACGGTTAAGGGAACAACACCGCCCGAAGGTATACTGATATTGGTTCTGGTATTCCCGGCCGCGGCAAGGAAACCGCCGGCATCGTCACTAAGGAACGCCGTTACCTCCAAATCCCATACGCCTACATTCAGTTCAATGGTATTGGCATTGCTTGTCCAGGGTATCATCGGCAACGCGCTGTTGCCGGCAGTGCATCCTGCACTGGGAGTAAAGACAAGTTCAAACCGCACGAAGTCACTCTCCACGGTCTTCGGCAAAATCGTCCGCCCCGCCCCCTCCTCTCCAATAGTCAACAAAAGCGTCCCCGTGCCCGAAACACCCCCCGACACCGCTTTCGGCGGATCAAACATATTCTGACAAGCAGCAAAAAACAAAATACAAAACACCGCTATCATTCCGCATTTTATTAACCACGAACCACACGAACGACACAAACCTGCCGTCCGAAATCTTGTTACTGTTCGTGTTGGTTCGTGTTGGTCCGTGGTAAAATTTCTTAAAAAATCATTGAAGTTTTTCATTGTTCTTCCCTCCTATAGCCTTACCGTGATGGTAATGATCTTGCTGTAGCGTCTGCCGCCTGTTTCTACTTCCACCGTTATATAGAATGTTCCCGTACTATTATTGAAAAAACCGGGAC
>WQXQ01000041.1 GCA_009784775.1 Treponema sp.
GGAGTTTTGGCATCCACGCTTTTCCTTCCTGGACCAGCGCTCCTTTTGGCGGGCAGGGGCTTTCCATTCTGGATTTTGGCGTGCGCTATGGCGGCTATTGTACCGATGTGACGCTTACTTTTGTACGGGATCCCAGCCCGCAGCAGAAAAAAATGGTTGACCTGGTGGAAAAAGCCGCCAAACTTGCCGTTGAAATGGCAGTTAACGGAGTGGAAACGCGGGCATTGGCGGATGCGGTTGCGCAATTTTTTGCCAAGTCCAAAAAATCCATGCCGCATGGATTGGGACATGGCCTTGGTCTGGATGTGCATGAATATCCCTTTATCAGAACCCGTCGTGATGGCGAATGGAAACTGGTGCCCGGTATGGTTTTTACGCTGGAGCCGGGCCTGTATGATCCCGTTCATGGCGGCTGCCGTTTGGAAAACGACATTCTCATGACCGAAACCGGCAAAACAATGCTCACTGAAGCAAGAATTATATGGCTGTAACCAATTGCCCCTTGGTTTCAAAAACGGTATGATTAATCAATGAAGATATGGATTAAACTGCTTATTGGGTCGGTTTTGGGAGTTATCCTGGGATTTCTGGTGCCTGAACATCAACAATTGGTGGAAGGACTTGCCTGGCTGGAAGGGCTTGCCCTGCGTATTGGCCGTTATGTGGTCATTCCGATGATAGTTTTTTCACTGACTATCGGTATTTATGAGCTGCGGCAGGATGGGCAATTCTGGCCGCTGGTATTGAAAAATGGTATGTTGATTGTGGGTGTCTCGATCTTTATGATTTTTGCGGGAGTTTTGGCAACGCTTGCTTTTCCGCCTGCACGGATTCCCATTTTAACCGAAGAACAGCTTGAGATAATACGGCTTGATATTTCCGGTAGTATCTATGAACTTTTTCCCTACAATATGCTGAGTGTTTTGACGGGGGATGGGGTATATCTTTTTCCGGTGTGTGTATTTGCGTTTTTCTTTGGCATGGGGCTTTCCTACGACCGGAGCTACAGCAAGCCGGTTATTGTGCTTGTCGATTCTCTTTCCAAAGTATTCTACCATGTTGCGTCATTTGTTATAGAAATACTTGGCTTTATAATGATAGTGCTTTCCGCTTATTGGGCGATCCGTTTCAGGGAAGTGCTGCGGGCGGATATTTTCCTTGACCTTATTTTGTTGTTGGGTGTTCTTGGCGTGGTGCTTGGTTTTGGAATTCTGCCGTCGTTTCTGTATTTGCTCAGGCCAAAGGCAAATCCCTGGAGGGTATTGTACGGATCGCTGGGATCGGCAATAGCGGCGTTTTTTTCCGGTGACATCAATTTTTCGCTGCCGGTATTGCTGAATCAAACCAAAGAAAATCTGGGTGTGCGGCGGCGGAGTAATGTACTCAGTCTGACATTGTTCAGCACATTTTGCCGCGCAGGCAGCGCCATGGTAGCCACTGTCGCTTTTATTGTTATTTTCAATTCATATTCCAGTCTTGGCATATCGTTCATTGAAATTTTATCGATTAGCTTTAGCGCCCTTGGTATTTCTTTTTTGCTTGCTCGTCATCCCGGCGAAGGCGCCTATACCGCTCTTGCGGTGCTTTGTTTGAGTTATGGCAAGGGTTTTGAGGCAAGCTATCTTATCCTTAAGCCATTGGCGTTTTACCTGATTGCCATAGGCGCCTTTCTTGATGTAATGATAGCTTCATTTGCCACTTATGCAACAGCGCGGATGAGCGGGTTTATTTCGGCAAAGGAATGAGAATCCGCTGGATAGCGTTGTGTTTTTTAATGTTACCGGTATTGGTATCATGCGCTACTTCTGTCACCTTTGATGTTACCCATCCGCCTTTGGCTGATTTACGCGGCGCAAACAGTATTACCGTTATTCCTTTTGAGAGAGACTGTGACAGAAGGTTTGAGTACCTTTCTGCGTATGTGACATCCGCGTTGGTAAGCGGCATTAAGAATAACATGATAAGGGGAAATATCAGTTTTGTTGAACCGGCAATACTGGCGGATGTTTCTGAGAAAAATTATGGGCAATATGTTGATGTGTTTATTACCGGCAAAATAATTGATATTACCCAAACCATTAGCAACCGGAGTGCCAGCCGAAATGTGAGAGATGAAATTATCACCATAGATGTTGTTACCCTTTCTGTAATGGTTAATATTGAATATGCATATATTAACGCAAGAGACGGCAAGGTGCTGGGGAATTTTATAAAAAGTGAGGAATTTACCCAAACGGCTAATCTTGGCAGAAACCGGTATGGCTCAGGAAACTGGAATCGCGCGGAATACGGACTTCATCCTGAATGGCATGATCCGGGACAATGGAATCAAAACAGAAGGCGAAGGGGGCACTTGGCCGATAATGCGCTGCGAAGGGGATCATGGGGGGAAACCCTGGCAAAATCCGCCATAAATAAATTTTCGTTCACCATGAGTCAGGAGCTTGCTTCCTGGACAACAACGGAAGAAAGGAGCCTTCGCAGAAGGACGGGAAACGAACCGATGTTAGATGAAGCCAGAAGGCTTATCAATATGGGCAGATACGATCAAGCGCTCAAAATATATCAGGAAATATATACACATAATGACAGCGTGTATCTTGGATACAATACTGCTGTTTTGCTTGCGGCAAATGAACAATTTATGGAATCCCTTGCGTTACTGGAACATATGCACCGTGCATTATTGACATCGGGTCAAAGCACTCCGCGCTTTATAAAAAGAGAAATAGAAAGAATGGCGGAATTTGTTAACGGGCTTGAGATACTGGCGGAATACAGAACAGGCGGTAATGCAGCCGCTTCGCTCATCCCTTTGATCAAGGATGAACCGGTAAATGCCAGAGCGATAAGCGGAACAATAAACCTGAATATAGCCACGGTTTACGCATTAAGCGAAGCAATTGCCTTTGTGGAAGATACATCGGTATGGTCAAAAATGGTAGCATCCGCGAATGCCAGTACGTTTGAAGGACGATGGTCCATGAGTATTCCCGTCACAGCGCCTTCCTTATTGTGGTTTGTGGTCATAGATAGCCGCTCTAATATGTATATTACTCAAACTGCGCTGGGCGCTTCCGGAACGATTGTGTTGGATACGGCCAAAATGACCAGACTGGAGTGAACCTATATTTGTTTTTTCGAAGCTGATACGATTCGAACGTACGACCTTCAGATCCGCAATCTGATGCTCTATCCAGCTGAGCTACAACTTCATCAATAAAGAATAAAAAACGCTTGCGTTTTTTATTACGGAGCAGGAGGGATTCGAACCCTCGGTACCCTTGCGGGGCACAACTCCTTAGCAGGGAGCCCGATTCGGCCACTCTCGCACCGCTCCAAGGAAATTATCTCATTCGGCTACCGTAGTGCTCTCGGAGCAGGCTGCAACCGTTCGGAGCAGGGGGGATTCGAACCCCCGGTGCCTTGCGGCACAACGGTTTTCAAGACCGCCTCCTTCAACCACTCGGACACCGCTCCAATGATTCAATACACCCCAATTGTACCATATTTGAGCATTATGGATCAATACCGTTTTCTCAAATCCGGTATTGTTTTTTAACATTGTGGAGCGATTTTTTTACCGATTCCTGGACCGCAATCATCACATCTCTGGAAAAACGTTCCATGTATTTGCTGATATTGGGGCTGGTTTCATAATCCGGCCTGAATAATGCATAAACCTCAATATCCAGGGAATCGGCAAGGTTTTGCAGCGTTTCGGAGGAAGGCCATTTATTGCCCCGCTCGATTTCACTGAGAAAATTCATGGAAATATCGGCTTTTTCCGCCAATTCCATCTGAGACCATTCGCGGCCTGCCCTGAATTTCCTTAAATTTGAGCCCAAAATAGTACGAATTTGTCCTTTTTCCATACATCCTATAGCTTGAAAATTAATTTTGCAATGGAAAAATAAATGATCAGCGAGACTGCGTCCACAATGGTGGTGAGCAGGGGCGCGGACATGATTGCCGGGTCTATTTTCAGGCGTTTGGCGAAAATGGGCAGGACGCTGCCCACGGTTTTTGCCATAAGAATCGTGCAAAACAGGGATAAAGTGATGGTAAGGCACAACATTATATTCTTGTCGTTCATGACATAGACCCGGACAAAATTGACCAGTCCCAATCCCAGCCCGCAGAGTATTCCAACGCGGAGTTCCTTCCACAGTACAATAACAATGTCTCGTAAGCCTATTTCACCGACCGCCATACCGCGGACGATAAGGGTTGAAGATTGTGATCCTGCGATGCCGCCGGTGTTCATGAGCATGGGGATAAATGACATCAGGATGGGCAGAACCATCAATCCTTCCTCAAAACTGGAAATGATAGTTCCGGTTATGGTTGCGGAAAGCATCAAAATCAGCATCCACAAAAAGCGGTTTTTTGCATGCTGGAAAATGCTTGTTTTAAGGTACGGATCATCTGATGGCACAAGAGCGGCCATTTTCTCGATATCTTCGGTGCTCTCTTCAACGATAACATCGACGATATCGTCAACGGTGATAATGCCGACCAGCCGTTGTTCCTTGTCAACCACGGGCATGGCCAAAAAGCCGTATTTTTGAAACTGGTCAGCAATGGATTCCTGATCATCGGTGGTATTGGCAAAAACAACATAGGTGTCCATTATTTCGCCGATATGCTGTTGGGGACGGGCAAGCATCAGGGTTTTTGCAGAGATTACGCCTACGAGCAGCCGGTCCTTTTGTATCACATAACAATTATAAATGGTTTCTTTGTTGAGTCCGGTGCTGCGAATAGTATCAAAGGCTTCCTGTACCGTATCGTCTTTATACAGGGCAACATATTCAGTAGTCATAAGACTGCCGGCGGAATCATCGGGGTATTGCAAAATTTGGTTGATAAGTTTCCGTTTTTCAGGCGGGACGCTTTTCAGTACGCGCCTGACCACATTGGCCGGCATTTCTTCGATAAAGTCTACCGCATCGTCAACGAACAGCTTGTTAATGATTTCGCCGATTTCCGTATCGGTAAGCGCCTCAATGATCATCTGCTGGTGTTTGCTGTCTATGTAGGCAAAAATATCGGATGCAATAGCTTTGGGCAGAATTCTGAATATCTGGATGATTTTTTCTCTGTCCAGTTCTTGCAGTATTTCCGCGATATCCACGGTGTTCATGTTACAAAGAAGCGATTTTATCTTAAAAATGCCGATAGAACCGTCTTTGATAAGATATATAATTTCTTCTTTATTCACATTACATTCCTCTCCTAAAGGCTTTTGCCAAAGCCAAAACCAACAGAGTTGGCAAGACGGTCTTTATAGATGACCAGGCGATAGTCTAAAACAAAAATACCGTCTCTGCCGAATGAAAATCCGGTGTTAAACCCTGGCGTCATTCCCATATTGAAATTATCGCTAATTTGATTATGGAAAAACGCGCCTTCCCCAGGTAAACATCCCAGATCAAACACGGCGTTTGCGAATATTCGTACGCTCCTGCTCAGCGGGTATAAGCCCCCTATGGTAGGCGATATGTTGAAATGCCAGTTGAAAAAATCGGGGTTAACGCTGGGATCAAAGAAGTTACCGTCGCAAATCGCTGTTACGCCAGTTTCAACGCCGATATTGGTAAATGCCAGAGGAGAGAAATACAGCCCGCTCAGGAACATCCCAAAATTGAAGCCCGTTTGACTGGGTACATCTTTTTTTGGTCTTTCCGGTATCCACACATAAGAAAAAGAGAAGGTCTCTAACTCATTTCTGAAAGCGTATGATTTATTGTCCTGCGCGGTCTTTTTCATTCGCGCTTTTCTGACCTCCGCTTCTTTCGCTCTCTTGGCTTTTGCCACCGCTGCTTCCTGCGCTTTTTTCTCTTTCTCTTCGACTTTTATTTCCGCTTTTTCTCTTTTTTCTTCATTGGCCCGGTGTTTTGCAATTTTTGCTTCGATAACAAGAGGATCTGTTTCAGTTAACAGTATGGCCATCTCTGTCATCAGGCCTATGCCATCGGTAATGGCCTTGTAATTTATGCTCTTTCCGGTGATCACGCTTCCGGTTCTTACATGGAGTATTTGGGCTATAAAGACATTTACTTCTCCAATGCTGCCTATATTACCGTTAAGTACGACCTCTGCGTTGGTTGCACTAAACACCGCCGCCATTCCTTCTTCTTCGGTCCAGCCGGCCAGTTGAATTCCCTGTTCCGTCTTGGCTGCTTCTGCGGCGCTGGTTCGCGGAAGAATGGTATACCTGCCGGTTTTTGTAAGCTCAATGGCAAGTATTTGCATTAAGGTATAAGAGTCATGCGCGCTTACTCCGGCATGATGGCCAAATGGAACAATTGCCAGGTTTTCACGCTGTGCGGTGCTTCGCCCCAATGTTGCGTTAACCAGGTTTTTTGACATTGATGACATAAAGCTGGTGGCTTCCCCAAGATTACGGTATCGTTGGTATTCTCCCGCCACCTGTTCAAAGGTATTTACATCTACGACTGTCGCAATCAAAAGGTTTTTGTCTCCTACCCGGCGTATACTGCCGGTAAGGACATAATCGGCATTAAGCAGACGGCCAATGCTGGCTATGGTGTTTGAGTCGGAAAGGTTAGCTGCTATGCCCTGTTCCCTTAAAATAATATCCAATCCAGTGCTTGTGCGTGTAACTACGGTAAACGCTTCAATAAGCGCCGGTTGATGGGCAAAGAGGTTTGCGACGGTATCGCCTTCCGCTCCCGTGCCGCCTTGAAAGGGCAGTATGCCGATTACCGGTTTTTGTACATATACATCGGAGCCAAATTGGTTGTTGGCACCCCGTCCTGATCGGGCGGAGGGACCTGAAAGGCAGGCAACAGTCAGAAATAACACTGCCGCGATCAAACTTACGATGCCCAATATTTTTTTCATTTGTATCTCCTTCATACATTACAAACTTATTTTCCAAAAATTCTGCTTAATGCCTCACAAGTCACCGATATTCCAAAATCAATGGCTTGAGTCGAATGGTCGTCGAGTAGAATACAACGGTATGACAAATTAAGGGTAACCAGGTCTTCAAAAAAGCCGGGCAGATTAAAAATATAGCCAAAACTAAAACCGGGGCTTATCCCGGGTGTTATTAAACCGCGCTCATTTAAATTTCCCATTTCGAGCAGGAAATTAGTAAATAGTCTTCCTCTGTTGCCAACTCCTATGACAAACCCAACCGCAGGCGCAATCGTCACAAAACGAAATAATTCTTCTTTTTCTCTTGTAAAGTGAATACGTCTGGTTTCAAGGCCAAGGACGCTATACGGACCGGGTGACCAATAAATGCCACTGGGTATTATTACTGGTACCATCGAAGAACCGGCTGCCGAATTATCTCCTTTTGTTTCCCAGCCGGCAAACAAAGAAAGCCACTCAACCTCATTTCGGTAACTGTCGTCTCTTTTGGCGGACATTGCCTGAGCCATGGGACTGCCTCTGCGCAATTCTTTTTTAGCTTCGGATTCCTGTCTTTTTTGTTCGGCCTTGTGCTGTCTTTCTGCCTGTGCCAGCATCTTTTTTTCCTGTGCCAGGAATTTCCTTCGTTCTTCACGCCCTTCTTTGAGGTTAAGCTCGGCAATACGCAGCTCTGCGTTGCCAGGATCGGTCAGGTATATGGCTATTTCTTCCATAAGCTGTATTCCATCAACCATGGCTCCGTAATTCTTGGAAATTCCATGAGACACGCTGCCGTCTGCTACGTGGAATATCTGGGCTGTAAACATATTTAAGCCGCCAAACCTGTTTATTGCGCCGCCCAGTACATATTCGGCTTTGGCTGCGCGTCCTATTGCTGCCATTCCTTCTTCTTCGGTCCAGAGATCTTTTTGAAAATCCAGTTCTGTTATTGCCGCCTGCATTGTGGAGGTTCGGGGTAGAATGGCATAGTTGCCGGTTTTGAGAATTTCTATGGCAAGTATCTGCGCCAATGTTTCGGCATCATGCTGCGCGTTTGCTCCCTGCGGGTGCGAGAACGGACCTATTGCCAGGCTGTCTCGTTTTGAGGCATCCCGGCCAAGCGTAGAGGCAATCAGCTCTGCAGTTATAGAGGGTAAAAATCGCTGCACTTCATTATCAGTGTTATAGACCCGGTATAATCCCGCTACTTGTTCAAAACTTTCGACATGGATTACGGTGGCCATTAAAAGATTTCTGGTTCCCAGCTTGCGTATGCTGCCGGACAAGACATAATCGGCATTGAGTCTGCGGCCAACGCCGGCTATTGTGTCTGCGTCGGTATAGTCGGACAATTGGAAATTATGTTCTGTAAGGAGGGCATTGAGCGCGGCGCCTGTGTGTACAGACACGGTAAAAGATTGCAATAGCGCCTGTTCGTTCGAGAAGAGGGTTGCAATGATATCGCCTTCTCCCTCCCGGCCGCCCTGAAAGGAAAGCACTCTGAGTGTTGGTTTTCTTTGAGCAGTTGTCTGCGGAAATGCGACGCCGGCGCACCATACACATAGCATCATGGCAGTAAATAATACCCTTAACATACACATCCTTTTTGTTGAGATCGCAGCAAAAAGTCCTTTTTTACAGGTCTTTTTGCTCCAGAACATCTTTTATTGTACACTTTTCCCGGGATATGGTCAATAATAGCGCGTTAACGGTCATGCCCAGGTGTTCGGCGACTTTGGCCGGCGGGCCGGATTCGCCAAAACGGTCTATCGAAAGGATGTCTTCCGGTTTGGCCCAGCGTTCCCAGCCGCTGCGGACGCCTGCTTCGCAGACAATGACCCTTGTATCCGGGGGAACGATTGTTTCGCGGATTTCGGCGGGCTGGGATTCAAACAATTCTTTGCTGATCATCGAAACGACGCTGATTTTTTTGTCGGCCAATGCCGCCGCTTCCAGGGCTGTGCCTACTTCTGAGCCGGTGGCGATAATTACTGCGTCAGGCTTACCTTCGACCTGCCTGGCGATGTATGCGCCGGTGCGGATGGTGTGTTTCCAGTCCGGGTCGGCCTTGGGGAAGACGTTCAGGTTTTGCCGGGAAAGGGCAAGGGCAACAGGGCCTGTGGTGTGTTCCATAGCCATGGTCCAGGCTTCAACGGTTTCTTCGGCATCGGCGGGGCGGAGTACACGGAGATTAGGCATGATCCGCAGGCCGGCAAGATGCTCGATAGGCTGGTGGGTGGGGCCGTCTTCGCCGACAAAAATCGAATCGTGGGTAAATACATAGATTACCGGCTGCCGCATCAGCGCGGACATACGCATTGCCGGGCGAAGATAGTCCGAAAAGACCATAAAGGTTGAGCAAAGGGTGCGAAAACCGCCGTGCAGGGAAATGCCGTTGCAAATGGCGGCCATGGCAAATTCACGGATGCCAAAGTATATGTAACGGCCGGCGCGGTTTTCCCGTGTCCATGTGCCTGCATCGGCGGGAAGGCCAACGGCATTGGGGCCTTTGAGATCGGCGGAGCCGCCCACCAGATTGGCATTTGCCGCGGCTATCGCGCACAGGGCTTTATTGCCTGCGGCGCGGGTGGCGATACTGTCGCCGGTATTGAAGACGGGCATGGCGGCCTGCGCGGCTTTGCCGGAATGAAATTGATCCCATTCCGCGCGCTTTTCGGGATGTTCCTTTGACCATGCGTTAAACGTAATCTGCCAGTCCTCGCGGGATTTTTTCCATTCTGATTGTTTCGCGGCAAAATAAACCTGCGCTTCCGGGGCAATGTAAAAGTCACCGGGTATTCCCAAGTTGGCCCGCGTTGCCGCGACTTCGTCTGCTCCCAGCGGAGCGCCGTGCGCGTCGGCAGTGTTTTGTTTGTTGGGCGCGCCTTTGCCTATGATTGATGTAAGGATAATGATGCTGGGCTTGCCGGTTTCCGCTTTTGCCTGAGCGGTAAGGCGGGCTATTTCCTCAAAATCATACATGGAGCCGTGAAGCGCCTGCCAGCCGTAAGCCTCGTAGCGTTTGGCGACATCTTCGGTAAAGGCAAGATCGGTGCTGCCGTCTATGGTAATTTTGTTTGAGTCGTAATACATAATGAGTTTTCCCAGCCCATGATGACCGGCAAAGGAACTTGCTTCGGCGGAAATGCCTTCCATTATACAGCCGTCACCGGCAAGAACGTAGGTGTAGTGATCAACGATTTTATGGGCGGCGGTGTTGAATCGGGCGGCGAGCATGGTTTCGGCGGCGGCAAAACCAACCGCCATTGCAATGCCCTGACCCAAAGGGCCGCTGGTTGCCTCGATCCCGGCGGCCATGCCGTATTCGGGGTGGCCTGCGGCGCTTGAACCGATTTGCCGGAAATTTTTAATGTCTTCCAGGCTGATGTCCCTGTAACCGGCAAGGTGCAATAGCGAATACAGGAGCATGGATCCATGACCTGCCGACAGGATGAATCGATCCCGATCTGCCCATGCGGGGTCTGCCGGATCGTGCCGCAGCAATTCACCGTAGAGCATAACGCCTAACTCGGCTGTTCCCAGCGGCAGGCCGGGGTGGCCTGAATTGGCCTTTTGAATCGCGTCGATGCTTAAAGCCCGCACACTTAATGCAATTTTTTCCAGCGCCTTGATGTCCATAACACATTCCTTGGTCATTAGTTTTTTTTCGCCCAACTGGTTTCCGCTTCCCGAATCGCCGCGATAATTTTTTCCGGTGAAGAACGATCTTTAATCAGTGTATACAATTTTTCCTGCTGACACAGAAAATTGATTTTTGATAATGTATTAAGGTGTTGTTCTGTTGATGCGGAAACGATAAGGAAAACCGTGTGCACCTTGCTGCCGTCGTGGGTATTCCAGTCAAGGGGCTGATCGGGAAAGAGCAGCATAACCAGAGGGTTTTCGCGTACCATCGGATTGCGGGGGTGGGGCAGGGCGATACCCCGGCCCATTCCGGTTGACATCAACGCTTCCCGTTCCAGTATTTCCCGGTACAATCGCGGCGGCTCAATGGCCGGTATGGACGGCAGCCGCTCGATTCCCCCGGCAATAAGTTCTTTGGGACTTGTGCCGGGGACATTGTAATATATCCCGCCCCGTTCAATGAGCGCGGCAAGGCTCCATTCGGTTAGTGTTTTATCGGTCATGAATCTACCCAGGATGCAATATCCCTGTTGCATTTTTCCATATCAAAGAGGCCCGGAACAAAATCCGACCCCAGCTCGTGCAGGGCGGCCTGTTTTTCCATGTCGCTGCCTCCGTCAAGAATAGTGGTTATTTTGCGGAAGCGCAGGGGGCCGCCGATTATTTCAGGCGGGGCAGCGCCTTCACCGGCAACGCAGCGTATGGTTTCTTCTTTCCCCGGCTGATAGGGAGAAAGGAGCATAACTTTAATGTTCCATTTGGTTCCATATTCGTACTGCAATTCACTGATCCCTTTATCGCAGATTTCCCGTATTTTCATTTTTTCATCCAGATTGTTTCTGTCCATGCCGCCGGGGCCTTCGGTAAAAAAGCGGTACCGGTAACTGTCTTTCCATTCCAGACAAATTTGAATCAGGTAGTGCAGATCTTTCAGCAATCTGGCTCCGGGAATAATTATTCTGCGCCATACATCGGTTCCGCTTATGCTTATCTGTACAGTCCGCCAGGATTCTGCCGAGGCATTGTCCTGATCGCTGCGTACCAAAGTCAGGTTTTTTCGCCGGTAATGATTCATGGCATCATCGATTGTTTCTTTTATGTCGTTGAATGTGTCGACCATGCTGTCAAGGGAATTATCCATCGCTTCCAGTTCCGATTCCGGCGGCTCGTGATCGGAATCAAGGTCTTCCATAAGGCTTGCCGCGTGTCCCTGAATTTGGGAAAGCATGATAAATGTATGTTTGGGCAGCCATGATGTATCGATTTCTCCTTTCTGCAAACGTACTGCGAGATCTACCACCGCGGTATGCAATTCGCCCGCCCGCTGCCGTATTGGGCCCATCCCTTTATCAAGAAACACCGTGTAGCTTTTCCGCAGCTCATCAACTGTTTCAAGGATGTAATCGGCGATCGCATCACACTCTTCTTCTTCAAGATGAATTGACGGCGGGACAATACGATCCAATACGGGATTAATATCTTTTTCGTTTCTGTACATCATGTCCCGAATATATGAAAGAATAACATATTCCGAGATGGGAACGCCTATATTACACAAAAAAGCTTCAATGAAAGTCCGGTCGGGGGGAACCGCTATACCCAAAAGCCCTTTGCTGTCGGGAATATCTTTGCCGGCAAACCAGAAACGGGACTCAATACCGTAGTTAACCATTTCTATACGATCGGATTTTTCAAAAATAAATTCTTCCAGCGAATAGGCGGGCAGTTCCCGCATTCGTTTTCCGCCGTACCAGTACGCGTATGCGATTTGTTCTTCTGTGGATGCCCCCGGCCCCAGCAGGGCAAAGCTGTCTTCAAAACCGCCCTCGGCAGCTTCAAACCACGAAAATAATTCCGACTGAGGCCATGCGTTCTTGTCCGCCTTTTCCAGATCAAAGTGTCCTTCTTTCCAGTCTCTGGTTCGTACCACAAAACGGTCGCCGGGAACAAAGGCAGCTTCCCGAAAAATATTTCGCATATCCAGCGTATGAATCGAAACTTCCGGCGGATCCTCGTAGGGGTCATAGTTAAAAGCGCTTTCGTTATCGGGATTATCACGCGCCACATATTGCGGGGCGTATTCCTCTCCAAAAATGGAGTAGTAAGGGTAGAATTCTGCCGGCGGACCTTCGGTTGTTGTCCAGGGGACCTCTTTGCCCTGCCAAAAAAATTTATACTCATGGGGCAGCGCCAGCGGGTTTGCGAAAGGAATACAGCGATGACCGGGAATAAGAATCCCATTGAGCAATTCCAGTTTCGTTGGACTTATTACAAAGGGAATGCTTTCAAAACAACCTCGCCGGGAAATCCACTGCCGGTTATCCAGCCGGAACGCCGCATTTTGGGAATCAATGATGGCGGCAATTTCCATTGGCAGATTTCCGGCTCGCGTGGAATCCATCATCCGCACGAATTCCGTTACATCCTCCAAAGTGAACGGCTCGGTTACATTCTCCATGAAATTATAGAGGGCATCTTCCTGGTTTGGGGTCATTACTATAAAGTACCCTGAAATGAGGAAAATCGCAAGTGTGCGTCACTGAATGAGAATATGTGTCATTTTGACCCAAATCCCCTCAATAATTCCCCCACTGTGTCAAATTTACTCGGTCACAACCCCAAAAAACGGTAAAAAACGGTGATTGACACCTTTTCTGACACCTTAAAAAACGGTGACTGACACCTTTTTACGAACACGAACCTAAAAACGGTGATTGACACCGTTTTTTTGTGTCTTTGTGTGAAAAATTTCGAGAAATTTCCCGACTTGGCACGGTTTTTGCTGTGTATTTAGTAACACCATTTTTTCATTAAGGAGAGAAAAAAATGAAAGCAATTACTTTGGATCGCTACTTTGAATCCTTGTTTGGGGATTCCATGTTGATGGCGCCGTCAGTCAGGATTTCTAACCATCTGCCGGCAGTGGATGTGCGGGAAACCGAGAATGCCTATATGCTGGACATGGAACTGCCCGGCTACGACGAGAATGCCATTGAGATTCATGTCGATGGTTCGAGCCTTTCCATTGCTTCAAAGCGGGAAGAAATCGGGAATGAGAAAGAGGATGCGCCGCCGGCTCAGGGGACCTGGCTTCTCAAGGAACGACGGGTTAGCGCGTTCAGCCGTTCGTTCAAGCTGCCGGAAAACGCCAACCCCGAAGAGGTCAGCGCCGAATTCAAAAACGGTGTCCTGAGCATGGAGGTTAAAAAACGGCCCGAAGCCCAAAAGCGAACAGTGCAGATTAAAGCAAGATAGGGACTAGGGATCAGGGACTGGGGACTAGGGAGAGTGGTTCGATGATAAAGCGAGTTGTCAACATTTTTGGATAACGAACAACAATCCCTAGTCCCTAGTCCCCAGTCCCCTTAATATTTCCGCCACTGTTACTTGGGGGTTTTCCTGATGAGGCAAATGGCCTGTGTTGGGGATGAGGGTAAAACTCGCGTCCGGGCGCAGGCTGCGGAACATACCGGCTTTTTCCGGCGGAATAACACGATCATGCTCGCCCCAGAGCATATGTATGTTGCCGGGGAAGGCCTGTATTTTTTTACCTATCGAGCGTTTGCCGCAGAGAAAAAAGGCGTTCATGCTTCGCAGGGTGGCAAAGTAGCCGCGTTCCTGATTGACGCTTTCCACGCGGGCAATAACCCGCTCGCGGAGAAAATCTTTGTCCGTGCCGTTCATTGCGTCTAAATCGTGATAATACGGATACAGCGATTTCCATGCGGCTTCGTGGTTGGAGCGGAAACTCCGATACCAGCTTTTTCCGACAAACGGCAGCATCACCAGAAACAATCCTTTTTCCAGCTTGTAGGGAAAGGGAAAACAGCCGTCGATTAAAATGAGGCTGTGTACCAGTTCAGGTTGTTGTATGGCGATCAGTTCTGCGATGCCGGCTCCCAGGGAACTGCCCGCAAATACGGCCGGGTGTTCCCGGCTTGCCGCGCCGGTTTCGTGTATCAGCCGGATAACGGCATCACGATGCCTTTGCACATTGATTCTGCCCTTCCACAACGAACGCCCAAAGCCCGGCAAGTCCGGGGCAATAACGCGATACCCCGCGCCGGTAAGGCCGGGCACTATATGCCGCCACGTATCCGCCTCATCCGCGAGTCCATGAATAAGCACGATTGTTGGCTTGCCAACAGCAGCGGCATTTTTTCCGGTATCGTAATAAAACAGATCGCCGTTAGGCGTCGAGAATGTTTTGCTATAAGGGGAGAGGGTAGGCCAAGGGGGCATAGGGAACAGGGACTGGGGACTGGGGACTGGGGTTTTGGGTTCGTTATCTAAGCGTGTTGATAATCCAATACGCTTTCTAACAACAATCCCCATTCCCTAGTCCCTGTTCCCTAGTCCCTGTTCCCTAGTCCCTACTAATAATCCATTCCTCCCATGCCGCCCATGCCGCCGCCGGGCATTGCCGGAGCTTCTTTCTTTTCGGGGATGTCGGTGATGGCACATTCGGTGGTGAGCAAGAGGCTGGCAATGGATGCCGCATTCTGCAGGGCAGAGCGGGTGACCTTTGCCGGATCGATGATACCGGCTTTCATCATGTCTACCCATTCCATTTTGGCGGCGTCAAAACCAATACCTTTCTTTTCCTGTTTTGCGCGCTCGGCAATGACGGCGCCGTCAAGACCGGCATTTTCCGCGATTTGGCGGATAGGCTCTTCAAGGGCGCGTTTGACGATCTTGAAGCCGACTTTTTCATCGTCGGAAAGTTTTGCGGTATCGGCCTTGTCCAGAATAAGAGCAGCCTGGATCATGGCAATCGCGCCGCCGGGGACGATGCCTTCGTCAATGGCTGCGCGGGTGGCAGACAGGGCATCCTCGACACGGTGCTTTTTCTCTTTCAGTTCAACTTCGGTGGCTGCGCCGACTTTGACCACTGCAACACCGCCGGCCAATTTTGCAAGCCGCTCCTGGAGCTTCTCGCGGTCGTAGTCACTGGAGGTGTCTTCGATTTGTGTCTTAATCTGGGCAACGCGGTCCTGAATGTCTTTTTTCTTTCCGCCGCCGTTGATGATTGTGGTGTTGTCCTTGTCTATCTTGACCGTTTGCGCTTTGCCAAGGTGGGAAAGCTCGGTATTTTCCAGCTTCATGCCCAGTTCTTCGGTAATGAGCTGGCCGCCGGTAAGAATGGCAATATCTTCCAGCATGGCTTTTCTGCGGTCGCCGAAACCGGGGGCTTTAACGGCCACGGTTTTGAGGGTGCCGCGCAGGCTGTTGAGTACCAGAGTCGAAAGGGCTTCGCCGTCACAGTCTTCGGCAATAATGAGTAGGGGCTTGCCGCTTTGGGCGACTTTTTCCAGTAAGGGCAGCATATCTTTCATGCTGGAAACTTTTTTGTCGTGGATGAGAATGTACACATCCTCGTATACAGCGGTCATGGTATCGCGGTCGGTGACAAAATACGCGGAAATATAACCGCGATCAAACTGCATACCTTCTACAAAGTCAATGGAGGTGTCCATCGTTTTGGACTCTTCCACGGTGATAACGCCGTCTTTTCCGACTCTTTCAAACGCATCGGCTATAGTATTGCCGATTTCAAGGTCATTGTTGGCAGAAACAGAGGCTACATAGGAATATTCCTCTTTTTCTTTGATGATTTTGGAACTTTTCTTGATTTCCGCAACGGCGATTTCCACTGCTTTGTCAATGCCGCGCTTCAATTCCAGCGGGGTCATGCCGGCGGCTACGGCTTTAAGGCCTTCTTTGACCAGAGAATAGGCCAGTACGGTTGCGGTGGTGGTGCCATCGCCCGCTACATCGTTGGTTTTGGTGGCAACTTCTTTCAGCAGTTGGGCTCCCATGTTTTCATAGGGGTCTGCCAACTCGATTTCCTTGGCCACCGAGACGCCGTCTTTGGTGACGGTGGGGGCGCCGAATTTTTTGTCCAGCAGGACATTCCGCCCTTTAGGGCCAAGCGTTACTTTGACAGCCCTGGACATTTGCTCAACTCCGGCGAGCAGCTTGCGCCGGGCTTCTTCATTGAACATTAACTGTTTTGCCATGTTCCTTACTCCTGATATACATTATTGAATTATGCCTTGTCAGAGGCGATGGGTCTCAAAGAGCCCTTTTAACAGGATACTAAATTGCTGCAAACTGGGCAAGGGGAAAATACCTTTTTTTCCGTACAGACTAATGCAAAATGCAAATTCTTACCATATATAGGGTAGGAGTTTGTATATGAAGAATTGTATTTGTTTTTGTAAGGTTGTCGTTGTGGTGACGGCAATGGCGGCGGCTTTGGCCGCCTGTGAAGGTCCCGCCGGTCTGCCGGGCTTGCCGGGTGCTCAGGGCGAGAAAGGGGACAGGGGAGAGTCCGGAGCTGAAGGGCTTTCTATTGTATGGCAGGGCGAGAAACCGGAGCATCCTGCCAGTCCGCAACGCAACTGGGCCTATTACAACAGTACGGACAAAAAGTCGTACATTTGGGATGGGTTTGGTTGGCAAGTGCTGGCGCAGGATGGCGAGACTGGTCCGCAGGGGCCCAGGGGCGAAACCGGCGAAACCGGCGAGAAAGGCGAAAAAGGCGACAGTTTGTACCTGGTGATTTTTAATGCCAACGGCGGGGAATTTGCCAGTGGCGATACGGCCAAACGTATCGGCGCCGATGAACATATGCCTGTTGTCCCGCCGGCGGATCCGGTGTGGGCATGGGGATATTTTACCGGCTGGTATTCTCAGGCGGCAGGGGGAAGCGCGTTTGATTTTGCGACTCCCATAACTGCCCCCATTACCCTGTATGCGCAGTGGCTTTTTGACAAAAGCATTCCCGAAGCATGGCTCAAAAACCAGCCGGGCGGCAGCTGTATTGATGACCCGGTGGAACTATCTATCAAGGTACACCTTGGAACCATGGCCGGTGTTTCCGGTGTCTGGCAGGAATTGCTTGCGGCAATTGATGCGGCGGGCAAATTTGTGGCGCTTGATCTTGCGCTCTGCGATATGACTGGTACGGTGTTCAACCCCGGCGGTAACAGCGCCGCCGGAAAGGACCGGATTGTATCCATTACATTGCCCGATAAGGCAGTGGGTATAGCGGCCGGACTTTCCGAATCGACCGGCGCTTTTGGCGGTTTTGATAATCTCAGGTATTTCAGCGCCGCGAATCTTGCAGGCATTGGCGCGTATGCCTTTTATGGCTGTGCGAATCTTGAGTCTGTTTCCCTGCCCCCGACCGTCAGTTTCATTGGCGATTATGCGTTCTACGGCTGCGCGAATCTGGCGCTTGCAGCGTTGCCTGCAGCGATAACCACTATTGGCAGCCATGCCTTTTTCCATTGCCTGGCACTGACGCTTGCGGAACTGCCTGCGGACATTATCTCCATTGGCAGCGCTGCGTTCAGCGGCTGTACCAATCTGGCGCTAACGAAACTGCCTTCCGGTCTTACTTCCATCGCCGCTGATACTTTTAATGGTTGCGCGAATATTACGCTTGCTGAACTGCCTGCGGGCATTACCTTTATCGGCAGCCATGCCTTTGACGGCTGCGTGAATATCGCGCTTGGTGCGCTTCCCGCAAGGATAACGATTATTAACAGTTCTACATTCCGGGGCTGTACAAACCTTGCACTGACTGCATTACCCGCAGGAATAACGTCTATTGGCGCCAATGCTTTTCAGGGTTGTGCAAACATCGCGCTTGCTGCATTGCCTGCGGGCATTACCGCTATTGGCAGTTATGCCTTTGATGGCTGCACTAATCTGACGCTTGCGGCGCTTCCGTCCGGCATAACGGCTATCAGCAGCTATGCCTTCAGAAATTGCGCAAACCTTACACTGACTGCATTACCTGATGGCGTAACGGCAATTAACACCAATGCCTTTAATGGCTGTACCAATCTTGCGCTTGCAGAATTGCCCCTGGGAGTTACCTCGATTGGCAGTAACGCTTTGAGCGGGTGCGCCAATATTACGCTTACTGCTTTGCCGCCGGGACTTACTGCCATTGTTGCCGACACTTTCAGCGGCTGCGCAAAACTGGCGCTGACGGAACTGCCTGCGGGAATCAAATCGGTGGGGAATAATGCCTTTGTGAACTGTACCAGCCTGACCGAAATGACCCTGCACGAGGACATTGCATCCATTGGTACCAGAGCCTTCAATGGCTGCAGTAATCTTAAGCGGTTAATCTGCCTTCGTGAAGAACCGCCCACGACATTGAACGGAACAACCGTACTAACCGGCACCCACCCCGATCTTGCCATCAAGGTACCGGCCGCCAGTGTTGCCGCATACAAAGCCGCCGCAAACTGGAGCGCCCACGCCGCCAAAATCACCGCCATTGAATAATGGCACAGGGGCAGCGTTGCATAACAACGCTGCCTCTTATATAGTAGGAGATAACAGATTATGGAAACAGCGTTGAAAATTTATACCGATGGCGGCTGCTCAGGCAATCCCGGTCCGGGCGGCTGGGCGTATGTCATGGTGCTGGAAACCTTTCAGGGCGACAAGATACTGGCCGAACAATGGGGCAATGCAAAAAATACCACCAACAACCGCATGGAACTAAGCGCCGTGATTGAATCATTGCGGGCGCTCAAAGCCATGCATCAAAATCCCGAAAGCGCCGTTCCCCGTCAGGCGGCAATCTACACCGATTCCCAGTATGTCCAGAAAGGCATTACCGAATGGATAAAAAACTGGAAACGAAACGCCTGGCGAACCAGCGACAAAAAACCAGTCAAAAACCAGGACCTATGGGTAGAACTCGATTCTCTTGCCGGCGAATTCCCCCTTTCCTGGGTATGGATTCGCGGCCACGCCGGCATCGAATACAACGAACGCTGCGACCGCATGACTCAGGAAGCAATTTGGGCAGTGGGGTAGGCCTATTGACAAGGCATATTGACCAATTATGTAATTGTATTATACAATGCCAAATGGCAATTAATTACCGTTTAGCGCATTTTTTACTTGTTTTTTTATTTTTTATAGGATTAACGCCATTTCTTGAAGCGCAAGCTGCCGATACGCCGCATTTTGCACGGCGTATTGTCTGGAGCGGCGGCGATCATGCCTTGCGCTATGCAGTTGAAATTGATCGATTGGAAAACGGAACATACCAGAGCCATTTGCGCGATTTTACAATGACGCTGTATATTGATGTTTCTTTGCCGCAGGGCGATTATCGTTTTTGCATAATCCCCCATGACATTCTTGACCGGCCCGCCGACGGAACGCAATGGTTTCACTTTGAAGTCCGTCCTCCAGTGATTGGTTCTGAAAGTGAACAAATGCAGGTAATTAGTATTGAAGATTCATCTGTACATATATATTCCGTAAATATGGAAAAACAGGAAGAAGATACGCACACAAAAGAGCGTAAAGCACGAAATAGAAACCATAACGTATTATCTGAATGGGGTACATGGGATAAATGGGTATATCTAGGCGGCGGAATGGGTCTTGGAGACGGCATATTTATCCAGGGATTGACTGCTGATTTTGCGCTTACCAGATTTTTTTCTGTTGAAGTAATGCCATCAATTGGTCTTTTGGATGGAATTTTTTCAGTAATACCAATAATGGGAAAATGGGGATGGAGATTTGCAAAAGTGGAGCTTTCCGCCGATGTTGGCTATACCCCATTGTGGGGATTTACCGTTGGAGGCACTTTCGGATTAAATTCAAATGCAAATAGTTCTTTCTTTGCAAAATTTATTGCGGTGCCTTTCCACTATGCATACGAACATTCAAAAGCGCCTTTCATGTATGGCTTCTTGGGCGCCAAAGTTGGAATGGGGAATAGGAGAAGGTAATCTTGGCACTAATGGCGGCACCCATGGCGCGTACTCATTTTTCGTTTTCTGCAACCAGGCCCTGATATTCTGTCTTTTGGGGTAC
>WQXQ01000042.1 GCA_009784775.1 Treponema sp.
TCGGAAATATGCTGGGCGCAAGCATTGTCATAACCGGCGACATTAACGCCAACAGGCTGGTATTACGGGCTCTGGACGTAAAAACAGCGCAAATAGTAACCATGGCGCGGGAACGGTTTTAGCCTGTAACGTTCTGCCCAATACCCCTTGCGTTCTGCCCAATTTTATGGTAAAATTGGGCAGAAGCGTATGAAACGGGAATTTAACTATGAAACATTACCAGCTTCCCTGATATGCAGTGAAATCATGGATCTGCTTTCAGCGGTGCATGAATACAAGGGAAAGCAGGAATTGTATGTTGAGGCAAAGCCGGATGTGCTGACGCACCTTTTGGAAGTGGCGCGGATTCAAAGTACCGGCGCTTCCAACCGTATAGAGGGGATATATACCTCCGACGAACGGCTGAAAGCCTTGATGCACAAAAAAATCGACCCCCAGAACCGCGGCGAAGCAGAAATTGCCGGGTACCGGGAAGTGCTGCGCCTAATCCACGAAAACTACGACCATATTCCCATCCAGTCAAATATCATTCTGCAGTTTCACCGGGATTTATACCAGTTTAGCCCTGCAGCCCCGCGCGGCAAATTCAAGGCGGCAGATAACATAATCGCTGAAACCGATAGCAACGGCACGGAGCGTATACGTTTTATACCCCTTTCTGCGTTTGAAACCCCGGATGCCATGGAAAGGCTCTGCCGTTCGCTTACAGAAGCGCTGCATAACGGAAAAATCGACCCATTGCTGCTTATTCCGCAGTTTATTCTGGATTTTCTCTGCATACATCCTTTCACAGACGGGAACGGCAGGCTGAGCCGCCTCTTAACATTACTCCTGTTGTACCGCTGCGGTTATCTGGTCGGAAAATACATAAGCATCGAGAAAATAATCGAAGACACAAAAGAAACCTATTATGAGGTTCTGGAAGAAAGTTCCGTCCATTGGCTTAAAGGGAAAAACAATACCCTGCCTTTTGTCGCATATTTCCTTAAAGTGCTGCTCAAAGCCTATCGGGATTTTGAGGAACGGGTAAGCCTTATGGCTGATAAACGCCTTTCAAAGCCTGAGCGTATCCGCGCTCTTTTTGCGGGAACTTTGGGAAAACTGAGCAAACAGGACATACTCGACCGCTTCCCTGATACCAGTGTTTCCACTGTTGAAAACACGCTGGCTATGCTTCTAAGGGAGGGGTTTATCGTAAAAGAAGGGGCTGGCAAACGGACCCGCTACGTTACCTGCCGAAAGTAACCAAAGTAATAAATGTAACATTTGCCTAACTCAGGAACTTTGTGATAGAATAGATAAAGAAGATTTTATAGCAAGGGAAGGGAGAAAGGTAATATGAAAAAGTGTCGTTTTCTGTTGTTGATTTTGTTATTATTGGCCGTTTTTGCGCCAGTATCATGTAAAAGCGCCCCGCCGCCGGAACCGGCTGTGGTGGATCCCGACAAACTGCCGCCGGAACAGGATGTACTGGACGAACTCGAAGCCGCAATGGCACGGGCCGCCGCCGCACGGGAAGCGGCGCTTGAGGTACAGGGAAATGAGTATTTCCCGGATGAATGGAAAAAAGCGGAAACAGACCATGAAGCCGGCAAAAAGACCAAAAGAGATACGCGGGGAGAGGCAAAGCAGGCTATCGCATTATTTACCTCAGCAGCCGAAACGTACGAAGAAATTGCGGAAAACAGCGGCCCTCTGTTTGCCAAAGATCAGGAAGAAGCCCGCCGCGCGCTGGAAGCGGCCATGGCCCGTGCGGCGCGGTCCCGAAAAGACGCTATGGATAATAAAGGGGCCGAATATTTCCCCGATGAATGGCAGGCTGCAGAAGACACACTCCAAAGCGGCGAGGATGCCAAAAAAGATACTCTGAGTGAAATGAGAGCGGCAGCCGTGCTGTATGTGGCTGCGGCTGACGAGTATGACGAAATTGCCAATAACAGCCGTCCTCTGTTTGCCAAAGAAAGAGAAGAGGCCGAAAGAGTACGGCAGGAAGCTATGGCTCGTGAAAAAGACGATGCCCAAAAAGCGCTGAACGATGCAATGGCCCGCGCGGAAAAAGCCCGTCAGTCGGCGATGGATGTGAACGGTCAAACCTATTTCCCCAGTGAATGGAGAAGCGCCGAGTCCAAAAATACTTCCGGAAAAAGCGCCAGGAAAAACACTGCGGACGAAATAAGAGCCGCAACGGCATTGTTTGTTGCCGCTGCAAACGAATATGACGACATTACCAAAAAGAGCGGCCCCAGATTCAGCAAAGATAAAGACGATGCCCAAAAAGCGCTGAATGCAGCAATTGCCCGCGCCGATCGCTCCCGCAAGGCGGCATCTGACGCAAAAGGGCAAACCAATTTTCCCAATGACTGGAAAAACGCCGAGGCAAGAAACCAAACCGCACGAAATGCAAAAAGATCAACGCTTGCCGAAATAAAAGCCGCTGCGCCTCTCTATAATGCGGCAGCAGATGCTTATGACGCTATAGCCGGCAAAAGCAATGATACAGCCGCAGTAGCGGCAAGAACCCGCGCGGATAGAGAACGGCAATCGGCGATAGACGTAAAAGCCAATATTGCCATGAAAGATGATTTTAACAAAGCAGACGCACTTCATCAGCAGGCGGTGAAAGACTTTAACGCAAAGCTATTTCCGGCGGCGGCGGACAAATACGGTCAGGCGGCAGCTCAGTTTACCGCGGTTACCAAAGCAACAGAAACAAAACGAAATCAGGCAGATACAACCATCAAAAGAGCCGCCTCAATGTCTGACGAAAGCATTGCTCTTGCGGTAAAAGCAGGACAGGTAATGGAGGAAAACCATGAATAAATATCTGTTTGTATTATTGGGAATAGCGTTATTTTTTAGTTCGGGAAGCCTGCAGTTGTGGGCAACAGAAGGTGATTTGCCGGAGGAAAACGGTAATGTCTTCCTTACTAACCAATATTTACTTGAAAACATCAGGCTGGTAAAGCTGGCTCAGGAATGTTACGCAGAAGGCCGGTATGATGAAGCGATAAAACACGCGGAAGAAGCCATAAAATACGCCCAACTGTCGAATGACTATATCTCATTGCAAATGATGATCAATGAGACAAATGATACCATTACCGCCGCTCAGGCCCGCCTTGACTGGGCAAACAAAATGGGCGCGCCCAGAGGTTACCCCGAAATCTACGGAAAAGCGGAATTAACCCTTGCCGAAGCTCTGGACGCCCGTTCCAATGAAGACTGGAATGGAAGCCTTGCGGCAGCGCGTCAGGTCATCGCCATTTTGGCGGAAATACCGGATGCGCCTGTTTTTGCAGCCCAATATCTGGTTAAAAACTGGGTTCCCATGAGGGATTGTCTGTGGAATATCGCCGCAAAGCCGGAAATTTACGGAGACCCAACGCAATGGCGGCGAATTTATAATGCAAACAGAAGTAAATTACCCAGACCGGATAACCCCAACCTTATACATCCTGGAACGCTTCTGGATATACCCAGTATCGGAAACGAGGTCAGGGTCGGTATTGTAGAAGACTAATAACAGGGCGTTTTAGGTGTTATTCCGATGACGCCGTGAATTAACAAAACGAATAAAGTCGTTGATATTCCTAACCACAATGTGGTTAGGAAATATCTCTAACCGGCGTTGGGTGGCAAAGTGAGACAGGGTATCCTTTGTCTGCTGGGCACCCATCCCGGCCCAATGGGCAATATCTTCAGCGGTCGTTTGAAACTCGCGGCTATCGGTAGACTTGTCAATATTGGGCTGAGTCTCGTCAAGCATCAAAAACACATCCGCAATTTTTACCTGAGGATCAGACAGGGTAAGAGTCATGAAACGCCGTCTTTGATCATAAATCCGCTTGGAGAAAATGCGCAGCAGCTTTAAGGCAATTTGCGGATTGCCAAGCACCAAAAGCTCAAAATTCTGCGCATTCAGTTCAAGCGCTTTTACTTCGTCCATGGCAATGGCAGTGGCGGAACGCGGTGAATTTTCCAGTATCGCCATTTCGCCGAACATTTCCGACGACTGCAGTATATCAAGCGTACGCTCAAATTCCCCGGTATTTTTTATCAGTTTTACCCTTCCGGACTGGATAAGATAAAAAGTATCTCCCGGTTCATACTCGGAAAAAATAATTTCGTCAGGCTGAAAAACACGGGTAAAACGGGCAAACGCCGCCAGATTCAAATCCATACCTATTCCCTCCCCGGCCTTCTGCCTTCTGCGGCTCTGGCAGATCTCACAGCGCCTTCCAGTCCCTGAAGGTGTTTTGCAGCCTTGGCGGCATCTTTACCCGTTGGGTAATGGACCATATAACGGCTAAAAATATACTTCGCATGGGCAAGCCGTCTGTTTTTCAGGTACTTTTCTCCAATGGCAAAAAGCCCTTCGTCCGGCTTTACTTCCGATGTTTCCAAAAGGTTGGATACTTGCGCGTGTATCCGCCGCACTTGATTGGAAAATACCTTCAGCATCTTCATAATAATTCTGGTATTTGACATTGCCAATGCTTCAAATTCGGGAATGGTAAAAACCATTACTGACGCAGTTGACAGCGCAATAGCATTTTCCTGGCGGGGATAACGTCCAAGCGCAGACTTTACTCCAAAAAATTCGCCCGGCTGCAGCATATCGCGCACATCTTCTTTTGATTCAACATCCTCATAGACCAGGCTTACCTTTCCGTTCTGCAGAATAAAAATCTTCTCAGAATCATCGCCCTGAGCGTAAATGAGCGAACCAGGCTTGTACTGCAATGGCTTTGGCATAATCAATTTCCCCCTAGTGCAAACGCAGGATCAAAGGGCATATAGTCCAGTATTTTTCTGAAACCAATTTTTTGCCGGGCTTCGGTGTACAGTCCTGCAGGATCGCCTTTTACAAACATGGTTCGTCCGCCCACTTCAATCTGTGAATAGCCGGACGGCAAGGTTCCGTCAAAAATATCCATGAAGCGCATTTCGCCGTAAATGGGCGTGCCTTCCAACACCAGCAGTTCTATATGCTCCATGGAGGCGTTTACCAGATTTTCATACGGATCATCGTGACTGGCTTTGAGTACCATAATATCGCCCAATTTGCCTTCGTCCAGTGTGCCAATTCGGTCCTGCATACAAAAAGCTCTGGCGGCGTTATGCGTTACCATTTGAAATATTGTCTGGGCGGGAAGGTCTTCGCCGTACATGGAGCGATACAGTTCCCGATCATACTTCATTTCAGCAAGCAGATTTGCCGAGCCGGTCGCCGAAGAATCGGTACCGATGGTTACATTTACTCCGGCTTTGAGCATTTTGCGGACTTTTGCGGTAGTATTAAACATAAACATATTCGAAAAGCCGCACCACGAAACGCTTGCTCCGGCTTTTGCTACTTTTTCTATATCTGCATCGCTGAACGCAATGCAATGGATCAACAGGCAGTTACTATCCAGAATGTTCAGGCCTTCAAGCGTCTGGACGCCGATCATTGCTTCGTTGTCAAAACCTTCGCACAGGTGGGTTATAAAAGGCCACCCGTTTTGTACCGCCCGCTCATGTTCTATTTCTATGCCATCGCCCCATTTTAAATCATACGAGGAACATTCATGGGCAATGCCGTATTCAAGAAATGCCCTAATTGGCAGGGTAGGCAGGATTTCCTTGTTTATCGACTGGGGGAAATGGTCGTTTACGGTTGTTACCCCGGAAAACAGGCATTTGTAGCCGGATAACGCATACAGGTTTTCACGGCTCAATTGAGACCGTTCCTTGAATGTTTCCGAAGCCTTAAGGTCTTTATCCCAAGGCATCCAGGTAAGGTAGAAGGTCCCTTTGGGCGGCCCTACCGGAGGACGATAATTTCCCTGTAAATGATCATGGGTATTGATCAATGAAGGGTATACGCACGACTTCCCTTGCAGGTCGATAGAAACACGCCCCTGCGGTGAAACAATGTGTTTTTCCCGGATACTCAGATTACCGGTACTTGCTTTTCTGCCATGGGAAACCATCGTTCCCCCAACCAATGTATACTCCAATCAACACCGTCCTTACAGAGAAACTCCCCCCTACATTCTATTTTAGGATATAAAAGCACGGAGGTCAACTTATAAAACTGAAAATTAAAACTTAAAACCTGCGCCAACCCATGGCCGGAGGCCGTTTAAGGGCTTACCCGTTGTGAAAATGAGGGTATAGTTAAGGCCAGCCTCCGCATACACATTTTTCCAGATATGGCAGAGGAAGGAAAGGCCCGTATTTCCATAAATTACCCCCCCATCCAGCAAGTCCGATTCTGACCGGATATCCCTTCCCGCATTGCTTATTTTCAGGACAAGCCCTACGCCGGCACGGAATGTAAGCGCCATTTTCTGGTCTAAAAACCGCTTTTGTATCAAGAGGCTATTCTCGGCTAACTGGTAGTGCATTTCTCCTTCCTGAGTGTACCAGGATGCCGTCAATTCAGCCCCTACGTTAAAGAGGTTCTGTATAGGCAAAATCATATGTACGGGGAAAACCATGCCAAAATGCCCTGCCCAGCCGCTGAAAAACAGGTCTTGTTTTGACAGAAGGGCCAGCGATATCCAGGATGCCCCCATATATATATCAAGCGAACTGGTATTTACCGCAAGCGGACTATGGTGATTGATCGAAAAACCCCTCATACGCGTATCCAATCCGCCGGGATTTCTTACATAAATCTCATATATTCCGGGAATCAACTGGTCATAGGTGAAATGCAGCCGGGCTTCTCTGCCCCCGGCAAGTATTTCCAGTTCAACAGGAACGATAATCTGGGCAACACCAAGGCGGCGCAGGTATACTTCGGCTTCCGGGGCCATATTTGACCCAAAAAGGCGGAGCACCCACGCCATTTTTGTATCCAAATCAAAAGAATACGGCGAAAAATCATTCAATTCTGGCTCGATGGCCGGCAATATTACAAAAGTGCCCCACGAAGACGCCCCGCCGGCCTGATTAAATACGTTATAGGGGATAACACGGTAGCGATACTGCCCCGGCGACAGGGAAACCTCAACGAACAGCTGTTCCGTATTTTCCCGCAACAGCGCCCGATATTGTCCCCTTTCATCCTCTTGTTCAACCTCTACTTCATAACGGAGGGCATTCTCGGTAGCCGTCCAAACCAGGCGTTGAATAAAACGGTGTTGTACTTCCACAAAGTACCTGCTTTCGTCTGTGCCAAAGACGCCGGGCGTCCCCAAAATACCATACAGAAGGACGAGTGCCGCAAAAAATATTTTTACCGGGAAGAAAGGTTTAATTACCATAAAAACTCCTTGACTCATCTACCTGCACCTGACCGGGCAGCGGAACATCCAGTATAAAAGAATTTTCTACAATTGTACCCCGCTGTTCAATGGTACCATTTTGCGCCCTGTGTATTGCTTCTACCTGCCAAATAAATGTGCCTTGCTGCAGGATGCCAAAATCGGTCAGGGTCCAGTTGGTTCGCGTCTGTGGATCGGTACGGATTATGTGCCGCCGTGCATTACCGGCCCCCTGGAAAAGGCTGAAAATATAGGCATTCGCTCCTGCCACTGCCGACCAATTAAAGACAAGATTCCGCTGCGCCCGCAGCTCATCGGCCCCAAAACGGTATCCGGCGGGAGGCCATCGGTTTTCCGGCGCAGGCAGAAGGGGAATGGGCAATACCTGTAATTGGCGGGGATATGCCGCGCTGATGGATAACCCTTCGGGCGTTTGCGCTTCCACAGTCCAATACCAGGTGCCTTCTTCCAGACCATCCAGCCTGACAACCCGGCCAGGATTGGGGATATTCACCGCCGGCCTTCCCTGAGAGGGGTTGGGGCTGCGGGACAGGATAAATCGCGCATTGCCTACTGTCTCGGTACTGTTCCACTGGAATACGGTTTGCTGCCTTAAGGCCGTAAGTCCCGATATGGTCGCTCCCTGAACCGGAGATGCCAACGTAACGGGCTGAAGCCTTCGCAGTACAAATTGCTCAGTGCCAATGTCCCCATTGGGCAGCACTTGCACCGTCCAGTAATAGGTTCCATCCGCAAAGGAGTCCATTGCAATGGTACACGTTGTATTTCTGGTAATAGTTTGTTCATGCACCGGCGTACTCAAATCGGCTGCGGCGTACAGGCGCAACCGATACTGCTCTGCTTCACTGACCGGCTGCCAGCGGAATTCCTCCCGGTGCCCCGAAATGACCTGCACCTGACTGCCGGGTCTGGGTTGTTCCATAACCGGGGCAAGCGGGAGAGGCCGGGTCAGGCTTAAGCGCCGGACGGGAGTAACAAATTCCAGATAGTCCGCATTCATATCCCTGGCAAAAATCCGCCAATACCAGTCGCCAGAAGAAAGGGATACACTTTGATACACTTCGCCGGTAACCAGTTCATCAATCTCCAGCCGGGAAAAATCAGGCCGGCTGGAAACCTGAAATCGTCTCTCAAAAGTCAGGTTTGATCTCCAGGTGAATTGGGTTTCCTGCAGTTGATCTACCGAAATGGTATAGCCGTCAGGAGGAAAAACAGCCCGATGGATTATTTCCCCTTCAACGGCAACAAATGACCGAATCGGAGAAATCAACGACAGGTTATCTTCTTCATCAATAAAAAAGACAGTCCAGAAATATTGCCCCGGACGAAGAGTTCGTTCGTACTTTCCATACACATAAAAATTGCTCTGTACCGTTTGGCTTACTACTGGACGGCTCATATTTTGATTTTCGGATATTTGTATCGTATATGCAACTGCTTCGTTCGAGCGTTCCCAGGAAAAATAAAAATCGCTGCGATCAAGGGTAATGTCAACAGCGGCACCGGGAGCGGGGGCTTTCAGTACCGGCCCCGCCAACTCTTCGTTTTTTTCGAGGCGAAAGGTGGCAACGGATGAAACACCGGCACTGCCTTCGTAGTTGGGTGGAAAAACAGGCTGCACCTGCCAAAACCATGTACCTTGCCCCAAACTTGAGTTGATAAAAGAAGTCCCCCAAACGTGCGTTTCAATGTGAGGTTCTTCAAGGGTTGGCGTCCTCCCGGCTTTCAACAGGTAATATGCGGCTTCCTCGACTGTTGACCATTGAAAACGCAATTCCGGTTGACCAGCCCGGTAACGGATCAGGCTATCCATTGCCGGACTGAGCAGCGACGGTCCCAATGCCTCCATCACAATGATACGGCCATTATACAAAGCAAAATCCTGATGAAGCAGCCGCCAATGCCATATTCCGGCGTCAAGAACCACATCCGCTGCATTAAATACCGTAAAGGCTTTGGCAATGCGGGAAAAATTCCGGTCTTCCGCAATTTCCAGCCGCAAGGGCTCATCAGGTTCAAGATTTATTCTGTCCCAGCTAAAGGCTATGTCCAGCGGTTCAGGCGTACTTTTGAGGAATCGCGTATTGTACCGTGGCCGAAGTATCATTGCGGCCGGCTCTATGCGTTCTCCGCCCTCTGTATCCAGAGCAATCACCGTACCTGCCACCGCTTCCCGCACTTGCCCATTTTCTTCAGTAAACCGTATTGCTCCCCCGCTTACCTGCAATATCATACCTTCTTCGTTGGCGGCAGCATTGAGAATCGTTCCCGATTCCGCCTCTACTGTTTTGCCATCAATGACCAAAAGCACATTGCCGCCGCCCGCACCGGTACTGAGACTCAGGCTCCCCGAAGCAAGCTCAATTTGCGGGGCGCCTTTGTTGAACTGTATCCGTATCAGGGTATTTTGATCCAGATCGATGTCATTACCGTCAAAATGCAGTATTGCGCCGGAATGATCCGCCACCCGAATTAAATCCCCAGCATATACCGGCGATTCAGACAACAGCCGCTCCCAAAGAACTCTGTCTCCCATCCGCCGCTGGACTGAATTGTATTTAACCGTAACCGTTCCAACAGCCTCGGCATTTTGGGAACTGAGGGTTTGAAACAGATTGTGATAAAACAGGTAGAAACTTCCGAGTGCCACCGAAAGACAGATAAAAACCACCAGAACGTCCGCAATTTGACGGAGCCTTTCACCGGCAACGCTCGTCAGGGGTTTCAAATGAGCTTTGTCGCTCATTTTTTACTCCGTGGCTCACCGATCCTGTATTTTATTTCTTCGGCGCCTATATTCACTTTTGAAAGATCGGGCGGCTGCAATCCCAACATCTGCCGCACTTCGGCCAGGGTTCTTGGGCCATTGCGAACATAGGTAAGATTAACGACCGCAAACAAGCGTACCGGTTTTTCTTTTCCCTTTACCCATACCGATGGCATTTCTTCGGTGATAACATAGTCTTTTACCAGTTCCCAGGTATTTTCAGTAATTAAAATATCCGTGCCCAAAGGCTTGTTCAGAGCCTCGGTCCGGGAAGCAAGATTTACCGGATCGCCAATAACCGTGTATTCCATACGCACATCGCTGCCAATTTGCCCGGCAGTTACTATTCCCGTGTTGATGCCGCAGCCAATGGTAATGGATGGATTTCCCCTGTCTTCCGATTTCCGTTTTTTGTTCATATCGATTAATGCCATTCGCATTAACAACGCCGCTTTAATGCAGTTAAAAGCGTCCCTTCTGGGACTGCCCGCCGTGTAGGCCGTCCCCCAATGGGCCATCACCGCATCACCAATAAATTTATCAATAATGCCGCCGGTTTTTTCGACGCACTCAACCATACGCGTCAAATAATCGTTGAGCCAAAAAACGATTTTGTCCGAAGCCTTATCCCCGAATTCACGGGTAAAGTCTTCTGATTTTTCCGTAAAGTCACGTATGTCCGAAAAGAAGATTGTCGCATGTTTATGCTGACCGCCGGGTTTAAGCTCGCCGCGCATGGCCCGTATTGCAAGATCCCGGTTGGTAAATTTGCCAAATATGCTGAGCGCCGTACTCATCCGTTTGAAACTATTGGTTAAAAGGCCTATTTCATCACGCCCTTTTGCCTTGAGCTTTACTTCAAAAGTACCGCCTTCAATAGCCCGCGCCGCCGCCGCCAGCGCCTTAAGAGGAACGGAAATAGTTTTTGCAAAAAACCATATAAGCAATATCGAAATACTTAAAACCGTAATGGTAAGATAGGCATTGCGCTGGGTAGTGGCGACTATTCCTTCAAAAACCTTGTCGTATTCGATACTGGTGACTACGGCAGCAGAGGCAATATTCAATTTGGTAAAAGCCCCAAAATGGCGCACCCCTTCACTGTCGGTGTAAAGGGTTTGTTGACTCCGCTGGGGCGATCTCCGCATCGCCTGAATAAAATTCTGGTTTGCGACATTCGCCCCGGCCTGTATCAGGGCAAAATCTGCATGGATCAAAATATCGCCTTCGCTGTTTATCAGGTAAGACTGGTTAATGCCAAAACCAAATACATCGTTCAGGCTTTCAGGAGAAAAAAGAACTCCTGCCCCTCCATTACGCCAGGGAAAAATTAACGCCAGCATGGGAATGGAAAAATCGGAAGCCGCGCTCAACAGTATTGTTTCTCCCGCAGAAGCCCGTTCCAGCGCCTCTGGGTGTTTTTCAAACCAGGATTCGGTCATGTAATCTTCTATTCCCCGTGTAATTGCAAACAGGTCATTGACCAAAGTCCGATTCGATTGCCCGGGACCAAAAAAGATAAGGGCTGCAACGTGGTGATTCTGCCTAAAGAAAAACTGTACAACCTGATCCATCAGGCGCGCCTGTTCCGCCTGACCGTTTTCCCCGTCAAGAACACCGCCCACCACATTTATGGTTTGCAGAAGAACCAGAGAACTGGAACGCATATACGCAAGGGTATTTTCCGCCTGTATTGCCGTACGCCGGTTCACCTCAAAATTATTTTCTTCCGCCGTAAGCCGCAGGTCCTGAGAAACCAGCACAGACACCAATACGGTAATTGCCCCCAGAGACGCAAGTACCAAGGTGGAAATAATTGTTACCAACTTGGCGCGAATTGAAAACCGTATCAACAAGGTCTTGTCTTTTGTATCCATGCTTTGAGTACTTTATTATACAGGAAATCAGCGTTTATTACTACATAAAAATGGCCCTATTCCCCAAACTATCCTTTTCCGGTATGATGTACCCATGGCAGAACAAACAATTACCATGGAAAAAGTAACCTCGCTGGCAAAACGCCGGGGGTTTGTGTTTCAATCTTCAGAGATTTATGGCGGCCAGAATGGGGCCTGGGATTACGGGCCTTTGGGCATAGAGCTGAAAAACCGCATTGCCGGTACCTGGTGGAAGGAAATGACCCAGCTCCACGACGATATCGTAGGGCTTGATGCGGCAATTTTGATGCACCCCCGTACCTGGGAGGCATCCGGCCATGTGGAAAATTTTACCGATCCGCTGGTGGACTGCAAAAAGTGCAAAACACGCTTCCGGGCAGACCAAATTCCTGAAGAAAACATCACCGCCAAAAAATGCCCCGAGTGCGGCGGCGAACTGACCGACACCCGCAAATTCAACCTGATGTTCAAAACCAACATCGGCGCGGCGGAGGACACTGCCAACATCATCTATTTGCGGCCCGAAACCGCTCAGGGAATATACGTTAATTACAAGAACATCATTCAGTCAAACCGGATGAAAATCCCGTTCGGCATAGCCCAGATCGGCAAGGCGTTCCGCAATGAAATTGTGACCAAAAATTTTATTTTTAGAACCTGTGAATTTGAACAAATGGAAATGCAGTTTTTTGTAAAGCCCGGTACAGACGAGGAATGGTTTAACGAATGGCGCAAACGGCGCTGGGCCTATTATGAAAAGCTGGGCGTCAAGATGGATCATCTTCGCTGGCACCAGCACGGGCCGGGCGAGCTGGCCCATTACGCAAAAGAAGCCTGGGACATTGAGTACCTGTTCCCCATGGGCTGGCGCGAACTGGAAGGCGTGCACAACCGTTCTGACTACGACCTTGGCCGCCATGCCCAGTTTTCCGGCAAGGATATGCAGTACATCGATCAGGACAACAACAACGAACGCTATACTCCGTTCATTGTTGAAACTTCGGCAGGGTTAACGCGGAATGTGTTGATGATTCTCTGCGATGCTTACGATGAGGAAAAAGTCGCGGATAAGGGCAATGAAGATGACTGGCGCACCGTGTTGCGCTTCCATCCCAGCCTTGCGCCCATTACCGTTGCGGTACTGCCCCTCATGAAAAAAGACGGCCTTGCGGAATTGGCGCAGGACATACGTCAGGAACTGAAACAGGACTTTGCCACCGATTACGATCAGGGGGGAGCCATAGGCCGCCGTTACCGCCGTCAGGACGAGGCGGGAACTCCGTTCTGCGTAACCGTTGACTATCAGTCCAAAGAAGACAGCACCGTAACCTTGCGTTTCCGTGATTCCATGGAGCAAATACGGGTGCCCATCGCAGAGCTTACCGCGCGATTACGTCAGGAAATTAAAACATATAAACGGGGATAAAACAGTATGGCAAACGATGACGGCGAATTTATTGCCTGGACGAACAAATTTTCGTGCGGAGTAAAACTGATCGATGATCAGCACAAGGGGCTGGTAAATTTGGTAAATGAAATGTTTAACCATGTTACCGGCAATGATGTACAGGAACGTGATTATTTTAACAGGGTTATCAAGGAAGCGGTTGCGTATGTAAAAAATCACTTTGCTACCGAAGAAAAAATCATGATCGCCACGAAATTTGCCGGTTATGCCGAACATAAAAAGGAACATGAGAATTTCGTGATTGCCGTTGTTGAAAATATCCGTGATTACGAATCCGGAAAACGGCATACGCTTTCAACATTTACCAGATTTCTGAAAGACTGGATATTATCGCACGTTGCGCTGGTGGATAAGCAATATTTTGATTATTTCAAAAAAATTGCCACGCGTAAGGCGGATGGAAAGTTAAGCATTAATCTGGAAGATGTCAATAATATAAAGCAATAGCTAGTTATCGATCTTCTTCAATATCGAAAGCAATTCCGCCCCGCGAATTACGCCTGCCGGATCAAAATTTCGTCCGTCAGCAAGGGACATTAGCTCCGTTTCCACACAGCCCAGAATGGAATCGAAAAATGGCGAGAGCGGGGGAACGTCTGCGATGGGGCTGCGGGGGTTAGGGCCTGTCGCAAAACGGGCGGAGTACCGGGAAAGAAGGCCCCGGTCGGCGCGGGACTCAGCGTACAGATGCCAGATAAACCAGGCAGCGCCGGAACGGGAAACCGGGTCTTCGATTTTTGGTCTGGTTGCCGGCCATTCATTGACATTAATGTCCTGGGTATAAGGGATAAAAGCGCGATCCAAAAGGCGGTTGAATAATTCGGTTTCACTTATATTTCTGCCGCCGGTTACAAAACGCAAAAGCTGGGTTTCATTTTTCGCAAGGACTATGCTGTCTTTCCAGCGAATGCCGCCGCGCTCCAGAATTCCCATGGTTCCCGCAGCGCCATCATCAAAATGACGCAATTCCCAGGCTCTATCCCGATCTGCCTGATAGCTCTCGCGATATACGCCATGCAGCGCCGAAGCAAAAGCGGCATCAAAGGAACCGGCAGCTTCGGCAAAACGGCGCAGTTCCAAAAGGGAACAGCCTTTTTCAATGTGCAGTTCTCCAAAGCCCGGCGCGGAAGTATGCCGGCCTGTTAAAGCCAATTCCTTTTCGGCAAGTTCCAGCCGCTTTTCCGGATCCCCCTCAAGGCGGATACCAAGCACAATCGCGGGAATATTGCCGGGAGAAGCGGCCATGGATTGCCGGTACAAACGTTGCGCTTCGCTGTATCTTCCTTCCAGAATGGCAAGCCTGCCTGACCATGCGGTAAGTTTGCCTGCAAAATCGGCATCGGCTGCCGCTTCTTTTTCCATGTCGCCGATCATCTTGCGCGCCGATGTTAATGCTGCCCGCTGCCGGCGCGCCTCGTTTCCTCCCGCTGCCTCCAGGGGAATAATCTTCTCCTCGATTCTTGCAAGATTCTTTTCTGTTTTGTCTCTGGAACTGTCAATCGACACATCACGCTGCAGAGAAGTACAGGCGGCACAAAGCGCCGTGGTACAAAGTACCATTACACAAAGCACCATTGCCGGCAGCATTTTTTTCACAATATATCCCCTTTACCTGAACTGCCAGCGGTACAAGCGCCGATCCATTCCCAGGCCGATAATTTCAGCTTTTTCATTGCCGCTGGAGCCAACAAACAAAGGTCTTCCCCACACCGGCAACGGAAAGCCTTCCAGCGAGCGGAAATGGCGGGAATAGCCGTGCAGGGCATTACCCTCGCCTAACATAAAAATTGCAGGATTGGCGCCGCCATCGCTGTCAAACACAGTGATGTATCCTTCTTCCTTCACTGCAAAACCGGCGATGTGCTGATATAATACTTCGCCGGTAAGGCTTACCTGAAAAAGCGTTCCGTGAGCTGAAATAAGCCAGAGGAATTCTCCGTCAAAAACCGGCTGTTGATAGAAAACACCGTCAAGCATGACCGGAAATGGCTGTACAAAGGCGGCGCTTCCATCAAAAACCGAAAGCTCCCCATCCTGAGTAACAAAGGCGACATGCACACGATTGTTATGCGCAAATAAAAGCGGCGACCCAAACGCAATGCCGGAACTTTCGCCGGCCGATACCGGCACAGGCCAGTTGGGCAAAACTCTGCCATCCAGATCAAGGAGCCATATTTCGCCGAAAAAACTTTTGGGGTACACTGCCGCGTACTCGCGCATACCCTGTCTTGTCCGCACCGAAAGAAACGAAGGCGGAGAACGAAGGGCTGTGGGGAACGAAGATTCCCATACACTCTGACGGCCATTTTCGTCAATGACATGCACTTTTTCATCTTCGCAACACAGGAAAACCCTGCCGGCCCAGGCTGCCGGAGCAGCAGAAAGTCTGACTCCGGTAAGCGCCGGAAATCCCTGCATCGGCCTCATATCGCCGTCTACCAGTGTTACCCGCCCCTGAGCGCTTACCACCCATGCGGCAGTTTTCGCCGTTGGCAACGCCGTTGGCAAGGCCACACCTTCAGCAGGTATAACCCACAGCGGCCCCTGACCGGCAAGTTCATGAACGCTATTATCGGCGGGATTTATCGAAATGGCAGCATTGCCGCGGGTAAGGAAAATGCGGCGATCTTCTCCCTTGCCGGCTCCGTAAATCTGGTTAGACGGATTTCCGCCAATGGCAAGGGGATAGTTATTCATCAGCGTTACGCCGCCGCCGGCGCCGGGAATTAACGCAAGGGAAATATCAACAAGGCCTTTGTCAAAACTCATGCGAACCAGGCCCTGGCGGTATATGCCCAGGAAGCCGCTTAACACCGTATTGTTTCGCAGGAAGAACGGCATTGACAAATCAAGGGAATAATACAGACTGAACGCGCTTGAGGCGGCTTTCCCGCCGGCTATATTCCGCCAGGCCGCAGTCCGGGGCAATACGTCATTTCGCTGCATTGCACGTAACGACGCAAGCAGCGTATCCGCCGATTCGCTTGCCAAAAGATAGCCTTTATGGATGGTGTAATAGGGCGATGGCATAAAAATGTCCCAGTGCCGCAGCAGCGATTGCAGAAAATCGGGAACTTCAATTCGGGGAAGCCGCGTTCCGTCCAAATTCAGGGAAACATTTTCGTTAAGCGCAATGGACTTAAATGCCCGGTCAAAAATTGCCTGCCGTTTCCGTTCATCGGCGATTTGTATTGCGTACACCGGATGGGGACGGCCTTCCAGACCAAAGACGGCAAATTCCGTTCCAGACCAGGAGAAAAGCAGATCGTCCAGGGTCAGACCCAACACGGTGCGTGAAGAACTATCTGCCCGTCTGATGCTTTCTTCCAGAGCAGGACCGGAAAATAGCAGCGCCGCCTGACACAGTTCTTCCAGCGTGCCTGCCGAAAGAATCGTTGCGTATTGGGCGGCGGTGGGAAGGCGTTCCGCAAGAACCGGCGCATGGGAACGCTGCTCCAAAAGCCGGACCAATGCCGCCTGCGGCGATGACACCGGCGCCATTAGGTGCAATTCCAGCTTTTTGGGCGATACCGAAAGACCAATTTCCACCGCAGAATCAAAGGTAATACTTTCAATGACTGCCGCAATATCCGAATCCTGCCCGGCAAGAATATCGCCGATAAATGCGGGAGAAAGCTGCAGTACCGCATCGTGCGCGGAAAGTTTAATGGTTCTGGCAGTCCTGTCCCTGCTTACCTGCGCAAGCTCTGCGCGAGATTCAAAAACCGGCGAGCTATCAGCAATAAAAAGCACATTACGATAAGGGCCGATAAACAGAGTCCTGTCTTCCATGCGGTATTCAAAGCGGGAATTTTTTCCCGCCTGCACATAGTACATATTGGGCACATTGGCAAAACCGGAAACCAGCGGAAGAATGCGCAGCAGCGGCGAAAAAAGCCCTGTATCCCAGGCAAGCAAAAACTGACCGTTAGGCAGCAGGGCAAACTCAAGGTTTCCCCGCGCGGCAAGATGCAGCAAACGGTTTTTCAATAATGGATGTTTCTGCATTGTTTTAAGCGATGAGGCTGCCTGAGCCAATTCCGGCATTGCGGCAATGGTGTCCAGAGATTCATGAGACTTAATCCTGTCAATCAAACGCGCCGGATTGGCAATGCTCAAGCGCATAATGGCCGAATCGGGAATAAGCGCCTCGGCCTTGATCCTGCCAATCAAAGCAAAAGAGACCCAGGCAATTGATATAACGATAAAGATGCACAGCAGCATCAAAAGGAATCTTGCCGGCTTTCTTTTTTTTGTTTTGTCTTTACTCATAGGCTTATAGTATATCATAAAAACCGGCTATTGACATCACCATAGTCCCATATTACGATTAATATAGCCATGAAATCAAAAACATTATTGGCAACGCTGACAACCATCGTTGTTCTGGCAGCCTGTCCCGCCGATACCAATACCGGCGCCGTGGATGGCTCAATGGCGATTCTTATTTTGTCCGATCAGGTGTATACGCGAAGCACAAATACAGATAATATTTTCAGCAGTATTATTACATACGACCAATATAATAACGATTTAGATATATCCGATGGGGGATTGGGCGGAACCGGAAACATCAGAAACGGGCGGATCAACTATATCATCGAGAATCCTGCTGACGCCGCCCTGATACCGCTTAACGTCGATAATGCCCAGCTTGCGGCTTTGAATGGATTTTATTCCAACTTCAATATAAGTCGTAATGACGCACATATAGCCCTGTTGTATTTGGTAACAACAGACAGTATCGATTATACTATACTGACCAGAGAAAACATAAAATCCATTTTGAATATTTTTTCAATGTCTTTGGAAATTACCAGCGAAACAGTCAGTTATATATATATTGACAAAGATACTGCCATAACAGCCCAAGGCTCTCAATCCACCTATCCCCTGACCGATATTCCCATTGATGATTTCCTTACGGATTATATGTTCAACGTGACTGCTGAGACCATTGATTTGACTGCGCAAGATATTAATCTGGGATTAAAAAAGGGCTGGAATCCTGTTCGCACGACATTAACTATAAAGCTGCGCCTTAATGTGTCGAACATCGAAATTGACAGTATCAGCGGAGACATTCGCATCTCCCTTGGCGATTCATCATCCCATAAATGGACGCTCAATACATTATGAATTTATATCGCCCTGTGACCATTGGTTCCCTTGCACTGGAAGGCAATCTGTTTCTCGCGCCGGTGGCAGGGTATTCCGACCGGAGCTTCCGCTCGCTGTGCATTGAGCAGGGTGCGCATTTTTCTTTTACCGAACTTGTTTCCGCCGAGGCGCTGTACCGCAACCCAGCCCACTACGGTTTGGGCAACGGCAAGGCCGCTCCTGCCGCGGTCAGCCTGGTAAGCCGCGCCTCAAACGAGCGGCGTTATGCGATTCAACTGTTCGCCGGCGATCCGGAAGCGATATACAAGGCGGCGCTGGTATTGGCCCCGCTCAAGCCTGATGCAGTAGACATCAACGCCGGCTGTCCGGTGCCAAAGGTGGTAAAAAACGGCGCAGGATCGGCGCTGATGAAAGATCCCGCCAGACTGGGCAGCATAGTCGCAGCGGCGGTTAAGGCTTCCCGCGAGGCTTTGGGCAATGTACCGGTAACGATAAAAATGCGATCCGGCTGGGACCTTGGCTCGATCAATTACGCCGAGTGCGCCCGCATTGCCGTGGAATCCGGCGCGGCAATGATAACCCTGCACCCGCGCACCCGCGCCCAAAACTACAGCGGCAAAAGCGACTGGTCGCACATAGCAGACCTAACATCGCGGCTTTCGGTGCCGGTTACCGGTTCCGGCGATCTGTACACGCCGGAGGACGCGCAGCGGATGTTACAGGAAACCGGCTGCGCGGCGCTCATGTTTGCCCGCGGCGCAATGGGTAATCCGTTTATTTTTTCCGCCGCTCGCGCCTTGCTGGAAAACGGCGCATGGGAACCCGTTTCCTTTACCGCCCGAATGGCCGCCGCATTCCGCCATTTGGAACTATTGGCCGCGGATATCGGCGAACACACCGCCTGCCTTGAAATGCGCAAACAATTCTGCGCCTATACCAAAGGGCTCAAGGGCGGCGCCGCGGTGCGGGAACAGGCAGTTCATGCAGAAACCATCGCGGATTACCGCACAATACTGGACACTTTCAACACCAACCTTTATGCTTAAACTATGAGTACTCTCAGACAGCCATTCCGCTATCAATATAATGGTACCGTGTTTTGGATTATCGGTATTAACATTTTCATTTTCGCACTGATGTATTTTCTGGGTTTCCGGCGAGAGCTAACCTATTACCTGTCCATGATTCCAGAGCTGGTTGTAACAAAAGGCTGGATATGGTCATTTGTCACCTATATGTTTGTCCACGGCGGCACCAGTCACATTCTGTTTAATATGCTTGCCTTATTTATTTTCGGCACTCATGTTGAGCGATACATGGGCAGCAAGGAATTTCTGTTGTTTTATTTTGTGACCGGTACGCTGGCGGGGATATTTTCATTTGTGGTGTATTATTTTACCGGTTCACCCAGGGTCATACTAATGGGCGCATCCGGCGCAATTTTTGCGGTTGAACTTGCCTACGCAGTGCTGTATCCCACCTCGATAATCCACATTTGGGGGATACTGCCCCTGCGCGCGCCGGTAATGGTGCTTGGCTTTACCGCCATTGAATTGTTTTCTTCGATATTTGCCCGCAACAGCGGCGTAGCGCATCTTACCCATCTTGCCGGATTTGGTTTTGCCTGGTTATATTTTGTCATCCGCCTTGGCATGAATCCCTGGCACCGATTAAGGATGAAGTAAAACACGGTATTTCGTACTTGACCTTTCTTCAGTATTATGGTAGGATATTCACTATGCAGAGCATAAACGGCCAGCGGCAAA
>WQXQ01000043.1 GCA_009784775.1 Treponema sp.
AAAACCCTGATTGTGCATATCTTTCTATTTGGTTAAAAGCCTGATAATAACCTTCTTTTGCATATTCACTTTTAAGTTCTATATGTATTACAGGCAATCCATTTATAAGCAGGGTAACGTCCCCACGAAGACTGTTTTTGGTAGTGTCAAGACTTGGTATGACCTGATTAACTACTTCATAACTGGATATGCCGCCGGCAATGTCTTTATTGCTGAATAGAGTGAGTGAGATATTGCCTTTGGAAATATCTTCACGTTCAATGGAAATCTTGGCTATTCCATTTTCACCCCGTAGCCATTGGGAAGCTAAAAAAGGCGTCGCTGTCAAACGTCGAAACTCGTTTTTTACTTGATTAAATTCCGCACTGGTTAGAGGGACATCATCTAACTGCGCAATATTAATACGGTTAATATGCCCTCGTACATTATCCCAAAGCGCAGATTCAGTCTTTATATCACCTCGATAAGTCCATTGGTTTTCTTTTTGGGTTAGAATATCAATAAAACACTTTTCGATTTTGGCTTCATTGGTCATAGGTTATACCTCATAATCAAAGTATATCAGCTAAAAAGAGTTTGTAACAGGGGGAATTCATAGTTCATATTCCCATAGCTTCAGTTTGCCCATAACATTCAAAATAGGTTTTTCATACAGGATAGGGTTTGCCATTACCCAATGATAATTATTTGGAATAGCAAATAATTCTTTTGAATTTATGACAATTTCTACCAATTCCACCTCACCGATTATTGTCTGTACTGGCAGAGCATAGCCGTATTTTTTAACGCGTTCTTTTATGTCTACGGGCTGGTGGAAAGTTATCTTTTCAAGATGGTAGAAGTTACTTAATTCCTCAATCCATTTAGCAAAAGAAGCATATTCCTTAGGCATATTTCTAATAGATGTACCGTAGTACTTTTGATAGCATTTTACAAAATCACGTGGAAGAAAATCAAAGGTTGGCCATGCAAGTGGTTTCCCTGATGCATGTATTAGGAGTTTCCCCCTGTAGGCTGTGTCCCATGATCGGTTTTCGATAGTTTTTATTCCTCGACAAATTAAAGAAGCGAATGGTTGGCGAATGGATAAGGTTTTCATAATAAAAATCATACTATATTTACACCCAATATTCCAGAATAAAAAATCGGATGTTTTGTGTTTATCAGGAATGGTATATATCGCTGGCAAAACTAAAGCTTGCATGCACTGAATATGCCAATCCTCTGTTTATGTAAATAATCTTGACATACCCTGTTAAATAGGACATACTATAAAGTAATAATATGGCTGTATTTATCACTTCCAAACCCAGTAATTTATGACAGATACTACACGAAAAATAATTGAACAAATTCTCGCAGTCCCCAAGGGTAAAGTTTCCTGTTATCGGGATATTGCCCTGAGAGCGGGAATTCAAAATGGTGCGCGTCAAACCGTAAGGGTATTACATTCCATGACTGAAAAGTACAATCTTCTGTGGCACAGAATAATTCGTGCCAATGGTAGTATTGCCCTGACAGGCGAGGGAAAAGACCTGCAAATAATGTTACTGCGAAACGAAGGAGTGGAAATTTCAGCAAATGGGCAAGTAAATATGAATCGATTTGGGTGGAATATAAACAAACTGCCTTTGCGATGTAGTTAGCTCATTTATATTCGAACCCCAAAAAACGTTACTTTTGTAAAAGATTATCTCTTGTAAAAGGAACCATCTCCATAAACTCATTGATGATTTTACAGGTTTGAAACTCATCACAAGCGCCGCAGTTGATAACGCCTTTTGCCATGGCGCATTTGCGCATTTCGCATTCCGAGCAATGACCAATGTGTACGCCATCGCTTTTGCAGCCAGAACAGTTAATCATCTCGGGCGTGAAATTAAAGTTGTGCGCTGTTGTCCATTCGGCGGCGGTTTTTTCCCGCAGTGCGTTGTCGTCGTTTTTCATGGCTAAATACGCTCCGCATTGTGCGCAATCCAAACCGCAGTAAGCAATCAATTTTTCCATGTTTTCCTCCAAGAAATATAATTTGATAAGTCCTTAACATTAGTATAGCCTTTATATACTATAAAGTCAATCCACCTTCACCGCCTTCGTTCTTCTGCCGACTTATAATTGTACACGGGTTTTATTATCTTTAGTATTTTTGCCGTGGGTTTAATGTTTGCGATAATGTCGTTCATGGTTTTGTATGCCATGGGGCTTTCATCGATTGTGTCTTTGTGGACGGATGTGGAAAAGATGCCTTCCATTGCTTTTTGATAATCGGCCATTTTTAGGGTGGCAAAGGCTTTTGTTCGGCTCATTATTCTGCCGGCGCCGTGCGGTGATGAATAATTCCAGTCGGGGTTACCTAATCCTTCGCAAATGATACTGCCATCACGCATGTTAATGGGAATAATGTGTTTCTCGCCCAGTTTGGCGGAAACGGCGCCTTTGCGTAAAATCATTGATTCGGTGTCTATGTAATTATGGATTGTCGAAAATTGTTCGGTTATACTTTCTTCCGGGATATGTAATTCCGATAAAATAATGGACATCATCGCCTTCCGGTTAATCAACGCAAAGTACTGAATGATTTTCATATCATGGATATAATCGTCAAAAAGATCGCCGCTGACATACGCCAAATCTTTGGGCACTTCGGTTATCGCTTGTTGTTTGAGTTGTCTCCACGCTGCTTCCTGATAATATTCTGCAATTTCCTTGCCTAGATGACGGCTGCCTGAATGAACCACAATGTACAGATTATGTTCATCGTCTCTGTTGACTTCAATAAAATGATTGCCGCCGCCCAGTGTTCCAATGCTTTTTCGCGCCCGCGACTCGTTAATCGCAGGACAGCGAATGTGTTCCAATGGAATCATTTGCATAAAGTCATGCTCGGTATCCCGTACATTCATTCCTGATGGAATATGGTTGTTAATGATGGTATCAAGGCGAACAGGATCAAAATCGTGCGATGCTTTTTTATCAGCGGAAATGGCCAGTGTTTCCATGCCGCAGCCAATATCAACGCCAACCAAATTGGGAACGATTGTGTCGCCAATGGTCATGGTTGTTCCAATGGTACAGCCAGCCCCGGCATGCACATCCGGCATTAGACGTATTGTACTGCCTTGTACAAACGGCTGATCGCAGAGATTTTCTATTTGACTTCTGGATGTTTCATCCAGTGAATGGGTAAAAACCTTTGCGGTGTTATATTTTCCTGTAATTATAAGCATGATACAATTGAATTTATAGTATCATTATTGTAACAAGATAATCAATAGGAGGGGATTTACGAACCGGATAATTATGATTATAATATGATATGGCTGAATTCACCGTTCCTGCACGGCTTGATTGTTTAAATGCTGTGTTTGATTTTGTTGGCGGCGTAATGCAGGACTCAGAAATAGATCTGAAATGGCAATACAATATCAACATTGCCGTGGAAGAAATTTTTGTAAATATTGTAAGTTATGCCTACCCCACAGGTGAAGGCAGTATTACTGTTTGTTTGTCGGTCAGCCCGGATAAATGCACCATTGAGTTCAGAGATAACGGAACGCCTTTCAACCCTCTCGCTAAACCAGACCCGGACACAACTTTATCCGTCAGCGATCGGGAAATAGGCGGGCTTGGTATATTTATTGTAAAAAAATTGATGGATACCATGGAATACCGTTATGAGGATAATAATAACATTTTAGTGATGGAAAAATACCTATGATTAATAAAATTAAGAATGCGTTTTTCACGGCAGTTATATTTTTCGTGGTAACCATGCCCTTCAGGGAATTTTTCAAGGTAATGGAGATAACCGAGATGCGTCCGGCCAGCGCGCTGCCGCCTGTTTTTGGATTAATGCTCGGTCTGCCCGGCGCTTTTGGCTGTGCTGTCGGAAATATTATTGCCGATATTATATCAGGATACAATCCGCTGATATGCGCATTTGGATTTATAGCGCAATTTGCGTACGGCGCCTTCCCTTTTTTGATGTGGCATTGTATCAAACGCTTTGACACAAAAGAACCCTCGGTTTTTAGGCTTAATAACGTAAAAAATGTACTTCGATACATTGTGATTATCCTGATAAATTCCGTAATGATGGCGGCTCTTCTGGGGGTGATCATACAGGCCTTCAATATTAGTTCGTTTTTTTCTACCACTACGCTTATGGTGTTTTTGAATAACTTTGTGTTTTGCATGGTACTGGGAATACCTATCGTAATATTCATGTCGGTTGGCAATTTAAAAGAACGGCGTAAAAGACTGTCACTAAACGAGCGGCTGGTGTTGATTTTTTTGTTTATGAGCGTGGTTTCCGCGGGAATGATAGGTTTGTTCGCTTACATGGATCTGTCCCACATCATGACCGACCCACTGGCAATGTGGAACCGGGTTTATTTTTATGTTGCGATAAGCCTGTTTATATCTTATTTGATAACGATTGCTGTTTTACATTATGCGGAAAAAAACGTAACAATTCCGATAGAATCCATAGCCAACATTGTGAAGCATTACATCAGCGATGGTAAAGAGAAAAAAGACAGCGCGCTTATTGCCGCCGAGTGCGAATTGTTCAGCAGGAACAACAACGAAACGGGGATATTGGCTGGAGCATTCCGGACAATGGTTTTGGATTTGGAAACCTATATCGACCATTTAACCAGAGTTACGGCGGAAAAGGAGCGCATTGGCGCGGAGCTTGCTGTTGCCGCTCAAATTCAAGCGAGTATGCTGCCCTGTATTTTTCCGCCCTTTCCCGACAGGACGGAATTTGATATATACGCGTCCATGATTCCGGCAAAGGAAGTAGGCGGCGATTTTTATGACTTTTTTTTGATCGATGAAAATAAACTGGCTGTTATTATCGCCGACGTATCAGGCAAGGGCATACCGGCGGCTCTGTTTATGGTTATTGCCAAAACGCTTATCAAAAACAATGCCTGTTTGGGCAAAAGTCCCGGCGAGGTTTTTGAAACGGTGAATAACATTCTTTGCGAAAATAATGACACGAGTATGTTTGTTACCGCTTTCATGGGATATGTAGACTTGCGAAATGGCAAATTTGTTTACGTCAACGCCGGACATAACCCTCCGCTTGTAAAAAAAGCGAAAGGTGATTATGAATTTTTGAAAATCAATTCGTCCTTTATTCTTGCCGGTATGGAGGATATGTCCTATGCAGAATATGAAATAATGCTTAATGCGGGCGATGTCATTTATTTATACACCGATGGCGTTACCGAAGCCATGAATGCGGAACTGGAATTGTTTTCAGGACAGCGCTTGATTGAAAAGGCCAATAAATACGCGGACTGTTCTGTAAAGGAACTGCTTGTTAAACTTAAGGAAGAAATAGATCTTTTTGCAGGCGGCGCGGAGCAGGCTGACGACATTACCATGCTTGCGTTGCAAATTTTTGAAATAAAAACCCCTATCAAAAATCAGGTAGCCATTTTTTAAGAATTTCTTCCAGTTTTTGCGTGACTACAGGTTTTGTCATGTAGTCGTTTAATCCGTTGGTTAAAAATACGTCTCTCATGCCGGGGTCTTTATTTGCTGTTAACGCTATTATCGGCAATTTTTCATATGCTGTCCCAAGTTTTCTTATCTCGCAAGTTGTCTCGATACCGTCCATTTCTGGCATCATGTGATCCATAAATACCAGGTCATATTTGTTGTTTTTAATTTTTTCAATTGCCTCGGGCCCGCTTGTCGTTGTATCAACCTGCAATCCGTAATGCGATAATTTTTCTTTGACGACATATAAAATCATGTCCATGTCATCTACCAGCAGGATTTTTTCAGACCGAATATTTTTCTGCAAATAAGCAGTTTCTTTTTCTTCTGTGTCGTTGTTGTAAATAACAGATAATTTATTGTGCAGTAACAACAATTGTTCTTTCAGCGTTGGGAATTCCTGTGTGCAATAGTCAATTTCCTGATTCGCTGAAGCAATTTCCAGCTTATACGCCGATTCAGACAATACCGATGCGCCGATTATGGCGAGCATTGATTTCATTGCATGTATGGAAATCCTGAACTTTTGTATGTCTTTGGAATCTAAAGAAACAGTCATATTATTACATTCAGATACAAGTTTTTTATGAAATATGCCCAAGGTGTTGCGGTATATGTCTACCTTATCCGAAAGATGGCTTAATCCAATATCGGTGTTTATTTTGCTTATTTTGCGGACGTTATCCAAAAAAACATCGTCTATTTCATTGGCGGGTGTTGTTGCCGCATCTGGCGATAAATCTTCGCCTGTTTCCGGTTTGGCCTGTTGGGTTATTTTTTCGGGCGACATCCATGTTTTAAGAATATCATCCAATTCCTGCGTGATGATAGGTTTTGATATATAGCCGTTGAATCCGTTAGCCAAAAACATTTCTTTCATACCGGAAATCGCATTGGCTGTTAATGCGATTATCGGAAGTTTTTCATACTCGGAACCCATTTTTCTTATTTCGCAGGTTGCTTCCATGCCATCCATTGTTGGCATCATGTGATCCATAAAAACAAGGTCATATGCGCTTTGTTTTATTTTATCAATGGCTTCATATCCGCTTGTCGCCGTGTCGATCTGCAATCCGTAACGCGACAACATTCCTTTGGCGACATAAAGATTCATCTCCATATCATCCACAACCAAAATTTTTCCGAAAGGTATTGGTTCGTGTACAATCTGGACATTTTTCATTTTTGTTTCAAAATTTAAACGGAATTGCTGTAGTTTTTCCACGGCTTCTTTTCCCAGCGCCGGAGATCCAATATCGCCTTGCGGCAAGCGGACCGTAAACAGCGATCCTATGCCATGCGTACTTTCCGCCAGAATATCGCCGTTCATCATGTGTATTAAATTTTGCGTGATGCCCATCCCAAGGCCTGTACCCTCGGTTGTTCTGTTGGTTTCTATGTTAAAGCGGGAATATTCATCAAATAATTTGCTAAGCTGCTCATCTGTCAGCCCCTGACCAGTATCGCGTACGCGGAAAATAAGCATCACAATATCATCAAGTTTTTCCGCTTCAAGTGACAGTTCAACTTTGCCTGTATGGGTATATTTGAAAGCATTGGACAAAAGGTTGTTCAGAATCTGCTTAATGCGGAGTTCATCGCCGAAAAGCTGAGCCGGAACATTTTCATCCACATTAAGAATAAATTCAATCGGCTTGTTTTCATATTTAATCATATTCAGGAAAATGGTATCGTTCATTAAACTTGAAATATCGTACTGCGCCAGCGCCAATTCCAGCTTTCCCGCTTCTATCTTGGACATATCCAGTATGTCGTTGATAATGCTAAGGAGCAAGTCGCCCGAATTAAAAATTCTGGTGAATGCTTCCTTTGTTTCCGGAATGAGGTTTTCATTTTGGAGTTGAATTTCCGAGATACCCAGGACGGCGTTTAACGGCGTGCGTATTTCATGGCTCATTCTCGCCAAAAAAGCTGATTTGGCATGGTTGGCGGTTTCAGCGGCTTTAACCGCAACTTCTAAATCTTTATGCAGTTTAACGAGCTCATGGAATTGGTTGATGATTTGTATTTGATTCCGTACTTTTAATTTAATAATTTTACTGCTAAAAGGTTTATGTATAAAATCCGCAGCTTCAAGGGTCAGCCCTTTTTCTTCGTCTTCAATGCTTTCAAGTCCTGTAATGATAATGACGGGAATGCTCCGTGTTTTTTCGGAGCCTTTGAGCGCTGCAAGCACCTCAAACCCGCTTATGTCCGGCATGATAATATCCAGCAAAATAAGATCGGGCGAATATTCGTTGGCCATCTCAATTGCGGATAAGCCGTTTTTTGCCATGTAAATGGTATATTCAGAACTTAATATGCTATTAAGAACCTTAAGATTGAGCGTTTCATCGTCAACAACAAGTACGCTGTTTTTTTTGTCATTATCCATTTTGCTATCTCGCAGTAAATATTAAATACCGGAAATATTATTTTTTTTCAGCCAATTTTGTATGTTGTCCACTAAATTTCCCGCGTATTTTATAAAAGATTCGTTTTGGGCCAGTACCCCGGCTAAATCGCCATTTTTAGCCATTGCTTCCAGTTCTTTGGCTGTTTTTCTTGCTTCTTCTGCGCCGATGTATTCACTGATGCTTTTTATGCCATGCGCATTGACGGAATAATTGCGCAATGTCTCCGCTGAAACATTGCGCATTTTTTCCAGAGTTACCGGTACGCTGGAAACATACAGATGCAAAGAGCGAAGATAAATAGTCAGATCGCCATCGCATAATTCCAGTCCGCTATCGGCATTTACTCCCGATATCTCGATTGTCATTTGCCTATTGCTCATTTTGATTCCAGTATCTTTTCTATTCTTTCCAATAGCTCGCTCTTTTTACAGGGTTTCCTTATGTAATCGGCAGCTCCCATTTCCATGGCGCGATGCCTGTCTTTCGGATCATCCGAAGATGTGAAAATGGCTATTGGAACATGGTGTAAGTTACTGATTCGCTTCATTCTTTCATAAGTATCCCATCCGTCTATTTCAGGCATCATTAAATCCAACAAGATATAATTGGGATCAAGACCCTGATACAGGAGATTCAGGGCATCTTCACACGACTTGACCGTAATAACTTCGTAATCTTCTTCCAGGAAACTCTTGGTCATGGTCAGATGGGTTGCGTCATCATCAACCACCAGAATTTTAAGTTTTTCGTTTCCTGTGGTAACTTTGAATTTTACCGTTTCATGTTTCAGGTCTTCAAAGTTCCGGCTGTTTGCCGCGCTCATTTCAGCTACGTGCGTTACCGCAACCTTTATTTCCTTCAGTGCGCCGTTTACGATATCGTCCATGCGATGTATTGCTTCATTGCTGAGTTTGATAAATTCATCGGTTTCCCTGATCAAATCGGTGCCTGATTTAGACATATTTTCAGAACCTTTTTTGACCGATGTGGTTATTTCTTTAAGGCGTCCTACAGCGTCCAGTATTTGCCTGCCGCCGACTTCCTGTTCTTCCATTGCGTACCGGATATTTGTTTCGTGTTCAGAAACAGTTTTTACCTCTGTGTCTATGGCCGCAAAACGGGTAAGTACTTCATCGGAAGATTTGGTAATACTATCTATGGATGCCTTTATCTTTTTTAACATGGCTGCAGTCGTTTTGGATTGCTGCCCCGATGACTCGGCGAGTTTTCGGATTTCATCGGCGACTACCGCAAATCCCTTGCCTGCTTCTCCGGCGTGCGCCGCTTCAATGGCGGCATTCATACTCAGCAGGTTTGTCTGGCTTGCGATATTATTCATCACCGAGTTTATTTCCAGAAGCCCTTCTGAATCCCGCGCGATTTCCTGTATTGACTGTACTACTGCCTGGAGTGATGTTCTGCCGTGTTCTGACGCTTCTGCCAGATTTATGACATTTTTACTGTTCTCTATCAGCGTTTGACCCACTGAATGTATGTTGGCCGTCATTTCTTCGATAGCCGAAGATGATGTATTAACGCTGTCAGTTTGCTCGATGATCAATTTATTCTGTAATGCGATGCTGTTTTTAATATTCTCCAGCGCCGCATTTACTTCAATTGAGCTTTTTTCCTGTTTGGTCTCCAGTTCTTTTATGCCTTCAAAATTGCTTGATATTTCATCTACCGCTGTCGAAGTCTTGTCCATATTGACAGAGAGTTCATAACCGGTATTGGTAAGCGCATTCACTTTGTATTTTATGACGCTTACCAGCTCCCTGATGTTGTCCAGGGTATGGTTAAAATAGGTGCCTAATTCAGAGATTTCATCGTTGCCTTTTATCGGAATGGTCTGGGTTAGATCCCCGTCGCCTTCGGATATCTCCTTGAGGTGATCTGATACCTCCATAATATATTTGGCAACACGGCTTATGATAATGAAAATAACTATTGCCGCTATTATTATGGCTACTATCGCCATAATAATGGTAAATTTGGTTATGGTCCGTACCTCAGCATAAATATGTGAATCGGTTGCTGCAATCATTACCGCCCAGGTTGCATCCGAATTACCAATGGTGAACGGTTTAACGATAATTTCTATCTGTGAATTAAACGCTGATGAGTAGGTATGGCATTGAAACCGCTGTCCTTGTTCTATTGCACGGGCAGCTTCTTCCATATGGCTGCCGAATATTGTCTCGGCATCCCGCAGTTTTTTACCAACTCGTTCAGACATGAGGTTTCCAAGTATGAATCCGGAACCGGTATAAATCGCCATAGCAGAAATTTCATCATAGGCCCTTATGGTTTTGAGGACCTCGGGTTGTATTATACTAATATCCAAAAGACAGCCTACACCACCCACGGTTTCATTGGTACGGGGATTAACGATGGGAACCATCATTCTTAATAAATATTTATCTTCTCTGCCAATAACCCGGTGAAAAGGTTCTTCGACTCTGTCTTTCTTTGAATTTGGGCCGTTAAAATAGGCCATAGACGCATCTATATCAAGGGAGTATCGAGCTTCTATCTGGCCTGTTTCCCTGGTATAGGTTATGGCATACTGCCCTGTGGGGCTGGATCCTGGTCTGCCAATATAACGCGCATCCATACCGTCAACGGCATTAGGTTTCCAGATCGTATACAAGTTAATAAAGGCCGGATTGGAGGTTATAGTGTACCGCAGCATGGCATCGAATTGATCGCGCCTTGCTTCTGCCGGCACATTTTCATAGTCATACATTATGTTTGCTAAAGTGCGCAGTATGAGTAAACGGGAGTCTTCTTCAGCTTTCCAGGAAGAAGCCTGCTCATCGGCCAAATACTCAAGACCCCGGAGACTTAACGACATACTTATTTTTGAGGCCTCAAGCAGGAGTAGGACGGCGATACCAACTACAATGCTTGCAATAATACTTGTTACTAAAATACTTATTCTGTATTTAAGTTTCATAAATCCTCCTGCATCTTAAGAAAACATCATTCTTCACAAGATTATACATTAGGTATCTTATTTTTGTCAACAAAAAACTAATCAGGCGGATTTATTCACTCAAAATGGCGCATAACCGTTTCAGGCCACCTTCAATTGAAACCTTTGTTCCGGGTATTTATTCACTTAAAATGGCGTATAACCGTTCCAAATCTTCCATTGAGTAATAGTCAATGTGGATACGGCCTTTGTTCAGGCCACCTTCAATCGTAACCTTTGTTCCCAGTCTGTCGATGAATTTTTCTTCCATTGCGGCAATTTCGGGGGGACGTTTTTCGGATGTTTTTTGCTTTGTTTCTATTACGCCAGCAGTGGGGTGCATATTAAGCGCTAAGGCTTTTTTTTCCGCTTCGCGTACGGAAAGTCCTTTGCTGGTTATTTCCTGAAAAAGTTTTTCCCGCAGCCGCTTGTCCGTTACTGCGAGCAGTGCCCGTGCGTGGCCGGGGCTGATGGCTCCGTTTTCAAGACTTTTTTGCACATCGCCTGAAAGTTTCAGAAGGCGCAGCGCATTTGTCACAGTAGAGCGGCTTTTGCCTACTTTGGCGGCAAGTTCCTCCTGGGACAGGCCGGAAAAATCCATCAAATTTTTATAGGCGGCGGCTTCTTCAATGGGATTAAGGTCGCTGCGCTGAATATTTTCAATAAGGGAAACTTCCATCCGCTTTTGGTCGGTGTATTCGCGGATTATAACCGGGACTTCGCTCAGGCCGGCCAGCCGGGCGGCTCTGGTTCGCCGTTCCCCGGCAATGATGATATAGGAGCCGTCGCCGTCTTCCAAAGAAGGCGCTGCGATAATGGGCTGGATAATGCCATGCACGGTAATGGAGGCCGCCAGTTCCTGCAGTTCCGTTTCGTCAAAATGCTTGCGGGGCTGGCCGGGATTGGCAATCAGCCGGTCAATGGCAAGATGCGTCACTGAGCCCTGTTTTACCTGCCGATGTCCGGTCATTTTTTCGCTGGGTATATCATCTTCAAAGTCTGCGCTATCATCGCGATCGGAGAGCAGGGCATTCAAACCCCTTCCCAATACTGGTTTACGCGTCATTGCCGGCTCCTCGTGCGCGTTTCATGATTTCCAACGCAAGACTGTGGTAGGCTTTTGCCCCCGGACAATTGGGATCGTACAGTACAATTGGCTGGCCGTAGGAAGGCGCTTCGGAAAGGCGGACATTTCGCGGAATAATCGTTTTGAAAACCGCTTTTTTGAAATAGGCGCTTACCTGTTTTACCACATCCTGGGCAAGTCTGGTTCGGGGGTCGTACATCGTAAAGAATATCCCCCCGATGGTTAACGATTTGTTCAGGCTGCGCTGTATACGCTGGATGGTCTGCAAGAGCAGGCTTAAGCCTTCCATCGCAAAGTATTCACATTGCATGGGGATAAGCACCGCATCGGCCGCTGCCATGCCATTCAGGGTTAGTACACCCAGGCTGGGAGGGCAGTCTATCAAAATGAAGTCATAGCGGCTTTTTACCGGGGCAAGGGCTTTTTTCAAAAATAAGTCCCGATCTTCCTGTCCGATAAGTTCTACGGCTGCTCCGGAAAGGTCAATATTTGCAGGAATGACATCAAGGTTGGAAATGGCGGTTTTTTTAATCGCCTGATCAACGGTCGTTGTTCCCGAAATGAGTTCATAGATTCCCGGCTTGGGCGGTTTTGCCCCCACGCCGCTGGAAAGATTCGCCTGTGCATCGAAATCAACCAGCAGCACCTTTTTGCCTTCTTCGGCAAGATATGCGCCTATATTCAGCGCCGAGGTGGTCTTGCCCACCCCTCCCTTCTGGTTTACAAAGACATAGGTTTTACCCATAGGATAAGTATATAGAGAATGAGGCGTTGGGAATAGGGGCTTATTGACGTTTTTTCAGGAATTAAGGTAGGATAATTCAGGAGGTTCTCAATGAAGAACACAATGAATTTTTTTGGGATGATCGCTTTAATTGCGGTAATCGGGTTTGTGATGATCGCCTGCGATTTCGGAGACGATGACACAAAAACTACCACTAAAACCGTAGCAGTGGGAACAGCAAGCGGAAACCTGACAGAAGGAACGGCGGGTAATGTTACCTACACCGTAACCACGGCAAACATCGATAACGGATCATACACAGCGGCAGTGGCGAACCTTCCAAACGGTGTAACAGTAAATGGTCAGGTAACCATCAGCAACAACAGCGGAACGCTGACACTTTCCGGGAATACAACTACCACCGCAGGAACAACCAGCAATATGACGCTGACACTGGACAGCGCGACGTCAGCGGCGTTCGCAATCACCATAAGTGGAACCTCAACATCAGCCACACTAATCAAAACGATTTCGGCGGGAGGCGCTTTTAGTTTAGCTATAGATACAGATGGCGGTCTATATGCTTGGGGAGCTAATGCCAGCGGTCAGCTTGGTGATGGGTCTACAACTCGCCGAAACTCTCCCACTCGAATAAAACCGGACACGATATTTGAGCAAATAGCAACAGGTTCTGCTCATAGCCTTGCAATAGATGAAGACGGCGGTCTATGGGTTTGGGGGAGAAATGATGATGGTCAGCTTGGTGATGGGACAAATGGAACAGGGACCAATAAAACCTCTCCCATTCAAATAAAATCAGGTACAAAATTTATTTTTGTGGCAGCAGGTAATAATAATAGTTTTGCAATAGATGAAGATGGCGGCTTATGGGCCTGGGGAGCCAATGGCACCACCTTCGGCAGACTTGGCAATGGAAATACAACTGCCCAAAATACACCTGTTGCAATACAATCAGATATTGAATTTGTGTATGTAGCAGCATCCAATACTCATACCCTTGCAATAGATACAGATGGCGATCTATGGGCATGGGGAGGTAATAACAACGGTCAGCATGGCAATGGGTCTACCACCGGTCGAAGTGCTCCGGCTAAAGTAACATTGACGATAACATTTGCGTCTGTTATAGCCGGAGATAATCATAGCCACGGAATAGATACAGACGGAAATCTATGGGCATGGGGAAACCCTGCTAACGGCCGGCTTGGTAATGAGACTACAACAGGTAATGTAACCTCTCCTGTTAAAATAAAAGATGGAACAGAATTTATGAGTATATCGGCATTCGGAACATCCAATACCAATCACGTTCTTGCAGTAGCTGTAGATGGCGGTTTGTGGGCATGGGGAGGCAATGGCAGCGGCAGGCTTGGCGATGGGACGACAGTTCAGAAAAATGTACCTACTGCAATAAAACCGGATACTAAATTTGTATCTGTGTCAGCCGGAGAAGAGTTCAGTTTAGGAATAGATGAAGATGGCGGTATGTGGGCTTGGGGCTCCAACAGCTCTAATCAGCTGGGCGATGGGACTACAACCACGCGGCAGTTGCCGGTGTCTATCACTTTTCCTTAATTAAGGGCCAGTCAATAACAGCCGTCTTTTGGGCGGCTGTTATTGGTGTGCATTATGTGAATAAATTTTTCTAACCCTCATTCTGGCAATAATACTACTTGTATCGGGCCGTGCTTGTCGCTTTGCAAGAGCCGGGCGCAAAGCCGTTGCATATCTGCCGGGGTAACGGCGCTGAAATATTGCGGCCGCCGGTTTAGCCGGGATAGAGGCAGATCCAACAGTACTGATGAATTAGCGTAGCTTTGGGCGATGTAGGCATTGCTCTGCATTGAAGTTTCCCATTCTTTTTTCAGGGCTTCCACGGCCTTGTCAAAAACGTCCCGGACTATGCCATTGTGCGCAGTCTGGTTCAGCAGATCGATCACCGCGGCGCTGAGTTCCTGTACCCGTTTTGGATCGCAGGCAAAATATACCTGCATTGCCAACTCTCCCCGTGGAACCGGTGAGACCGGCACATTCACGGAAATTGCATAAACGCCGCCGCGTTTTTCGCGTATTTCTTCGGTCATTCTGATGTCAAGGTATTCGCTTAACACCTGGGCCGTAATGCTCAGTTCTTCGGTGAAAGGAGCATCGGCAAACCAGCCCATGTATACCATGCTTTGCTCTTCTTTTCCTTTGCGAACCGTTTTTGCAACTTTTCCCGGACGGATAATGCCAAGGTCAGTCCAGGTGTTCCAACGTGCTGCTGCGGGAATCGATGCCACGTATGTTTCGATGTAATCCTTCATTGTTTCCGTTTCCAGATTACCGGTAAAAATAAACGTATAGTCAGCGGGGTTAAGCCCTTTGCGGATAAATGCCAGCGCGGTGTCAATGTCAGCGTGAGGAAGGTCTGCCAGTTCCAGCGGTTTGAAATGAGGATGAGCGCCGTAAATTGTCCGGTTAATCTCATCGGAAAAAGCAACGCGGGGATTTTCGTCTCTCAGGGCGAGGGAAGTGGCATATTGATCCATCATGGCTTCTACCGCGACAGGATCAATGCGGGGATCGGTGAAAGACAAATGCAGCATTTCAAAAAAGGTTTTGAGATCGCCTGATGTGGATGAACCCCGGAAACTGCGATGATAGCTGGAAACCGAGTGCGAAAGTGAAACTTGTTTCCCGGCAAGTTTCCGCGATAATTCAGGGCGCGGCCAGGGACCAAGGCCGGAGACCTGCACCATCTCGACGGCAAGGCTGGCGGAAACATCATCTTCAGGCGCGGCGCTGCTGATCCCGCCTCGCGCCATGGCCTGTAACACAATTTCATCATTTTTGTTTTGGGTCGGTTTAAGGATAACCTGTGCCCCATTATCCAGTTCCCAAAAAAGAGCGCCGGTTTCCGCATCAATCGATTCCGCTATGACGGCACCCCGTTTGGGAATACCGGGCAGAAAACCGTCTGCTACCGCGCCATATCTGGGCCGGGCAATTTTCATTTTACGGCTTTCCGCAGCCATTTGTCTGATGCGCGCATCATCAGGAAGACTTTCCAGTTCTGCATCGGGAGCAAAAATAAAGACCTGCAGATCATTGAACGCAAAATAATCTTTTATGGCTGCATTGATATCTTTTGCTTTAATACGAGGCAGCAATTGCTGAACCGCATTCAGTTCCCACTCTGCGTCCGCCAGATTTCCTCCATCCAAATAATAAGAGATCAGTACATTAATATACTTATTTGATTCTTGCCGGTCTTTCTCCAGTACCAACCGCTGTAAGTGTGAAACAACGGCTTCTGCGGCAATTGCCAGTTCCGCATCCGTAAAGCCATAGCGGAGTATCGATTCTTTTGTTCGCAGCAATTCCGCAAGGCTTGCTTCGGCGCTGCCGGTTTTTGCCTGGGCAATCAGCGTATAAAACCGGGAAGATGCCGCGTAACGATCCATTCCGGCGCCGGCGTATACATAGGGGGTTTCCGGTTTTTGCTGTTCATCCTGAAAACGGAAACTCAGCATTTGGTCAATAAGAATATCAATAATTTCACTGCGGAAAAACGACAGATCGCCCCGCTGCGCTTCCCGGCTGCGTTTGAAAAAGAGCAGTACATGGGTATTGGTTAATTCCGGGTCGGTAAGAATAAGGGTTTCAAGATTTCCTTTTTGGGGATCAGGCAGATCGTACAAAGGCCGCTGAGTGGGAACGGCTGGTTTCTGAATCAAAAAATGATCGCCTAATGAATCTTCAAGCGCGGCCCCGTCAAAATCGCCGACAAAGATAAGGGCCATGTTATCGGCCTGATACCATTTTTTGTAGAAAGATTCCAATTGCGAAGCCGGCGCTCCTTCGATAATTTCTGGCAGTCCAATGGGCCGGCGATCGGCGTAGGGCGAACCTTTGAACAATACCGGCAGCCATTCCTGCCGTATCCTTTCCCATGCTCCCAGCCGCATACGGTATTCTTCCATTATGACTCGCCGCTCATCATCCACATCTTTGGGATCAAAGGTGATGGCTCGTGTCCAATCGTCAATAACCGCCAGAGCCATATCGGGAATACGCCGTATTCCATCGTTGTCGGTTTCTACGGGCACTTCAATGCCGTACACCGTTTTATCGTAAGAGACATAGGCATTTACCTCCGGGCCAAAACGCATACCCAGCGAACGAAGGTAATTTACCAGTTCCGCTTCCGGGAATCGTTCTGTGCCATTAAACGCCATGTGTTCTACAAAATGGGCAAGGCCCCGTTCATCATCTTCTTCAAGCACGGAACCGGCATTTACCGCAATGGTAAGATAGGCGCGGTTTTCGGGTTTGGCATTTTCCAAAATAAAGTACCGCAGGCCGCTGGGCAGGGTTCCGGTTCTGGCCTTTTCCATAAAGGGAACTAAGTCCGATGGATGCCCCAGGTTTCCAAAAGCAGCATCTGAACCGGAGAAACGAGTGCAAGCGCCCAGTAACAACGCGCACAACAGAATAGCAAAACCTGCACCACGGCCAAATAACAATGTATTTTTATGAATTTTCATATTACCAGTATAGATAAAAAACGATAAAAGATGTAAGATAGTCATAATGATTCGGAAAAGGAGTGAAAAATGAGGTTAATAACCAGATCAGATTTTGACGGGTTGGCTTGCGGGGCATTGTTGCTCCATTTGGGTCTTATAGACGATTGGAAATTTGTGCATCCAAAAGATATTCAGGATGGCCTGGTTGAAGCTTCAGACAATGATATTTTGGCCAATGTTCCTTATATAAAGGGCTGCAAGTTCTGGTTTGATCATCATTCCAGTGAGAGTGAACGTCTGGGACCCAAAACCTATTTTGAAGGCATATCCCGCAAAGCGCCGAGTTGCGCTCGTGTGGTCTATGAATACTACGGCGGCGATGCAAAACTGGGTCGTTTTGCAGAGATGATCCGCTATGTAGATAAGGTGGATTCAGCAAACCTTTCCGCTAGTGAAATTACCAACCCTCATGGATGGGTGCTGCTTGGTTATATTATGGATCCCCGAACCGGGCTTGGACGTTTCCGCAATTTTACCATCAGTAATTATGATCTGATGAAAGAACTTGCCCGCGCCTGTGTTGATAAAGACATTGAAGAAATTCTTTCCATGCCTGATGTTATAGAGCGGGTCGAAGTATACATGGAGCACAAGAATTTGTTCCGTGATATGGTAAAAGAACATGCCAAAGTTGAAGGCAATGCCATAGTCGTGGATTTTCGCGGCGTGGAAACCATTTATGCGGGAAACCGTTTTATTATCTACACCCTGTTTCCGGAACAAAATATTTCAATATGGGTTGTTGATGGACGTAATGAATCTAACGTTGTTGTCACGGTGGGTTACAGCATAATCAACCGCAGCGCCACCGTTGATGTCGGCAGTTTGATGCTCAGTTACGGCGGCGGCGGTCATAGTCAGGTAGGAACTTGCCAGGTTTCACACGATGATGCAGACAGAATTATCGCGGAAATTGTCGCAAAGGTTAAGTGATACTACCCAATCAACCCAACAAACCCGCTGAGGAGGGCGCGTCCTTCATCGCTTAAAGAAATGTCGGTGGCATTAAAAATGCCGCCGGCAAAAATGCCGCCGGCTTCGGCGATGAGGGCTTTGCCTTGCGCTTCGGCTTCGGCAAGCACACCGGAGGTTTGCAATGTCTGGATAAGCGCTTCCACTTCGGGGACGCCAACGCCGCCGGCACGCGCGGCATTAAAACAATTGAAAACCATTTCTTTTTTTTCCGGCCAGCGGTGCAGGAATAGCAGCACCGGCAGACTTTTTTTCCCTTCCACCAGATCGTCGCCGCGCTTTTTGCCGGGTATGCCAGTGGTCAAATTTTTCACATCATCCAAAATCTGAAAGCCCACGCCAAGTTTTTCCGCCGCCTCGCCAAGCCGTTTTGTGGTGTCGCTGTCATTCGCCATTCCGGCAACGGCGGCTCCCAGCTCTGCGGCAAAACGGGCAAGACAGCCGGTTTTCAGTTTGCACATTGTGTAATAAGCATCGAGTGAGGGGATGATATCGCAATGCCGGTGCCAGTGAATGTCCATTGCCTGCCCCAAATGGAGCTTGCGCAAATAGCCCGCCCATAACGAGTACACCATTGCCCGGTGCTCTTCGGCATACGAATCGATGCAGGCAAGCGGGAGAAAATAGAGGAACGAGCCGCTGTTAACCGCCGCATCAACGCCGTGGATAATATGCACTGCCGGTTTGCCCCGGCGCTCGTCGGAATTGTCTTCAATGTCGTCGTGGATAAGGCTGGCGTTATGGCAAAACTCGACCAGCGGAGTGAGGGGTAGGGCGGCATCTCCTCCGCCAAGGGCTTCGCAAACCAGCGTCATCAAAAGCGGCCGCCAGCGCTTGCCGCCCCGCGAAAGCAAATCCTTGCACGGCGCGATGATGGCTTGCAGTAGTGCCGTGTCCACCGTGTCCGTTAAGCCAGGAAAAACCCGTGCCGCCCAATTATCGGCGAGCGCTGTTTCGAGGTTTTTTGGCAGCCAGTATTCGAGTACCGTTTCAATGTTTTCAAGCCTGCGGGTATATTGTTGATCCATTGTTCTAGTGTATAGTAAAACAATGGCGGATTACAAGAAACCAGATCACTGGCAACTAAAGGCGCGGCAGGAAGGCTATCCCGCCCGCTCGGTGTACAAGCTGAAAGAAATGGACGAGAAATTCGGCCTTTTGAAACCGGCCCTGGCAGGATCGGCTGCCAAGATTTTTCGCATTTTGGATCTGGGCGCAGCGCCGGGAAGCTGGAGCCTGTATGTATTGCGAAAAATGGCCGGCAAAGCATTTCTGGCCGCGGCAGACCTTTCCCCTCTTTCCCGCGAATTTGACAAAGGCTTATTCAGCGCAGATAATTTTTATTTCATTCAGGGCGACATCACCGACCCCATTGTTCGCGATTCAATTCTTGCGCATGGCCCTTATAATCTGATTATCAGCGATGCCGCCCCGGCAACGATGGGCAACCGTTTCATTGACACCAGCCGCTCACTGGAACTCGCCGAAGCAGTAGTCGCCTACACCGAAAGCGCTCTGGTACCCGGCGGCAATCTAGTCATCAAACTATTTCAGGGCGGCGACACTTCCGCATTACTCAAACGCCTCAAGACTCTTTTCAAAACCGCCAAAAGCTACAAACCCCAAGCCTGCCGCAGCGACTCCTTCGAGATGTATTATGTGGCGCAGCAGTATGTAAGAATGAGTTGAGCGTAAAAAGACACTTATTTCCCCCTTGACACTTTCACTTGAAACCCGTAAGATAATGAGAAATGAGGAATTAGCAATGAGAAAAGAGGCTGCGATAATGCAACACATACTTAGTTATCAACTCCGCACCCTGAGGGCTGCACTCGCCGCCCTGTACTCGCTCCGCGCCCTCTTCTACTCATTCCTCATTGCTAATTCCTCATTCCCTCGTGCCCCCCTCTCGCACGCGACTCCATTCGCCCTGTTACCACCGT
>WQXQ01000044.1 GCA_009784775.1 Treponema sp.
ACAACAGACAACAGACAACAGACAACAGACAACAGACAACAGACAACAGACAACAGACAACAGACAACAGACAACAGACAACAGACAACAGACAACAGACAACAGACAACAGACAACAGACAATTATACACACCTAGAAAAAATCGTGTCAACTATCTAATAGTATATATTCACCCCATATTTATAACGTTGTTCTCATTTTATTTTGGTATTAAACCGTCCAAAAACGGTTGTAATTAACACATTCGTTGAGTGTGGGTAATAAAAAAGGAGGTATGTTTTTATGAAAAACAAACGATGGTTCGGAGTTATCGCATTGATTGCGGTAACGGCATTGGCGATGATTGCCTGCGAAGGCCCGATGGGGCCGCAGGGTCTACAGGGACTGCAAGGTGTCCAGGGTGAACAAGGCGGCGCCGGAACGCAGGGTGATCAGGGGGATGCCCCGACTGTGGCGGTTGATCCGGAAACGGGTAACTGGACAATCAACGGTGAAGACACCGGCATACCGGCAACTGGTTCGCAGGGCGGGCAGGGGCTGCAAGGGAATGACGGCCTTAACTCGTATCTGGTAATCTTCAACGCCACAGGCGGCAGACCGCGCTTTGATATGGTCGGCGTAACCCACGGCAACACCGTTGCCCAACCCGCCGATCCCACCAGAACCGATGCGATTTTTACGGGGTGGTATACCGATACGACCATTGACGCAAGCCAGTGGGATTTCGATGCCCCCATTACCACGAACACCACCCTGTACGCGCGGTGGATTATTACTGCTATAGGCGGTGTCGCACCATACCTTGCAAGCCAAACCGGAACTGCAGAAAACCCAATAGTACTCCCCCTCCAAATAGACCTTGGCACAATGCAGGATGCCGGCAGCGGCTGGATGCAACTATTGGATGCCATCGCCAGCGCAGATCAATTCGTAACCCTTGACCTTTCTGCCTGTACGATGACTGGAACTACATTCGCCACCGGTAACGCGCCCACTGTCACTCTCGCCGGTACGGACAAGCTCGTCTCCGTCGTACTGCCAACAGGGATTACCGCTTTCGGCGTTAACGCGTTCCGCAATTGCACCAACTTGACCAGCATCACCATACCCGACAGCGTAACCTCCATCGGCAATACTGCGTTCGATAGTTGCACTAGCTTAACAAACATCACCATACCCAACAGCGTGACTTCTTTCGGCACTGCCGTGTTCCGTAATTGCACTAGCTTGACGAGCGTCATCATGCCCGACAACATAACCGCTATCAGTAATGAGACGTTCCAAGGTTGCACCAACTTGACCAGCATCACCATACCCGACAGCGTAACCTCTATCGGCTCTACTGCGTTCCGCGATTGCAGCAGCTTGACGAGCATCATCATACCCGACGGCGTAACCTCTATCGGCCAGAATGCATTCCGCAATTGCACCAGCTTGACGAGTATCGTCATACCCGACAGCATAACCTCTATCGGCTCTAACGTGTTCCGCAATTGCACCAGCTTAACGAACATCACCGTAGGTTCTGGTAATTCAAACTACGCAAGCCAGGATGGGGTATTATACAACAAAACAATAACGCAAATTATCGCAGTGCCCGGATCTCGTAGCGGTAGTTTCACCATACCCGGCAGTGTGACCACTATCGGCGCTAACGCGTTCGCTGAATGCACCAGTTTGACGAGCATCACCATACCCAACAGCGTAACCACTATCGGCGCTTCTGCGTTCTACGATTGCACCAGTTTGACGAGCATCACCATAGGTAACGGTGTGACCAGTATCGGCAATAGTATATTCTACGGTTGCACCAGCTTAACGAGCGTCACCTGCCTCGCAGAAACACCACCCACGCTGGGTACAAACGCGTTTGACAACACCCACGCAAGTCTGCAAATCAAAGTCCCCGCAGCCAGTGTGACCGCGTATCAGGCAGCGGCAAACTGGAGCGACCAAGCCAGCAGGATTGTAGAAGAATGAGGAATGAGAAGCGTTGTCCGTAATCGTTGCATTGAAGTATCACGCTTTGAGTACAGACAACGCCTTTCCTCATTTCTCATTTCTCATTTCTCATTCCTAATTCACGCGAGGCCGGCGCCGACTGCGGTGGTGTATTCGGCATCGTTGGGGTAGATAAACTCGATGCCGTACATACCGGTGATATCGGCAAGTACTTTTTGTCCCAGTTTATTGTCGCTGCCATTACCGGTAACAATAACGCGCTGAATGTTTCTTGCCCGTGCGGCAAATGCGGCAAGCACTCCTATTACCTGATACACCATATTGATAATTGCCAATGCAGTGTCTGCGCTGGAAGCGTTATCTGCCATTTTGCCGAAATTGGCAACGGTCGTTTCCTTTTGCAGAAAACTAATGTCGGTGTCCATAATGTCTGCCAGCCGCAAATCAACCTGGCTTAAATTGCCTGTTTGGGCAAGTTTGATAATATCGCCGAATTCAGTGGTGGACAGCAGTTTTTTTGCCAATCCAAGAATGGTGCCGCCGCCCACACCCGATCCGCCAAAATGGGAGATGCCCTGCTTGTTTGCCTCAATAATTGCGGTGCCGGTGCCAATGTTGGCAATAATAATATTGTCCATTCCGGAAAGAAACATTCCTCCGGTGCCAATGGCTTTTATTTCATCAACCCTGCTTGTGGGAATGCCAAAAATATCATTTTTGATATTGGAAGCGCCCACACCGGTAATTTTAATCCCTTTGATAATGTGTATGGGGATTCCGTTTTCAAGGACAAGTTTGCCAAACGCGCCGGTCGCGGCAGTTACCGAATCGGATGCTTTGATTTTTACCTTGCGGGTAAATTTGCCGTCTTCAATGGAAACGGCTTTTGTGATAGTTGCGCCAATGTCAATGCCGATTATCAAATTAATTCTCCCATAAGGGGTCAGGGTAAACCCCTGCTGCAGTTAAATCAGCCAGTTCTTTGATCGCTGCTTCACGGTCTTCCTGATAGGTAACGCCAAACCAGTCAGAATCTGCCTGCAGAGCCTTTATTTTGATAATATTTTGCTTGATAAATTCGTCTGCGGCGCCGGGAATATAACACTCGCTTTTGATGTTACCGGGAATATCAGCGGCAAAGGTTTTCAAAAATGCGTCAAAGTATTTTTGAAATTCGGGAAGAATCGTTTGCGGAAAGCCCCAGAAATTCATTGATACGGGGCAGTCTGCCGCAAGCTCGCAGGTAGAGCCGTCAGGATAGGTGTTGCAGATACGGCCGTCTTCGCCTTTTGCAATGGCGGTGAGTTCTTCAATAGAGACAAGGTACCCGTCTTTAATTGCACAAACGCCTCTGGAAACCGTTCCCTGAGAACTGAGTGTTTTTTCAAGCCGGTAGGGTACAATTACCGGTTCGTTTGCGTTGGGGCCGCACAGATGACTGCCAATTGCCGCAAAAGCTTCACGTCCGTAAAAGTCATCGGCATTTAAAACCGTAAACGGCGCGTCAATTTTATCCGCTGCGCAGAGTAATGCGTGGGCGGTACCCCAGGGTTTTGTTCTGCCTGCCTTTTGCGCTTCGGCAAAAATGTCCGGCGGAATCAGGCTGTCGGAATTTTGAAATGCAAGTTCGTATGGTACTTTTGATCCCATCCGCGCGAGCACCAATTCCCGAAAATCTTTTTCAATATTGCTGCGGATAATAAAAATTATTTTTTCAAAACCTGATGTAATGGCATCGTGCACGGAATAATCGAGTAATACTTCGCCATTTTTCCCCAGTTTATCCATTTGTTTAAGGCCGCCGTAACGGCTGCCCATACCTGCCGCAAGCACTACCAAAATTGGACCTTTCATCATCGCTCCCTATACCCTAGTATAACTGATAAATGAAAAATCGTCAAAGTCCGTTGCAGCGGTTTTTTCCCACAAAGCAGGATTAATTTCCGGAAAAAACGTATCGCCTTCATACTGCCGGTGTATCACCGTAAGTTCAATTGTATGGGCAAGCGGAAGCGCCTCACGGTAAATCGAAGCACCGCCGCAAATAAAAATTTTTTCGTATTGCGCACAGTGCTGAATCGCTTCTTGTAACGAAGGAAATACGGTCACTCCCGGTTCACTCTTACCCCACTCCCCACTATGCAATGTTCGCGAGACCACAATATTGGGCCGCCCCGGCAATGGACGTTTAGGCAGGGATTCCCAAGTCTTTCTACCCATAATGCAAGGCCACCCCAAAGTCAATTCCCTAAAACGGGCTAAATCTGCCTTAATCGACCAGGGTAATGTATTGTTATTGCCGATAACCCAGTTTTCAGACATCGCTGCTATTATAATAATATTTTTTATCATCCTCATTCCTCATTTCACTCGCTAAACCGCAATGTCAAATTTAATTACCGGGTGCGGGTCATAGCCCTCGATAATCGTGTCGGTATACTGCCAGTCAAAAATCGAGGTAAACGGCTCCGTTTTGATTTTTGGCAAGGTGCGGGGTTCTCTGGTCAATTGTTCGCGAATACCGTCGACATGGTTTACATAAATGTGGGTGTCTCCCAAAAAGCCGATGAGTTTGCCTTCTCCCAGGCCGGATTCTTTTGCCAGCAAGTGCAATAGGCAGCCGTAACTGGCAATGTTGAAGGGAAGCCCCAGCGCAACATCCACCGAACGCTGGTTCCACAGCAGATTGAGCCTGCCGTTAATAACCGTTACCTGAAACGAATAATGGCAGGGGGGCAGAGCCATACGGGGAAGGTCCAAAGGATTCCATGCGCTGACAATCATGCGGCGGTTGTCCGGGTCTTTTTGTAATGTTTCTACCAGCAGTTTCAGTTGATCCGCGCCTTTTCCCGCCGCCGGAACGTTATGCGCAACATAATCTGCCCCAAAGTTGCGCCATTGCCAGCCGTACACCGGCCCCAATTCCCGTTCAGCCATCATTTTGGCCTTGGTTTGTTCGTCGTTGCCGTAGGGAACCGCATCGCTGGAACACCATTCGTCCCAAATGTGGTTATTTCTTTCCTGCAGCCATTCCTTGTCGGTAATGCCCCGGATAAAAAATTCCAGTTCCGAGGCAATCAGGCGAAACAGTACTTTTTTGGTGGTGAGCAGGGGAAAACCGTCCGCCATATCATGCTCAAACATGGCCCCGGCAATAGTCAGGGCATCGGTTCCGGTGCGGTTTGTTTTGCGAAAGCCCTGCGCAAGAATTTTTTCCACTATATCAAGGTATGCTTTCATGTTTTGGTCTTTGGTTTTGCTTTTGTTTTACTTTGAGCAACCGCAGGTTTTTTAACCGTTGATTTTTTTACCGCAGGCTTTTTTACCGTTTCTTTTTTTGGTTCCGGCTTATTGGCTGCCGGTTTTTTCACCGGTTGCTTTGCTTTAGCCGGTTTTTCTGAAACAGCCGTTTTGGCTTTCTTCGCGGGCTTTTTCTCAGCGCGAACGGTTAATGCTTCCGCCAGCGCCAGCGCTTCCTGATTATTTTTTCCAATGGCAAACATTTTGGGAATAAGCGCTTCCAGTTCAGCATAATCTTTTTGCTGCAAAAAACATTTTCCTCCGTCAATATAATATTGCAGCGCTTTACTTTTTTTGCCCAACATCGCAAAGGCATTTGCAGTGTTCGCGGCATAGAGCCCGTTGTTTTTGTTCAGGTTAAAGGCCTTGCTCCAGGCAGTGGCAGCGGCATTGTAGTCTTGTATGTTCCAGCAGGCATGACCAAGCAACGCATACAGCGACGGTATGTCGGTGAATTTTTTTTCAGTTTCCAGCCGTTTCATATATTCAGGCAGAAAAACAATAAGATCGTCATATTTTTGCAATGCGTTCAGAATTTTTGCTTTTTCGGCAAGCGCATCCAATCCCTCGATAGCGTCTGCTGTTTCCGCGTCCATTGCGAGACAAATATTTATATATTCTTCCGCAGCGGTGTATTGTTCAATTCGCATGGCCATTCGGGCGGCAAAAAGCAATTCCCATCTGGCTCGTATTTCCGTGTATGTTGCCATAACGCTTCGGGCAGCTTCCTCCCGTTGTTTCCATGCCTTTAGAATTTGGCCGTATGCGGCGTCAAAGTAATCAAGCGCGGCAAAGCTTTCCGCAAGACGAAAACGGTTTTGAGCGTTAGTTGCCGTGTTGTTATTCCATTTTTTATATTCCGTTTCCACGGCGTTGGCGCGGGAATCCACTGAAAGAAAATCCAGCCAGGCTTCGGCGGAGCTTTCTGATTCCGTATCATAGGAGACCAGGGCAAAGCCCAAATGCCCGCCCGGAATAGAAGTGTCATGCGCTTCTGCAAGCCATTTGCCGTTAAGAATAAGCATTAAGTGATCGTCTTTGGCGATTATGCCCAAATTTACCTCGCGTTCGTTTAAGCCGGATATTTCGGTCCATCCAATGAGCGGCCTGGGAATATGATTGTTTACTGCGTCAAGCCGGAAATAGCCTTTATTTGAGAGGAGGGCAAGATAATAGGTTCCCTGTTCAGTAATCCGAAACATGATGCCGGCAGCGCAGTATTCTTCGATACTCTCAAAGCGGAAGCGGGTCTCGATAATCTGGTTCACATACACACGGTTGGCCGTTTCAACCCACGCCATGCAGTTTTGTTTTTTCAGGCCAAGGTACAATGCGCCTTTTTCCAGATAGGCATTATAGGCAATTTCTGGTTTAATGATAAAGCAGGATTTTTCAGGCTTTGAAAAGTCCGCTATCCATTTTTCTTTCATCCGTTCGATAGGCTGGCGCGGCCTTGCAAAAAGGCTTGCCAGCAGGCGGCGAAGTTTATTTAAGAGAACATAAAGGAGACGTTTAATCGTAATGAACATACTTTATTATTGCCGAAAATGTATAGAAAAGTCGAGAGGGTTTTTTATGAAACGCGCTGTGGGAAAAACGATAGATCTCTTTTTGATTATCGCCCTTGTGGTGGTTGCGGCGTTTATTTTCGTTAACCGTGTTTTCAAGCAAGTTAACAGGATTGATCGCGTTAATATTTCCATTTCATCGCAATGCGGGGATTTGTTTGGCGTGGATCTTGTAAATGCGCTTATTCAGGAATTTGAAGCGCAAAACCCCGATCTTCGGATACAGATGACCAGTCAGGAGAACGCAGATATTGTTTTTTTTAATGAGGGTGAGTTTAACAGCCTGCTGGAGATGTCCGCGCTTGCCTCTCTTGCCCCATACATTTACACCGAGACTCAGGAAGGACACCGAATTGACCATTGGGCGCTGCCGTTGTTGTCGTTTATGGACATTTTTCTGTATAACATTGATATTTTGCAGGCGGCGCAGTGCGACCGTCCGCCCAAAACCCGTGCTGAGTTCCTTGCTGCGGCAAAGGCTGTTGCAGGGAAGAAATCGGCGGCTCCTGACGAAGTACATTTGCCTTTTGCTCTGGGTTTAAGTCCGGCGGATCCGCTGGCCCTGCGCCGGGATTTTTACCCCTGGATATGGATGGATGGCGGAGAGCTCCAACTGGCCGGCACTGATGACAACCCGGCGCTTCCCAGAGTCGTAACCAATACCATCACTTTTTTTGGTCAGCTTCACCGCGAAGGATTGCTGGCGCCGGATACTTTTGAAAAAACCGGCCAGATGCGGCTAAAGGAATTTGCCGAAGGAAACATTGCCATGATGACGGCCTCGTCACAGGATATACCGTTTTTGCGGCATAATGCGCGTGATGTTAATTTTGGCATTACGACGATACCGGCAACGGTACAGGGAAAAAACCGTCTGGGGCTTTTGAGCATTTACGCCGGTATTAACAGCGCTTGCGCCTTACCCGATGAGGCCTGGATGTTTTTGGCTTTTATTGCGGGAAAAAGCCCGATCCTTGCCCAGACGCTTGGCGCTGTTCCCGGCAGTAGTCCCAATGCCTTTCCGGGTGAATACATTGTGCAGGATCCATTGTACTCCAAAGCCTGGGAAATTTTTGAGGCGGCAGAAATAGCCAAAGGCCCTGGTCAGCCCCTTAATGCAGAAATCGAGCGCATCATAAGAGAAAAACTTGAAGAGGTATTTACCCCCTAATCTGCCCCGATCCGCTTACCAAATACTTTATCGTGGTAAGAGCCTCCATTCCCATAGGACCGCGGGAGTGGAATTTTTGGGTGCTTATCCCCAATTCGGCGCCAAATCCAAAAACGCCGCCATCGGTAAAACGGGTAGACGCATTGACATACACACAGGCGGCATCAACGCCGGCGCGGAATTGTTCCGCCGATTGCAAATCGTTGGTAAGGATCGCCTCTGAATGTTTGGTTCCATAGCGGTTAATATGGGCAATTGCCTCATCGCAGGAGCCAACCGTTTTAACCGCCAGAATATAATCGAGAAATTCAGTTGCCCAGTCTTCCTCGGTTGCATCTTTGACGATGCCCGCTTCTGTCCCCATAGCCGCCTTCGATTCGGCATCACAACGGAATTCACAGCGGGACTGCTGAGCCTTGTCCGCAAGCCGGGCGGCCAACGGCGGCATCAGGGCGGCAAGGGCGTCGCGGTGTACCAGCAGGGTTTCCACGGCATTGCAGACGCCGGGCTTTTGCAGTTTGGCGTTGGCAATTATTTCCAGAGCTTTGTGTATATCGGCGCTCGTTTGCAAGAACGAAGGCTCCACATATATATGACAGTTACCCTCGCCGGTCTCGATAACCGGAATGCGGGCATTTTGCACCACCCGTTTAATTAACTCGCCGCCGCCACGGGGCAGCACGACATCGATCCAGCCCCGCGCCGTGAGAATTTCGTCAATTTCGTCGCGGTTGCCGGATTCGGCCAGCGCTACCGCATCGGCAATGCCGCCGCCCGCCTCCAGCCCCGACTTAATGGCTGCAACCAGCGCTTTATTCGATTCCAGCGCCGAGGATGATCCTCGCAGCAAAATGGAGCAGCCGGCCTTATATGCCAGGGCGGCACAGTCTGCCGTAACGTTGGGCCGCGATTCGTAAATAATTGCCGCTACGCCCAGCGGCACGGAGACCTGCTCCACCAAAAGGCCATTGGGCAAAGTCCAGCCCGCCCGCACCTTGCCGATGGGGTCTTCCTGCCGGATAACGACCTCGATACCATCAATAATACCGTCTATCCGCTGGTCGTTCAGGAGCAGCCGGTCGACAAGGCTTTCTTTCAGGCCGCCGGCGCGGGCTTTTTCCACATCACGGGCATTGGCGGTCAATATGGCGGCTCTGGCCCGATCAATGGCGGCAGCGGCGGCGCTCAGGGCCTTGTTTTTTGCGGCGGCATTTTCCAGAGCCAGCCGGGTTTGCGCTTGTTTAAGCGAAATAAAAAGGTTTTGCAGTGAATTCATGGGAATATTATAGCAAAAATATGGAAAATAGGGAAACTACCGGGTCGTTTTTATCCGAATTTTTAAGGTAAAAAATGACAAAATCTTCATTTACGTCTATACACAAGTAAACGGTTATGATATACTGCCTTAAAGTTTATATTTTACGGAGGTAAATCGTGAAAAAATTAACAGTGATTCTTTTGGTAATGTTTGTAGCGGCTTCTTTCCTGGCGTGTGAAAAAAAGCAGGCGAGCGGCGACGCAGCATTAATCGGTATCGCCATGCCTGAAACCCATGTGCAACGCTGGGTAAAGGACGGCAATTCTCTCAGGAATGAGGCAGTCAAACTTGGCTATCGCGCAGAAGTCCAATGGGGCAATGCGGATCAAGCCCAGCAAAATCAGCAGATTCAGAGCTTCCTGACCCAGGGTGCAAAAATTCTGGTGGTTGGCAGTATCAACGATGGCGTTGGCTCAGTAATTGCCGAAGCTAACAGGGATAATGTTGCGGTTATTGCGTATGACCGGATCATCCCCAATTCAGCCGACTATGATTACTATATCACTTTCAACAATTTCAAAGTTGGCGTTCTGCAGGGTGCCAGCATTGTCAATGCGCTGGATCTTGATAATGCGTCCGCTGCAGCACCCAAACAGATCACCCTGTTTGCCGGCGCCCCGACAGACGGCAATGCGTTCTTCTTCTTTGACGGCGCAATGAGCGTTCTGAATCCCTACATTGCAAGCGGCGTTCTCAATGTCGTTGGTCCCTATCCCAGAGCTTCAGCCGATACCGCTAATTTCCAGCGGGTTGCCACTGAAAACTGGCAGGCCCCCATCGCAAAAGCCCGCATGGAAAACCTTCTGAACGGCGATGCACGGAACGTGACTCTGGACGCAGTGCTTGCTCCCAATGATACACTGGCCCGGGCCATCATCGAAGCCTTAAAAGCCGATGCCAAATACCGGAACAATCTCCCCATCGTTTCCGGTCAGGATGCGGAATTTGATTCAATGGTGTCCATAAAGAACGGCGAGCAATACAGTACCGTTTTCAAAGACACTGCCAAATTGGCAGAAGCAGCCATTCTCCTGGCCGATCAGATTCTTAAGGGAGAAGAAATCAGCATCCCCGGCGCAGAGCTTGCAACCGGCGATCTGAGAGAAATTGGAAATACCGGCAGAAAGTATGTAAAAGCCTATCTGTTGGATCCCATCCTGATTACCAGAGAGAACCTTTTGGTTCCAGTGGACGCCGGTTTCTATGCCGACGCCGAATCTGCCCAGTTGAGGTAGCTTAAAAAATGAGGAATGAGGAGTTATTGGTTTATCCGGTAACTGCTCATTCCTTTAGGTAGTTATGAACGAATACATTCTTGAAATAGAAAATTTAACCAAAGAATTCCCCGGTGTTAGAGCGCTTAATAATGTTAGTCTAAAAATTAAAAAAGGGGAGATTCATTCTCTGTGCGGCGAGAATGGCGCAGGAAAGTCCACCTTGATGAGTTGTATTTCGGGGGTTTACCCAAAAGACAGTTATCAGGGAATGGTTACTTTTAAAGGGCGCCAGACCAATTATCACAGTGTTAAAGACAGCGAAAAAGAAGGGCTTGCCATTATCCATCAGGAGTTGGCGCTTAGTCCCTATCTTTCAATCTACGAAAATATTTTTCTGGGGCATATGCAGACCAGGTTCGGCATTATCAACTGGAATACCTATATAAAAGAATCAAAAAAATATTTGGACATCGTGGGGCTCCATGAGCCTCCGGAAACCATTGTAAATAAACTGGGGGTTGGAAAACAGCAGTTGGTAGAGATAGCCCGCGCCCTTTCCAAAAACGCGGATCTGCTTATAATGGACGAGCCAACTTCTTCCCTTAATGATGATGAAAGTGAAAAATTACTAGATCTGATACTTGAGTTTAAACGCCAGGGTATCACGTCGGTTATCATTTCCCATAAATTGAACGAAGTGCTTAAGGTTGCCGATACGGTAACCATTCTGCGGGACGGCCAGTCGATTCGCACCTATGATGTTAAGGGCGACAATCTTACCGAAGACATGATCATCAAAGACATGGTTGGCCGTGATTTAACCCAACGCTTCCCCGAACGGAAATCATTGCCGGGTGAAACGGTAATGGAAGTAAAAAACTGGACGGTCTATCACCCGGATTATCATGATATCAAAGTAGTCGATAATGTTTCTTTTCATTTGCGAAAAGGGGAAGTATTGGCATTCTGCGGCCCAATGGGCGCGGGGCGCACTGAGCTCATGATGAGTCTTTTTGGTAAATCCTACGGTTTCCGCAGCGAAGGGGAATTGTGGATTAACGGAAAAAAGCAGGCGTTCAACAGTCCGCATTCGGCAATCACTTCGGGGCTGGGTTATATTTCTGAAGACCGCAAGAGCCTTGGGCTGGTGTTAATTCAGGATATAAAGACCAATATTACCCACTCCAGTCTGAATAAAATTGCACGATTTGGCATTATCAACAAAGAAGAAGAAATAAAAGAAGCGGAACGGTATCGTAAAGAGCTTAAAATAAGAACGCCGTCAGTGAACCAGATTGTACAAAACCTGTCCGGCGGCAACCAGCAGAAAGTGGTTGTAAGCAAGAGCCTTTTGGCGGATCCGAATATTTTAATTGTTGACGAGCCAACCCGGGGCATTGATATTGGCGCTAAAACGGAAATATACGGGATTATGAACGACATGATTGCCGCCGGCAAGAGCGTTATTATGGTCAGTTCTGAACTGCCCGAAGCGCTGGGTATGGCGGATCGCATTTATGTAATGAACGAAGGTAAAATAAAAGGGGAGCTTGACAAAAAAGAAGCAACCCAGGAAAAAATAATGCATTTGGCTTTGGTCGGCTGAGGAGAGATGTTATGGATAATAAAGTAGTACACACTACCGATATTAAAACGCTGGTAAAAAACAATATCAGAAATTACTCAATGTTTATAATGTTGGTACTGATAATGTTGATTTTTGCCCCGCTGACAAATGGGAATAACTGGAATCCGCGCAATTTTACCAACATTTTTTTCCAATACAGCTATGTGCTTATCCTGGCGACCGGCATGGTGATGGTCATTATCGTGCGGGGTATCGATCTTTCGGTTGGTTCGGTTTGCGCTTTTGTCGGTGCTTTAAGCGCAATGCTTTACAATACCGGCGTTGGAATGCCAGTGACCTTATTGGCTGCGATTGTGATGGGCGCTGCGATTGGTGCTTTTCAGGGAACATGGGTTGCCTACGCAAAAGTGCCTGCGTTTATTGTAACTTTGGCCGGAATGTTGCTGTTCCGGGGCCTTACCTACATTGTTACCAAGGTTAATCCTGTCAGCCTTAAAGACAACGGTTATGCCCTGCTTTCTACCGGCATTGTTGACGAGATACTGAATGTTAAAAAAATAGGTCCATATTTTCCCATGGCTTTTATTGTGGCGTTTGTATTGTTGGTCGTTTTCTTTTATGCCGAGTTTGCCGGCCGCAAGAAAAAAATTGCCCATGAATTTGTAGTTGCTCCGCTGCCATTGTTCATTGTCAAACTGGTATTGGTCAGCCTTTTAATTCTTGGTCTTGCGGATCGTTTTGCGCGTTTCCGGGGCCTTCCTGTTGTTGCGTTGGTTTTGGGCGTTACCGTCTTTGCTTTTCACTTTATATTAAACAATACGGTTCTGGGCCGCTATATTTATGCAGTTGGCGGTAATCCCCGTTCGGCAAAACTCTCCGGTATCAATTCGGAATTGGTGACATTTATCGTGTTCTGTTTCATGGGTGGACTGGCCGGCCTTGCTGCCGTAGTGAGTACCGGTTACATGAACAGCGCCCTGCCTCAGGCCGGCAACCTGTTTGAGCTGGATGCCATTGCTGCGTGTTACATCGGCGGTGTTTCGGCAGGCGGCGGTGTTGGCTCGGTAATAGGGGTTATTGTCGGCGGCTTGGTAATGAGCGCCATCAATAACGGAATGTCATTGATGAACCTTGGCACCCATTATCAATATGTAGTTAAGGCATTGATCCTTTTGTTAGCGGTCTACTATGACATATACACCCGCCGGAAATCCGGGTTGGGTTGATGAAAACGATTGTTAATAACTTCAATTGAGAACCTGCCGCCTGCGTTGGCGGCTGCAATAAGTCCCGCAGAAAAAAATTATATCGCAGAAATACAACTGCGCGGCCAGCTGCCTTTTGCGGTAACGCCGCACTTTGCCTCGCTTGCCCTTCCCGATACAGACGATCCTATCCGGCGGCAGTTTTTTCCCGACCCTCGCGAGGCATTACCCGATCCTTTTGCGCTGGATGATCCGCTGGGCGAATACCGCTATCGTTGCGCGCCGCAGCTGGTTCACCAGTACCACGACCGGGCTTTGCTATTGAGCGCCGGTGCCTGTGCCGGTTATTGCCGTTATTGTTTTCGCCGTGTGTGGCTTGCCTCATCCCCGCCTGCCGCCGGAACCGATGCATTACAGCCTGCATACGGGGCTGCGCTGGCATACGTGGCGGCGCAGCCTGCAATTCGCGAAGTGCTTATTTCCGGCGGCGATCCGCTTACGCTGGATAATGCCGGACTTGTCGGCTTGTTTTGCCAACTGCGGCAGGCGCGGCCTGCGGTGATGCTTCGTGTGTGTACAAGAATGCCTATAACGGAACCTTCCCGCATGGACAGTGAAACCATAGCCCTGTTTGCCCAGTTTCGTCCTTTGCGGCTGGTAGTGCATATCAACCATCCGCGGGAACTTTCTGCTCCCAGCCGCGCTGTTTTTGCCGCCTGTGCAGACGCCGGTATTCCCATCCATGTACAAACCGTGCTGCTCCGGGGCATCAATGACGATCCGGCGCTGCTTGCCGGGTTGTTCCGTGAATGTCTTGATTTGGGATTATTGCCTTATTACCTGTTTCAGATGGACCTTGCGCCGGGGACCGCTCATTTCAGGGTTCCGCTTAAACAGGGCCTTGCCATATACCGCGCATTAAGCGGCCTTATTTCCGGCTCTGGCCTGCCGGCCTATGCAGTAGACCTGCCTGGCGGCGGCGGCAAAATACGCCTGCACGAACACAGCATTACCGGAGAAAAAATGACAGCTAACGGTACCGCCTATATCCTGAAAGATACAGGCGATGGTGAATGGTATTATCCTGCTTAACGAACAGGAGTAAACGTAAAGCCCTCTCCAGAAGCCGCAGCTTCCACCGTGCCAATACCGGGGTACACAATATGCATTCCCCCGATGGGAATTTTGTGTTCTGTCGCATAGTTCAAAAGTTTCCTGCGCGAGGCGGCGGCAGCAATGGGGTCAACATCGAACGTTGCGGAAATATCCGGATTGGCAAACTGGACAAGCGCTACGTGCAAAAAATCTCCTGCAATAATGAGTTTTTCACCATTGTTTTCTATCAGGTAGACCGTATGGCCGGGGGTGTGTCCGTAATTGGCAATGGGGGTAATGCCGGAAATAATGGCCGGGGGGAATGACTCGTCCAGCGCGGCAGGCTCAAAGTTTGTCAAACCGGCACAACATGACTCATTATCGGGGTAAGGAGCAAATGCCGCTGCCAGCCCTGCATTTCCTTGGGCTTCGAAATATTCACGATCTTTGGTCGGAACAAATATTATTGCATTGGGAAAAAGGGCAACACCGTCTTTTTGAAGGCCGCCTATATGATCTCCATGTAAATGGGTCAGGTATACGACGTTTATCTGGTCTGGTTCTACGCCCAATTTCTTTATTTTCTCGAAAATCGTAGTGCCAAAGCCGGTATCTATCAATATATTTTGTCCATGTGCTTTTATCAGAAAAACATTGGTCGAGTGCATAAAACCGGCACTGGGAATATATTGTGATAGAAAGGCCTCGTCCACACCGGCAAGAATACCGGCATTTCCTTCGCGCTGGGCTTCAACCAGCGTATATACCTCAATCTGGCCTACTTTATAGGAAAAAATCCCATCGCTTTCCAGAAAATCGGCCTCTTTGGTAACCTGCCTGGCCGTACCGCAGCCAGCGATAATTATCGCGCCCAAAAGTAATCCCCAAATCATTCTTCTTTTCATGTGTATTCTCCTCTATAAACCATACTATACTTACCATTTCCCCAAATGCAAGCCCCAAATTGACTTGAAATCCATAGCCCAAAAATGCTACACTAAATACCTTAGTGGAGAAAAACGTTGTTCTTAAAACACCTTTCAATATTAGGCTTTAAGTCTTTTGCCGACCGTACCGAGATTGATTTTGCCGATGGCATTACTGCTCTGTTGGGACCGAATGGCTGCGGGAAATCCAATGTGGTTGACGCCATTAAATGGTCGCTGGGCGAGCAGGCAACCAAGTCCCTGCGGGCGGAAAAAATGGAAGACGTTATCTTTAACGGCACGGAGAACCGCAAGGCGCTCAATGTGGCGGAGGTAGCGCTGACCCTTGCCAATGATACCGGCCTGTTGCCGCTGGATATGCCGGAAGTCGAGATTAAGCGGCGGCTGTACCGTTCAGGCGAAAGCGAATATTTTATCAACTCACAGCCGGTAAGGCTGAAAGAAGTGCGGGAGTTGTTCTGGGATACCGGTGTGGGCAAAGCAGCCTACTCGGTGATGGAGCAAGGCAAAATCGACCAGATTCTTTCCTCCAAACCCGATGAACGGCGCTACTTGTTCGAGGAAGCCGCCGGAATTACCCGCTTTAAGGTACGGGGACAGGAGGCTGAACGGAATCTTGCCAAAACCGCGGAAAATATGCGTCAGGTTGAGCTGGTTTTGAATGAGGTTAAACGTTCCTACGATACGCTCAAAACGCAGTCCGAAAAAACCCTCAAATTCCGCGCTCTACGGGATGAGATTTTTAATAATGAGTTGGACATTCAACTCCTGCGGCTTAAGCAATTCCGCTACGAGCGGGATGAACGCAACGAAACATTACGGCGGCGTACCGCAGACCGGGATAAGATCCGCGAGCAAATGGAATCGGAAAGCAAGGCCCTTGAAGTGCACATGGATGAAGTAAACTCCATGGAATCGCAGCTGGTAGAAATGCAAAAAAACATCTATGGCCTTGCGCTGGAAAAAAATGCCAAAGAAAATGCGGCGCGGCTTTTGGGCGAGCAGCGCAACGAAGGCAAGATCAAAATTGAGCAGAACGAGGCCAGAGAAAAACAGGTCAATTATAAAATTGAAGAATTGAATGATGATGCCACAGGCCAGGACGAGGCGGCGCTTGATTTGCGGAAACAGGCGGCAAACATCGAAGAAAATATCCGTTCCTTCGAGGAAAACATCCAGCTTGCCGCAACCCGCATTGGCGAAAATGAAAAAGCCGTGGATAAGGCCGAAGGCGAGATACACGGTCTTGAAAAAAATCTGACTGAATTAGAAAAACAACTTGCCAAGATAACCGATGATATTGTGGAGGAACTGGATGCGGGCTTAAAAAAAGCCGGTTATTCAGCCACGGAGCGCCGCAGAATTGAATCTGCTCTTAACGAAACGCTTGGCAGATTGCGTACGGTGCTTGCCGGCAGAGAAACTCTTATTCGGGACCTGGCTGCCGCTGCAGATTCAGGGGTTGAAGTTACCGAGCTTAAACGCATTGCCGATGGACTGTCAACAGAACTTGCCGCCGCTGCCTCCGAAACGGAAAAGGCTATCGCTTTATTTGGAAGTTACCGTGACCAGTCACCATTGTTTATTGATGAGTTTCTTGCCCCGGAAGGCATTATCACCAAAAAACGGGCATTGGACGCGCAGATTCGCAGTGCAAAAGACGGCATCGAAGAGCGCCGTTTGCGGATAAAAAATCTGCATGGTGATAACGTCAATCTTTCGGCAAAGATTAATGAGTACCGAATAACGCTGGAAGGTTTGCGCGTCAATCGGGCCCATGTAAACGCCCAGGCCAAGGCCGCCGAGGAACAGGCAAAATTAATACGGCGGGAACTTGCTGGACAGGAATCCATGCTCAAAAATATTCGTGGAGAGCTGGAACTGGATCGCAAACGTCTGGCAGAAATTGACGAGCGCATTGCCGATACTCACGAGGAAATCGCCGATATTGAACAAAAGGGAATAACACTTACCAAAGAACTGGAAAAACTGGAAAAAGATATTCAAAAGAGCAATAGTGACGTAGCCGGTAAACAGGCGGTTATCAAAAAACGCACCGCGGAACTGGGCAAGGTACAGGAAGCGCTTGAAAAAATTCACCTGGAACTGGTGCAGTCAGAAACGGAGATAAAAAACATTCAGGACAATTTCCGTGAAACACATTCCCGCGATTTAATGGAATTTGAAGAACGTATTTTTACCATCACTGCTCATCCCGCCGATCTGCGGGAAAAACTTGCCGCAGCGCGTTCTCAAATGAAAGACCTTGGATCGGTAAACCTTATGGCCCCCGAAGAATTTGTCGAAACCAAGGAACGCTACGAATTCCTGAGCAATCAAATTGCCGATCTTGAAAAGGCCCGCAAAGACCTTGAAGACCTTACTGCGGAGATACGCACCGAGTCTTCGGAGCTGTTTACCAAAACATACAATCGTATTAAAAAGAATTTTCACAATATGTTCCGCCGTCTTTTTGGCGGAGGCAGGGCGGAATTGCAACTTTCTGACATCAACCATGTGCTTGAATCAGGTATAGAAATTTTTGCCCAGCCGCCCGGCAAAAAGCTGGAACACATTTCCCTGCTTTCCGGCGGTGAGCGTTCCATGACCGCTGTCGCCCTGCTTTTTGCGACCTACATGGTTAAACCCAGTCCCTTCTGTCTGCTGGACGAAATTGATGCGGCTCTGGACGAAGTGAATGTCGGGCGCTTTGTACAGCTTTTACGGGAGTTCAGCGGCACCAGTCAGTTTATTATCATTACTCATAACAAAAAAACCGTTACCGGCGCGAATACCCTTCTTGGTGTTACCATGGAAGAATTCGGCGTTACCAAGCTCATTGCCATACGGCTTAAAAATGAGGAGCTGGTGCAGGAGCAGTCTGATACGGAGCTGCCTCAGCGGGGCCTGTGGAGTGATGACAGCGGTTTTGAAGAAGAGGATGTGGAGGCCGAAGAAGGCCGGCAATTACCCCCCGGAGTGGATGATCCGAACAAAGTCAGTGAAACACAATTGCGGCCCATACGGGCTGGCCGTCCAGTGCCAGAAGTGGGGTAAAAGCTACTTGCCTTTGGAAATCGATATGTGATACTGTAACCTAGTAGAAGCCACTGGCTTTTTTGGATGATTAACTCAGCGGGAGAGTGCTACCAAGCGCCCCTGCGGGTCGCAAACTGTAAGGAAAGGGTTGAAAGGGCGGCTATGCAGCCGCCTGGCAGTAACACCCGGTAGAAGTCACTGCTTTTTTGGATGATTAACTCAGCGGAGAGTGCTACCAAGCGCCCCTGCGGGTCGCAAACTGGAAGGAAAAGGTTGAAAATGGCGGCTATGCAGCCGCCTTGCAGTAACACACGGTAGAAGTCACCATATTTGTGGTAGGCTAGTGGGCGATTAACTCAGTGGCGAGAGTGCTACCAAGCGCCCCTGCGGGTCGCAAACTGTAAGGAAAGGGTTGAAAATGGCGGCTATGCAGCCGCCCGGCAGTGACACCCGGTAGAAGTCACTGGCTTTTTTTGCAAGGTTGTTTTTTGGGCAATTAACTCAGCGGGAGAGTGTTACCTTCACACGGTAGAAGTCACTGGTTCAAATCCAGTATTGCCCAAAAAACAGCTTTTATTTTGGTTTAAATCCAGTATCGTCCATTGTTTTGCTTTTTGCATGGTTTTTGACTTGCTTTTTGCACACTTTTTGACTTGCTTTTTGCACACTTTTTTGGTAGACTTAAGGTATATGGCGCTAAAACAGAAAGGCTACCAAACAAGGCTTGTCGATAAAAAACTCTCGGAATACCTGAAACTCTTTGGCGCTGTTTCTGTAGAAGGGCCTAAATGGTGCGGCAAGACATGGACATCTCTGTATCATGCAAACAGTGTCACCTACATCATGGATCCGGCTGGTAATTACAGCAATAAAACAAGGGCGCAGCTTAATCCTTCACTTATATTGGATGGAAAACCACCCCATGTCATAGATGAATGGCAGGAAGTACCCGGTATTTGGGATGCTGTCAGATTTGATGTTGATAAAAAACCCGGTTTGGGGAAGTTCATTTTGACCGGTTCTATTACCCCTCCGCGTGAATCGTACAAGCACAGCGGAGTTGGCAGAATTGCTATCATACGGATGCGGCCCATGACGCTGCATGAATCCGGCGATTCTATTGGAGCAGTATCTTTTGCGTCGTTATTTACAGGCAAAAGAATTAGGCCTTTTATCGCTGATATTGATCTTTCTCGTCTTATCGACATTACCATTCGCGGCGGGTGGCCTCAAACGCTTAATGTGCCCATCAAAAAGGCCGGGAACGTATCTGTCGAATATATTAACGCGCTTCTCAAAAATGATTTATTCAGCGGCAGTTTTGCAAAACGGAATTCGGCAAAACTACAGGTTCTTCTCCGTTCACTGGCCAGAAATAACGCCACAACGGTCAGCGAGACTACTTTAGCGGCTGATATTGGCAGTAATAATGACAATGCGCTTTCCCGCAATAGTGTCACGGAATATATAACGGATTTAAAAAAGATATTTGTTATTGAAGACATACCTGGTTGGAATCCGGGTATTCGATCAAAAACCAGAATACGAATGTCTCCCAAAGTAATGTTTGCCGATCCTTCTTTAGCTATTGCGGCGCTTGGTATTGGAAGGCAGCATTTACTTAAAGATTTAAATACCTATGGTTTTATGTTTGAAAATCTTTGTCTGCGTGATCTGTGCGCATACGC
>WQXQ01000045.1 GCA_009784775.1 Treponema sp.
ATGCCGGCTAATATCGTTACCGTAAACGCAATATTTGAACCAATACCGGCGGACACATACGCTATTAACAAGGGAACCTTTGCGAACGGCGATTTCACCATCAGCCCTCCAGGCCCGGTTACCGCAACGACACCTATTACCCTGACACCGACCGCCAATACTAATTTCCGGTTTGTCCAGTTTACCTTTTCTCCGGCCGGCCCAACTGCCACTGAAACAGCACCGGGCAGCGGGATTTACACCTTCAATATGCCGGCTAATGCCGTTACCGTAAACGCTACCTTCGAGCGAGTTTACACCATTACCAAGGGTAACTATACTAACGGCGATGTTATCATCAACCCTGAAGGGCCTGCCAGTGTAGGTACAACAATTACCCTGACGCCTGCACCCAATTCAGGCTACCGGTTTGGCACTTTTTCTTTTACCCCTGGTGCCGCCGGTGTAACTGCCACTGAAACAGCTCCGGGCAGTGGGATATGGACATTCACCATGCCGAGCGCCAACATTACCGTAAATGCAACATTTACCGCAATACCCACATACGCTATTAACAAAACAGCCCCTGTGAACGGCGATTTTACCATCAGTCCTACAGGACCAGCCGCGGCAGGTGCGCTCATTACCCTAACACCCTCCGCTGCTCTTGATTACCGGTTTTCCCATTTTACTATTACCCCTGGCAGCCTGAACGTAACTGCCACTGAAACAGCCCCAGGCAGCGGGATATATACCTTCACCATGCCGGCCGGCGCTGTTACGATAGCGGCAACATTTGTCCCAACCAGATTCGCTGTTATCAAGGGAGCCCATGCGAACGGTGATTTTACCATCAGCCCCGCAGAGCCAGCCACTGAAAACACCGTGATTACCCTGACACCGACAGCCAATAGCAATTACCGGTTCTCTCACTTTGCCATTACCCCTTCCAGCGTAACTGCCACTGAAACAGCTTCAGGCAGCGGGATATGGACCTTCTCCATGCCGGACAGCACCGTTACCGTAGCCGCTTATTTTCTGCCGCTAGAAAACCAGCAAAGCGGCACCAAAACAATGACGGTGGTGGGAGGCGTTGGAAAACCGCCAGTCGGAAGCAGTCCTGTTCGTGGAGATGATAACTGGGGCGGCACCAGGCATATTACCGTAACCGTAACATTAACAAACAATGTTATAACGGGCTTAGTCTACGATGACCCTATATCATATAACTATACAACAACGCATATCTGGTATGCGGGCCGGGTTGGTAACGCTGAATTCAAAACCCAGTCTGTTAATTTATGTAATGCCATACGAACTGCCAACAATCCTGACGTCGCATTTACTCCCGGTTCCTTTGGCGGCGCAGTGAACGGAGTCAGCGGTACCGTTGCAGATGCCTGGGCTATACAGGCAGCCGCAATAAGACAGGCCGTTAAAGATGCGATATTCCATATCCAGGCAGGTATGCCAAACCGGACCCTTGCGGGCGGCGGCGCTAATCCCTGGACCGTGAATGGATCGCCTTTATCGGGAGAGGCCACCATAACAGGGACTGGCTTTATGAGCGGCACCGGCGTAGCCACCAGCGGATCTGCTCCCACGGATATGACGGTAAGAGTCGCGGTAAACAATGGCATCATTACTGAAGTAGTCTCATCCAATAGCGATGACCTGAACTGTACCTGGCGCGGTAATTTACCCGACAATATTCAGACCAGTGTGGGAACCTCTTGGCCCAATCAGGTAAGAACTGCCAATAACTGGGATGTTCTGGATGCGGTTTCAGGCGCTACTAATCCAGGTGCCCCTATTTCCCGTATAGCGATGAGAAATATTATCAAACTGGCCATTGAAAAAATAGCGAACGAGTACTAATTAAATCAAAAATGAGGAGAGAGAGGAATGAGAAATAAAAGTTTCTCATTCCTCTTTTTTTTTGTTAGGATTTAAATCTCGTCCCGGTTTACTATCACCCTGCTTAGAAGGCCGTACGCTACCGCTTCATCGGCGCTCATCCAGTAATCGCGGTCGGTGTCTTTTTCAACCTGGGCAACAGGGTTGCCGGTTTCTTCGGCTATAAGAATGTTGATTTTTTTCCGCAGTTTATCCAGTTCCCGCGCGTGAATTTCAATGTCGGTGGCAACACCGCGAATTCCCGAAAGAGGCTGGTGAATAAGGTAATGACTGTTGGGTAATCCCAGCCGCCGATCTTTGGGAGCCGCAAGCTGTATAATCGCAGCGGCGCTTGCCACCAGGCCCATGCCAATAGTCCATACCGGCGGCCGTATAAATCGAATCATGTCGAATATTGCATAACCCGCATCGGCATCGCCGCCGGGAGAATCAATAAAAATCCGCACCGGATCATCGCCCATTGCTTCCATCAACAGAAGCTGGCGTATTGTTTTTTCGGCAAGGCCTTTCCGTATTTCGCCGGAGAGCAGGATTGTCCGGGTTTTAAGCATTTTGCCCGTGAGTATGTCCTGCCAATTTGGCTCTTTTTCAGCATTGGCATCATCATCATCGTCGTCATCGTCTTCTACCACAGCGGCCTGTGTCGCTTGCGCAGCCCTATATTGATCTTTTATTGATAATCGCATTGCGTGTCCTCCGTAACTGTCCTATAATATAAGAATAAAGATAAATCACAAATAAAACAAGGTGAAATAATGGCTAAAATCAAGAAATTTGCCGGTTCTGATATTGAGATTGCTCAGGCGGTATACCCCGAATACGCGCTGCATATAGACGAAATCGCGCAAAAAGCCGGTATTCCCGGTGAATATATAGAACATTACGGAAAATATAAGGCAAAAGTTAACTATAATGTACTGAAAAACGGGTCACCTAAAATGGGACGGCTGGTTTTGGTAACGGCCATTACCCCCACTCCGGCAGGAGAAGGCAAAACGACCACTACGGTAGGGCTTGCCGATGGGCTTTCCCGAATTGGGAAAAAGGTAATCGTTGCCTTGCGGGAACCTTCACTGGGGCCGATTTTCGGCGTAAAAGGCGGCGCGGCGGGCGGCGGTTGGGCACAGGTAATTCCAATGGAAGATATCAATCTCCATTTTACCGGCGATTTTCACGCCATTGGCGCAGCCAACAATCTGCTTGCCGCTCTCATCGACAACCATATCTATCAGGGTAATACGCACAACATCGATCCCCGCAAAATTATCTGGCGAAGGTGTGTGGACATGAACGACCGCCAGCTCCGTTTTGTGGTTGACGGCCTGGGAGGAAAGGCAAACGGATCGCCCCGCGAAGACGGCTACGACATTACGGCAGCCTCGGAAGTTATGGCGATACTGTGTCTGGCATCCGGCATTGATGATCTGAAAGCGCGGCTGGGCCGCATTATCGTGGGTTATACTTACGGCAAGCAATCTGAAGAACAGCCGGTAACAGCAGCACAGCTTAACGCACAGGGGGCTATGGCTGCCCTGCTCAAGGATGCCCTGAAACCAAATCTGGTGCAGACATTGGAAGGCACTCCGGCATTTGTCCACGGCGGCCCCTTTGCCAATATTGCCCACGGCTGCAATTCGATCATGGCAACAAAGCTGGCATTGCAATACGCCGACTATGTCGTTACCGAAGCAGGCTTTGGCGCAGATCTGGGCGCGGAAAAATTTATTGACATTAAATGCCGTCTTGGGGGGCTTATGCCTTCGGCGGTTATTGTTGTTGCCACTGTCCGCGCGCTTAAGTCTCACGGCGGCGTGAAAAAAGCGGATCTGGAAAAAGAAAACCTTGCCGCCCTGGAAGCAGGCCTGCCGAATCTTCTGCAGCATGTTGAGAATATCACGCAGGTATTCAAACTGCCGGCGGTAGTTGCGATTAACGCTTTTCCCAAAGACACGAAGGCAGAGCTTGATCTGGTTGAGGCAAAATGCCGGGCCTTAGGCGTTAATGTAGCCCTTTCCGAGGTGTGGGCAAAAGGCGGCGAAGGCGGCGAAAAACTTGCCGAATCGGTAGTGGGACTTTGTGAAACCACCAATAATTTTGCATTTGCCTACGATGTGAATCTTTCGGTGAAAGAAAAAATTGAGGCCATTGCCCGCAAAATTTACCGCGCCGATGCGGTAACGATTCTCCTGAACGCTCAAAAACAAATAGAACAGCTCGAAAAACTTGGCCTGGATAAAGTGCCTGTCTGCATGGCAAAAACCCAGTACAGTTTTTCCGATGACCCTGCGCTGTCAGGCACTCCCAAAGGCTGGACATTAACCGTGCGGAATATTAAAATCTCCGCCGGCGCCGGTTTTATTGTCGCTCTTACCGGCGAAATTATGACCATGCCCGGCCTGCCGCCCATTCCCTCCGCAGAAAAAATTGATATAGACAGCGCCAGCAGGATTTCGGGGCTGTTTTAAGTAATGAGGTATCTGCTATACTGAGCTGTGGACTGCTGCAAACGCCATTTATCTGAATTTCTCACTGAGGAAACTGCCGCACGGGCAGGTCTTGTTAAACGGTATGGCGATACTGATCCGCTTGTCACCGCGCTGGAATATGATTCCCGCAAAGTAAAACCCGGAGCCTTGTATTTTGCCCTGCCCGGCCTGCAAACGGACGGGCATAAGTATATAACCGAAGCAATAACCCAGGGAGCAATCGTAATTGTACACGAAGCAGATATTGATGAAAAAAATATTGGCGTAGTATACCTTAAAGTACAAAACTCCCGTTTTTCCATGTCACCACTTGCGGCGGCTTTTTACGATTTTCCTTCACGCCGGATTCTGGTTGCCGGTGTTACCGGAACCGAAGGCAAAACGACATCGGTGTACCTTATCTGGCAGCTTCTGCGGCTCATGGGGAAAAAAGCGGGTTTTTTTTCCACAGTACAATATTCCAATGGCGATGAACCGCAATGGAACCCGGAACACCAAACCACGCCCGAAGCAACGGTGGTGCAGCGGCTTTTGTGGGAGATGGTAGAAAACGGCTGCGCCTATGCGATAGTGGAGGCAAGCTCTCACGGTCTTTCCCCCAGGACCAACCGGCTGGGCGATGTCGAATTCGATGCGGCGCTGTTCACCAATATAGCTCATGAGCATTTGGAATTTCACGGAACATGGGAACAGTACCGGGATGACAAAACCAATTTATTTCGCGCACTGGACAAGGCACAGGCAAAAATAGGCATTAGCGACTCAGTAATGATTCCCGAACCGTTTGGCGTAATCAATACCGATGATATAAACTCGGCATATTTTGCTATAGTAACCAAGAGTCACAAACGGACATTCAGTGTTACCGGAAAAGATGCAGACCTTACCGTAAAAGCCATAACGAGCAGCGCCATTGGCAATTGGTACAATGTATTCGTTGCCGAAAAAAAAACCTATATTACCATACGCGATCGGCTGCCCGGCGCATTTAACGCGGGAAATGTACTGGCGGCGCTGCTGGTTGTATCCGGCTTAACCGGTGTTCCGCCGGAATCAATTGCCCCGCTGTGTCCCCGTTTGTTACCCGCGCGGGGACGCATGACTGCCATAGATAAGGGCCAGCCCTTTGAACTAGTGGTCGATTATGCCCATACGCCTTCGTCTTTTCAGACGATCTTTGAACCGCTGCGAAAACGATTTTCCCGTTCGGGCGGCAGGATTATCAGCCTCTTTGGTTCCGCAGGCGATAGGGATACCCAAAAACGCGCCGAGCAGGGAAAAGTTGCCGCCGCTTATTCGGATTATATAATCCTGAGCGATGAAGATCCCCGAAGCGAACAGCCCATGGACATACTGCACGAAATTGCGCGGGGAGCTGAAGAATCAGGAACATTCACGCGCGATAAAAATCTTTTTTTAATACCCGATCGTCCTGCCGCCATTCGGAAAGCGCTGTCGCTTGCCAACACAGGCGATCTTGTATTGCTATTGGGTAAAGGCCACGAGAATACGATTATCTACAAAGACTATGTTATGCCTTACGATGAGATTGCCGAAGCGGAAAAAGCTTTGAAAGAATTAGAAATGAGGAATGAGCAATGAATAATGTTTTTATGAAAAATTTTCACCGGCTGCCGGTGGTGTTTGCCAGGGGTGAGGGTTCCTGGCTTTTTGATACTAACAACAAAAAATATTTGGACTTCGGTTCCGGTATTGCGGTAAATTGTTTGGGTCATGCGTATCCGCCGTTGGTTAAAGCCATTACTGAACAGGCCGCGAAATGCTGCCAGGTAAGCAATTACTACCAGACCAATACCGCCGCAGCTTTTGCGGAAAAACTTGTCGCGGCCTGCGCCCCCGGCGGCATGAAAAGCCTGTTTCTTGGCAATTCAGGCGCGGAGGCAAACGAGGCAGCCTGCAAAATCGCCCGCAAATACTCGCTGAAAAAATACGGCCCGGGCAGGCATACCATTGTCACCCTGCAGGGCAGTTTCCACGGCAGAACCATCACCATGTTAGCCGCAACTGGCCAGGACCATTTCCACAAGGACTTTGGCCCCTTCACCGAAGGCTTTAGCTACATTCCCGGCAACGACATTGCGGCGCTGGAAAAGGCGCTAGATCAAAAAACCGTGGCAGGACTCTTGCTGGAGACCGTGCAGGGAGAAAGCGGTGTCCGGCCCTTATCCAAAGAATTTATGGAGGCGGCAGCGCGGCTTTGCGCCGAGCGGGATATACTGCTCATGTTTGACGAAATCCAGTGCGGCGTTGGCCGAACCGGCAGCTTCCTTGCCTTTGAACAATATCATTACAACGGCAAACCCATTAAGGCCGATGTAGTAACCCTTGCCAAAAGTTTGGCGGGCGGCCTTCCGGCGGGCGCAGTGCTTGCCGGAGAAAAAGCCGCGGATGTTTTTGAGGTGGGAGATCACAACAGCACCTTTGGCGGCAATCCCGTTGCGGCCGCTGCAGGCATGGTGGTATTGGAAACGGTAAACAACCCCGCCTTTCTCGCGGAAATAACCCGCAAAGGCGAAAAAATCATAGCCGCAATCCGGTCATGGAACCATCCCGCCATAAGCGAAGTCCGCGGCCGCGGCCTGATGATCGGCATCGACATTGACCGCGAAGCCTGGCCGGTACTGGAAGCCGGTGTCGCTCTAGCGCATGAAAACCAATACGGCCTATTGCTCCTTGCCGCCGGCAAAAAAACCCTGCGCCTCCTGCCGCCATACACCATCAGCGACAAAGAAATAGACCAAGGCCTTGAACTGTTAAAGAAATTGCTTTGAAATTTTATCACACAGAGGCACGGAGTTTCACGGGGACACGGAGGGGAAAAAGAGGTGATTGCGGCGTACTTTGAAATTCGCCGTACCCTCATTCTTCTTTTCTTTCTCTGTGTCTTTGTGATCCTTGTGAGCTCCGTGTGGGAAAATGGGAAAGATTTCTTGATTCCTGCCCCCTTGCGCAAATGCCTTAACTAGTGTATAGTATATGTATGAACAGCCAGGGGGACTTATTTGCCGAGACCGAGGCAAGGCCGTATCGGACGGTGAATGAAACAGACATTGCCATTATTGCCGGATTATATGCAGACGCAAGCATAGATCTTTCTGTCCTGCCGCCCAATGCCCGCCGCCTCTTTGAGCTTTCCATTGATGCCTTTGGCGCGATTGTCCATGCGTGGATGAGCGAATTACCCATAACGGCAGCAATAATCCGCTTTGGACAAAAAGTCCTTGCGGCGGCTGACCGGCATGAGGCAAACCGGATTACAAACGACCGCGGCGATCCCGATGTCCAAACCGTGCGGGAAGCCGCGTACAAGGTCTGGCACGAAATCCACCGGCTCATGGGCCTATTGCGTTTTTGCCCCGATGCAAACGGCGTATACATTGCCCACTGCGAACCGGATCATTGTGTGTTACCCGCTTTTGGGCCGCATTTCACCAAACGCTTTGGCGAAACACCCTGGGCCATCATTGATGTAAAGCGCCGTCTTTGCCTGCGCCGCACACCGGGCAACAACACGCCGGAACTGTGCAGCATTAACGACAACGCACTTCCCCAAAACCCACCCGACGGCGAATGGGGCAATCTCTGGCGGCATTATCACAAAGTCATCAATAACGAAAGCAGACACAACCCCAATGTACAAAAAAGATTTATGCCCAAACGGTACTGGAAATACTTGAATGAGGTTTGAGATTGATCCTGGGCCGAATCGAACGGCCGACACTCTATCTACTCAAATCAAGTCTTTGACAGCTTTTATGGTGTCTTCAAACGTAATATCCCTGGCATAAGAATATTCCCGCCTGTATTTCTCCCATTGATTTTTCAAAATTGGACTTTCTTCTATGGCTTTTAATATTTCAGGTACATTGCTTATTTTTTCAGTTGTTTTTCTGTGTGCTGAAGTTGCTGAAAGCGCCCGATGAAAAATACTGCGATCAAATAATTGTGTTTTGGTAATAAGATACACATCATAAAAATCGCGAGGACGTGTATTACCAACACTTCGGCGTAAAATCGTTTCAACTTTTTCTGCCAAAATGGTCTCGGTATTGTAAGACCATAGCTTAAATTGAATTGCATCATGAAAAATAGAACGGAATAATCTTTTAACAGGTTTTGGGGTAATTACATCCCCAGTCGTTATATCTATAGATAATGGCGCATTAATATTTTCATAATTTGCATTTATTGAAACACGGAAACCGCCATATTCGTCATCTTCACGAATGAACGTTATTCCGGTGATTTTAAAATCAATTCCATCATCTGCAGATATACTACAGACCGCACTAATGGCAGTACGGATATGTTCTTCATCCAAAGGCAATGAACGAATTGTGGCATCCATGTCCATTGTTGACCTTGCATCCAAGCCTGCCATCGCAGCAATTAACAACCCGCCTTTCAAGATAAATTTTTCCCTATATTCAGATCGGGAAAGCCGGTCAAGAAAACGCTCAAAAAAATAGTTTTGTAATACAAGCTGTGCGGATATACCCTTTGCCTTTGCGATATTTCTAATTTTCGCTTTTAGACTCATGGCGTTCATTTTTTTCATACTATTCCTCCGGTAGCTTATAACAATACTTCAAGATATTGATACAGTATTTTTTCAATACCAAAATTTCTGGCATACTGATATAGACGGTGTAAATCCTTATCATTGCTCCGTGCGTAGTTTTTAAGCGCATCAATCAGAATCTGATTATCTATCTTGTTCCGGCTGCGGATTATATCACAAAGCGTCCGTTCTAAATTATAGGTAACTACGGTATTCCCCATACCGGATGATTTTTCTGTTTTACCCAAATCAATAAGTTCTTGCTTTATGTAATAAATTTTACATGATTTTTTTAGATACGCGGATACTTTATATGAACTTGGTACGGTTATGGAATATTGTATGGGGGTACGATCGGTCATCCGGTGCAGGAAAAGAGCTGTTTCATGGGAATAGACAATTTTTTGCGCTCGCTGCTGCATCCAGAAAAGAGCATCGTCCAATTCGCCGGGACTAATGTAGATTCCCCGTTCCGTCCGTTCCAGTATTCCCGTCTTTACAAAACCAGCGAGCTGTTGACGGTGAATCCCCGCTTTTGTCGCTTGAGAAGCAGCAAACATCCCATTTCCCTGTGTAAGTAACTGTTGTACTATAGCCATATCTGTCATACGGCACCTCCAATATACACTTATATGATAGTCAATATCAGTGTATTTGTCAATGGCTTTCTTTTTATATTTGTATTTTTGACCGGGGAAATTGATTACTATTTTTGTAGTGGACAACATACCTGCCAAAAGTGTCATTAAAAACGCAGCATGGGCTATCTGGGGAAAACTAGACATTGGCGTATAAAAAGACTATGCTTCATACATTAACTGTTAAGGAGACATTATAGACAGGTAAACAACACCCCGTCTGGACGGAAATACGGGACCGTCACCCTGATGAATAACTATGGTAAAAACCTACGGGTAACAAACAATTTTTTTTGATTTATTGATTTAATTAAGGGCATCGACCCACCAACTCGTTGTTAACGAGTACATAGTTTTCTGAGGTCTGAGACGAGGGTGTTATTGTTTCAACTGTCTGTTCCCCCACCCTTCCAACAAGCCTCAGCACAAGAGGTTCTAAAATGACACAACATAACGATATACCAATTTCCATTGATCCAACCCTAATGGAAGTTCTTACCCCCAATTCCTACCTTGCCTCGATGGGTATAACCCGCGAGCAACGGGAAGCCAATATCAGACAGCTTGCCCAATCGGTGATAAAACCGGCAGATGCATCGGGTAATTTGCAAACCCAGATTCAGTTTATGGTGACAAGGGGGCCGTTTGTTAAAGAAGAATTCCTGACGGTGAACCTTAGCCGTAAAGATGGAGCAGCGGCCATTGTTCTAAGCCTGGCAGCGGAATGATTACCGGGCCGGGGTCGTTTTTTTTCGGTACTGATTTTGCATCGCGGTCAGTGACTGCGATGCATGTTTTGCAGCCATCTCCAGAGACTTTTCAAAAATAGCCGCGACTTCTTCGTTATATTTGGCAAGAATGGCGGCCGTAGCCGGGGGCGGAGTATTTTCGGGCTTTAATAATTCGTACACCTCAACCTTAAACGCCTGAGCCAGCTTAACCAGGGTGTCCAGGTACGGCCATTTATTGCCCCGCTCAATATCGCTCAAATAGACGATGGAAAGCTCAGATTTTTCCGCCAAATCAGCCTGAGACCAGTTTCTGCGCCCCCGAAGCGCCTTAATATTTCTTGCCAGAGTAGCGCGAATCTCCGTTCCGTCCATACCTTATCCTTATCGAATGATAGAAATAGCATCCTTTAAGCTTGACAAAGTGGCAATAATCACGTAGGATGGTGTTAGTATAATGCGTAGTGGATTGCCATTGGTTATTTTATATTAGGAAAGTAGGATGAAAACACTCAGGCGCATAAAACTCAGAAAAAACAAAGGGCTTCTTGGCGAGAAGAGTTTAGCAGAACATATTATCCCAAGGGCCGCGCCGAGACTAGCCACAATACTTACAAACCTAATCACCATTGGGCCAAGGATCATTCTGCGTAGTGCTTTCCAGCTTTTCAGAACAAATATTTGGACAAGGCTCATATCAACTTTGGCATTAGTGTCTTTCGACATCTACAACTTCGCCAAAAAAAAGATATCCCTTAAACAACTCATAGTGAACATGATTCTCTCCGTAACCATGCTTTTTAGCGGGATGGCTGGATGGATATTCGGCAAAAATTCCATCCCTGCCACATTGGCAGAAAATACAATCATTTGGGTACTGGCGGGCATAGCCGGAGCAGGCGCAGCAAGCGCAGTGTCCGTTACTGTTTGCCGTAAATTACTGGGGAGAATTCTAAAGAGCGATGTGGAGGATATGCTTGAATTTATCAATAACGAATTTGAATTAATGGCTCAAGAGCAATGGCTTTCTGATGAGCAGATTGACGAATTAGCAGGGCGCATTAAAATCGACAGCAAGATTTGTGTCATTTGTTTCTCCAAATCAGACAAAAAAAAATATGCAAGGGAGTTACTGCAACCATATTTTACAATCCTTTAAGAATTATAGATAGACCATCCTTTTTGATTGACAATACAGTGATAATCATATAAGATGGTATTATAGTCGTTCGTATAGGATAACTGAAATGGCGGCAATACAAATTCTAAAGGAGGCATATATGATCTGTAAATACTGCGGAACAACGCTAAAACAGTCAACAACCGGAACTAATATTCCGGTTTGGGTTGGACGATTTAGTCAAAAATGCTGGCAATCTCCCCAGGGGAAACATGTAGCGTGCTCAGGCAGCGCTATGGTGTGTAAATACTGCGGCACCGATGTAAAGTCTTCAACAACAGGTACTAATGTTCCTATTCTTTTGGGACGGATAAGCTCAAGGTGTCGATCATCTCCCCATGGAAAGCATGAGTTACCTGGGTAGGAAGTAATCTGTCCGTTGGGCAGAAAAATTAAATCTACCCGTGTAAACACGGAAAGGAGGAAAATCTATGGAATACACAAAGCCGGTTATTGTTGCGCAGAACAACAAAAATGGATCTTTTGCGGCAGGTTGCCCGGAAAAGGACGGCTGCAACGGTGGTGGCACTGGTGGCACTGGCACCAATTGCAAGTGTTACAAATGCGAGCGCACAAAGTAATGTTGTGTGGGTAAATGCCATTGGCGCTCTTGTGTTTACATGAGAGCGCCTGTTTTAGACTGAGAAAAAAATCATGATAGATAGAAAGGACTGAAAATGTTATATCGTCAGAAATTCGACACCTTTATCAGGATATACGATGAAGTAGGATACATTACCAATAGGAGTAATTTTAAGGATCATGTCACCGACAAGTCCGGTGCGGTGTTTTTAAAAGCCCTTACAAGAAAACCAAGGGAATTTCAAGAACTGGTTGCTGAAATCACAGGGGCCTATAAAAACGCTGATCCTGCCGTTGTTGCACAGGATGTAAAGGATTTCTACAAATTGCTGGAAGAAGACGGTTTTATCGTTTCCGGTGAAACACCGGAAGAACTTGATCGCAAGGACATTCGTTTTTCCTATTCCGAACTAATGCCCAAAACAATGCGGGAAGATTTTACTCCTGATATATTCCGGGCAGATAAAAATTCACAGGATTATCTTGAAAATTATTTTAAAAACAATCCCCAGCTTACCCAATTTCAGATAGAGTTGACCAGCCGCTGCAACGAACGTTGCGTACATTGCTATATTCCCCATGAAAACAGAATTGATGATATTGACCCCATGCTCTATTACAATATACTTGATCAATGCCGTGAAATGGGCGTTTTAAGCCTTACCCTTTCAGGCGGTGAACCAATGCTGCACCCCAATTTTGCCGAGTTCCTTCGCAAAGCCAAGGAATATGATTTTTCAATTAATGTTTTAAGCAACCTTACTCTTTTGAATGACGAAATTTTGATGGAAATGAAAGCAAACCGGCTTTCCAGTGTTCAGGTTTCATTGTACAGCATGAACAGCGAAATACACGATTCTATTACACAGCTTCCCGGTTCTTTTGTAAAGACCAGAGACGCAATTCTTAAATTGATTGAAAACGAAATCCCTTTGCAGATAAGCTGCCCGGCAATGAAACAAAATAAAAAATGCTATGTAGATGTGGCAAAATGGGCGGAAGAACACAAAGTCCGCGCCGTTACTGATTATATCATGATGGGACGTTACGATCACACAACCGATAATCTTGACAGCCGTCTTTCCCTTGAAGAAGTAGGAGACATTATAAGCGAGATTATTGAAAACGATCCTGATTACAAAGAACGTCTTGTTGAGGCGGACTTCGGCGAGGTTGAAAAAGAGGACATAAGCGAAGATCTTCTGTGCGGTGTTTGTATTTCAGCAATCTGCATGGTCGCCAACGGCAATATATATCCCTGCGCCGGCTGGCAAAACTATGTTTGCGGAAATGTTACCGAACAGCCGCTTAGGGAAATTTGGGAGAAATCACCGAAAGTCCAATATTTGCGCAGCCTGCGAAAAAAAGACCTGCCGGAGTGCATTGATTGCGTTGATCGCCACTTTTGTGCAGTGTGCATGGTGCGAAACGCCAATGAAGACCCAGAAGGAAATCCATTCAAAATTAATAAACATTTTTGCAGGGTCGCGGCCTTAAACCGAAAAATTGTCCTTGACTGGAAGGCAAAACTACAGGCGGTGTGATGACTGACAATCACGTCCATATTGGACAGTTTAAAGATGTATTTTATGATCCGCTTGAAATTACTGAGATTGTATTGTCTTCAGGAATGGAAGGTATGTCATTTTCTTCGACCAGTAGCTGCAAAGATGGTATTCAATATTCCAAAATAGAAAAAGAAATTGGCAACCTTCTGTCTTGCGTACCATACACGGTTAAAAAAATCAAACCTTTCTTTTGGTATAATCCTGATTATATACATCAAAACATTACTATAGAAAGTGCATTTGATACCATTCCATATAAAGGGATAAAAATACATCCGTTAGCCCATAAATGGGACTTTGATAACACACTGCACATGGAAGTTTTACATCATCTCTTTCATTACGCCTCTATGCACAATCTGCCAATATTAATTCATACAGGCCTGAACGGTGTTGACAATGCAGACAGGTTTGAGCGCTTTATAAATGAATATCACAATGCGCAATGTATTCTTGCCCATTGCCGCCCTCTGGATATTACAATAAATATGCTCAGTAAATATAATAACGTCTATTGCGACACAGCCTTTGTACCGGAAACAGATATAACAAAAATTATTTCTGCCGGCTTTAGAAAAAAAATCATTTTAGGCTCTGATTTTCCCATTACTCATTTTTATAGAACAAAATATCCGCAACCGGGTGAAAATCCAACAATCTCTTTACGGGAAAAATATGCAGAAGATATAACCGGCTGGGAAAAACTGGAAAATGGGAATGTAATATGATCAGACAACGTATTTACGAAATCATTGACAATGACCCAAAAGACAGAGACAAGGCAAGCAGCCTTTTCGACTGGATTATGATGGTTCTAATCTGGCTCAATGTAGCTGTCGTTATTATCGGTTCAGTTAATGAAATCCACGACAAATACCGTGTGTTTTTTACTTATTTTGAATTATTCTCAATAGCAATTTTCACTATTGATTATCTATTAAGACTGTGGACTGCGCCCTGTAAATTTACTGCATCAAAATATGTATTTGTGCCGTATATACGTTATATTTTTTCATTCTTAGGGGTGATTGACCTTTTGGCTATTCTGCCGTTTTATCTTCCATTCTTTATGAGTATTGATCTTCGTATTCTGCGAATTCTGCGCATTTTCAGGCTTCTGCGGGTACTAAAATTAAGCCGGTATAATAATTCATTCAGGTTGATAGTCAATGTTCTTCAAAGACAAAAGGAAAAATTGTACATTACGATTTTCTTTATGATTATAATGATTTTATTGGCTTCATCTGTCATGTATTTTATCGAGAACCCTGTTCAGCCGGATAAGTTTCCCAACATTCCTGCAACCCTGTGGTGGGCGGTTGCAACCCTTACCACAATTGGCTATGGAGACATATATCCGATAACCATTTTGGGTAAAATGCTGGGTGGTGTGATTGCAATAATGGGCATCGGTCTGATTGCAATGCCTTCGGGCATTATTAGCATGGGACTGATAAATGAGTATGAAAGAGAAAAGAAAAGAAGAAAGAAGAAAACAGCAACAAAACGACAAGAGAAAACTAACTGATCCTGGGCCGAATCGAACGGCCGACCTGCCGCTTAGGAGGCGGCCGCTCTATCCACTGAGCTACAGGACCGGACACTGCGAACCGCAGACTCGCAACTCTTTCAAGGTATCCAAAATAACCGTTTTTGTCAATTGCCTGATTATTGCCTGATTATTTCTGTATATTTACTTGTATCAATATGCCCATTCACGCTACACTATTTCTATGAAGGTACAACGGTTATTTGTTGAAAAACAACAGGGTTTTGCGATTGAGGCGCGGCGGCTGCAGGCCGATTTGGCTGATTTTTTGGGGGAGCTGTATCCCGAACTGACCAGGCTTAAAGACCTGCGAGTGCTCAGGCGTTATGATGTAGGCGGTTTGGATAAGGCCCAATTTGAAGAGGCAGCGGGAACCGTTTTCTCCGAGCCGCAGTGCGACCGGATTTTTTACGGCGAAAGCGCCCCTACACAGGCAGGCGACCACTGCTTTGCCGTGGAATACCTTCCCGGCCAGTACAGCCAGCGGGATGATACCGCAGAACAAAACGCCGAACTGCTTACCGGCATTAAACCGATTGTCCGTTCCGCCCTTGTTTACATTATAAGCCCCAGCGATACCCCCGTTTCAAACGCCGCTCTTGAAGCCGTCAAAAAATATTTGAGCAATCCGGTTGATTCAAGGATAGCTGCGGTATCAATACCACAGACGCTGGAAGAGACCGCAATAGCTCCCGGTGATATCCCCACTCTTTCCGGTTTCATTACCGCTAACGATACAGAACTGGAAACAATGGTCCGCAGCTATGGGCTTGCGATGACCATCGAAGATATATATTTTTGCCGCGATTGGTTTGCTTCCATTAAACGGGACCCCACGCTGGCGGAACTAAGGGTGCTGGATACCTACTGGTCGGATCATTGCCGCCACACCACCTTCAACACGATTTTGGAAAAAATCGAAATTGCCAACGCAGATGATGACCCGTCTGCTGCTGCATTGGCGAATGCCCTTGCATTATACGAAGCAACCCGTAATGAAGTATATGGCGAAAACAGCGCAAAACATCCGCGTTCGTTGATGGACATGGCGGTTATCGGGGCAAAAGCGCTGCGGAAACGCGGTCTTGCCGATGATGTTGATGTCTCAAAAGAGATCAATGCCTGCACGGTTAAAATACAGGCCGAATTCAGCGATGGTTCAAGCGAGCCCTGGTTTGAGCCCTGGCTCCTGCTGTTCAAAAACGAGACCCACAATCACCCCACAGAGATTGAGCCGTTTGGCGGCGCGGCAACCTGTCTGGGCGGCGGCATTAGGGATCCGCTTTCCGGACGGGGGATTGTGCATCAGGCCATGCGGATTATTGGCGGCGGCGATCCCCGCACGCGCTTGAGCGAAACCTTGCCGGGAAAACTCCCCCAAATAAAGCTGGCCCGCGAAGCTGCGGCGGGTTATGCATCTTACGGAAACCAAATTGGCACTGCCGCCGGTCAGGTGACGGAATTGTATCATAGCGGATTTTTGGCAAAGCGTATGGAATTGGGTGCGCTGATTGCCGCGGTGCCTGCCGCATGGGTACGGCGGGAAGAACCCATGCCCGGCGATGTGGTTATCCTTGTTGGCGGCAAAACCGGCAGGGATGGTATTGGCGGCGCAACCAGTTCCTCAAAAGTGCATACCGATGAATCGGTGGAGACTGCTGGGGCGGAAGTGCAAAAGGGCAATGCCGTGGAAGAACGCAAAATCGTGCGCCTGTTCCGCAATCCATTGGTAACACAGCTTATTAAACGCTGCAACGATTTTGGCGCAGGCGGCGTTTCGGTCGCGGTGGGAGAACTTGCCGCCGGCCTTGATATTGATCTGGATAAAGTGCCTCCCAAATATGCGGGGCTTAACGGTATAGAATTGGCAATTTCCGAATCGCAGGAACGCATGGCCGTGGTGGTCGCCGCCGCTGATGCCCAAGCCTTTATCAATCATGCCGCCGCCGAAAACCTTGAAGCGGTAATAATCGCAACCGTTACCGCTAACGACGATGATGATGCCAACGCCGCCGCCTTAAAAATGAAATGGCAAGGCAAAACCATTGTCGATCTAACACGATCATTCCTCAACACCAACGGCGCCCCCCGCTCCGCACAGGCATTGCTCAATAGCTCATCTCGAAATATTTCACACGGAGGGCACGGAGAGCACGGAGGACACGGAGAGAAGGAAAAAACAGAACCAAGCGTCTTGCTGGACAACCTGAAGAGCGAATTGATGTCTTTGCGGTCTTGCAGCAGGCGGGGGGTACAGGAGCGGTTTGATGGATCTATCGGCGCGGGATCGGTGTTGTTTCCCTGGGGCGGCGCGGAACAGGGCACCCCGGAGTGCGGCATGGCGGCGCTGCTGCCATCACTGGAAAAACAAAGCAGAACCGCAAGCCTTATGAGCTTCGGTTATGATCCCGATTTAATGGAACAAAATCCCTACGAAGGGGCAAAGGGCAATATCCGCGAAGCGCTGGCAAAGTTTGCCTGCATGGGCGGCAATTTCCGCAGCGCCCGCTTGAGCTTTCAGGAATATTTCCCGCGAACAGTATGCCCCGACACCTGGGGCAAACCTGCCGCCACCCTGCTCGGCGCGCTGGAAGCCCAGCTTGCCCTGGAAGTTCCCGCCATTGGCGGCAAGGATTCCATGTCGGGCAATTATCACGATGCGGTAAACGGCATCGACCTTACCGTACCGCCCAGCCTGCTTGCCTTTGCCGCAGGAATCGCCCCCGCCGCCTCGATCCGATCCGGCGCACTCTCCGGCCAGACCGGAAATGTCATTGTCCTGCTGGCACAAAACAATCAGGCAGCCAACGAATGGGATGTATTCAAAGCCAACATGGACGCGCTTGCCGCGTTACACGCAAGCGGCTATGTCCGATCAGCTTATCCCGTAAGCGCCGGCGGCATTGCCGCAAGCCTTGCCCTCATGGCTTTTGGCAACAATACCGGAATAGAAATTACACAAAACGGGTTTACGCTCGCCGCAGACCCGGCATATCAAGGCTCAGTGTTAGTCGAAATTGACGGCACCGCCTTCCAAAACAAGCCCCAAATCAGCGAAATCCTCGCAAAAGCCGGCCATTGGAAAACCACCGCCGCCACCATCACCGAACCAGTATTACGCATAACAACCGGCAACTCACAATCCGCAGAAACCCCGCTAGCAGAACTGCGCCGCGCATATGAGGCAACGCTGGAAAAAGTGTATGTGGGGACTGGGGACTGGGGACTAGGGACTGGGGATCGTTGTCTGAAAGATAACAGTATTTCCAACCTGGTTTCCGGTAGTTCAAATTATGATAATACTTCTAAAATATACCCCAATACCTCAACTCGCAATCCCCAGTCCCCAGTCCCCAGTCCCCAGTCCCTTTCTTCCCCATTAATCATCCTCCCCGTTTTTCCGGGAACTAATGGTGAATGGGACATGGAACGGGCTTTTCGTGAGGCGGGGGCGCGGACCAAATTGGTTATTTTCAGAAACCGCAGCAAAGAAGCTATTGCCGAATCAAGACGGGAACTTGCGGCGGCGATCGGCGAAGGGCAGATACTGGCATTATCTGGCGGCTTCAGCATGGGGGACGACCCTAACGGCAGCGGTAATTTTATTGCCAATATATTGCGTGCTCCAGGCATTGCCGATGCGGTAAATGAACTGCTTGATAAGCGCAATGGACTCATACTGGGAATCAACAGCGGGTTTCAGGCGTTGATCAAACTGGGACTGCTGCCCTACGGCGCTTTCCGCGAACCGGCCAGCAATATGCCCATACTTACCGTTAACCGCATAGGGCGGCACGTTTCCCGCATGGTTCGCACTCGTGTAATGGCAACCGCCGCCAATTCCCCCTGGCTTGCGCTGGAAGAACCCGGTACGATTCACGTTATACCGGCAAGCCACAGCGAAGGCCGCCTTGTTATACGCCAGGACGAAGGAGAAGCCCTGTTCAAAAACGGGCAGGTTCCGTTCTGCTATGTTGATGCGCACGGGCAGCCGACCATGCAGGAACCGGATAATCCCAACGGATCAGATTTTGCCATTGAGGGCCTCTGCAGCCCCGACGGCAGAATCCTGGGCAAGATGTGCCATTCGGAACGGCGCGGCGAGTATGTGCATATCAACATACCCGGCAACAAGCGGCAAACTATTTTTGAAGCTGGCGTGCGGTACGGTGTCAATCATCATGTGCGTTAACTTAATTGGATTTTTTTACCATCTATGATAATAGTCAAGCAGTATTTTTTGCTTTTTCAAGGAAACATCGATATTGATGCATCTTTAGCTCATGTTTTGCAATATCTCGTCCATAATGATATTCTCCTTTTTTGAGCATTTGATATAGTTCTGCAAATACCCGCCGCCGTAGGCCGGTGCGCACCATCCCAGGCTTCTTATACCGGCATAGCCTTTCATAC
>WQXQ01000046.1 GCA_009784775.1 Treponema sp.
GCTATACGGGACAAGGATGAACTGGAACGGGTCTATGCGGAACTGCTGGATCGCTTTGGTCCCCTGCCGGATGAGGCGGCATCGCTTTTGGCTCTGGCAGAAATCAGAATCATCTGCCGGGAACTTGCTGTTTCCTCGCTCAAGGAGCGGGGCGGCATGGTTTGGATAGAATTTTCCAAAGTATCACGGGTCAAAGTTGATCGCCTGATACGGCTTATGCAGGAGTCTTTGGACAAAGTAAAACTGGATCCCCGCAAGCCCAATGTGCTTATATTGGCAGTGGGTAATATCGGCTTGCAGGAAAAGAGCGAATTTATTCGTGAAAAGCTGGCAGCCTTGGGAGGCAAACCTTGATTAGGACGATTATTTGTTTTGCGTGCGTGATTATTACCATGATAATGCTGGTTCCCATGGGAATATTGGTAGTCATATTCAGCCCGCTGGGACTTCGCAAGCCCCTGTCGATTCTGATATATCGTCTTGTCCAGATATGGGCGCGGGTGACCATTTTCGCGCTGCGCTGCAAGTTGACCGTAAAAGGCCGCGAAAACATACCTCGCAAGGGCAGCGTCTGTTTTGTAAGTAACCATGGCAGCATCATCGATATTGTAATGCTGCTTGGCTTTGTGGGCCGCCCCTTCGGTTTTATCGCCAAAAAGGAACTACGGTTTGTCCCTCTGGTGAATATGTGGGTTTCTGTTCTGGGCGGCCTGTTCATCGACCGGAAAAACCCCCGCAAGGCGCTGAAAACCATCAATGCCGGCGTTGCCCGTATTAAGGCCGGCGGCAGTATGGTCATTTTCCCCGAAGGCCACCGTTCCCGGGGCCAGGGGCTCTTGCCTTTCCGCCCCGGTTCCCTCAAACTAGCAACGCAATCCGGAGCAGTTATTGTGCCCATTGCCCTTGCCGGAACCTATGATGTGTATGAAAAAAACTACCGTGTTACCACCTGCCCGGTGAAAATAACTTTTTGCGAGCCGATTAATACTGCCGATATCCCCTACGCCGACCGCAAACAGGCCCTTTCGGATCAGATATACGGGATTATTAAAAGGGAATTGGATACTTGATCCTTTTTATGATTTTCTATATACTTTTAACAGGCTGAGGGCGCGTAGCTCAGCTGGTTAGAGCGCCACGTTTACACCGTGGATGTCCGGGGTTCGAATCCCTGCGCGCCCAATTAATTCCCTGCTGCCCCTCTTGTCGTTCCCCGCTCTGTTTGTAAAGTCCATTCATTGGGGTGAAGCCTGAAAACGGCAAGCAGTTTTCCGCTGCGGCTTTCGTGCCAGGCAATGGCGCCGTCCCTGTCCAAACTGATAATCCATTGGCCGCTGTTAAAAAGCTGCTGGGGAAAACCGCTGGTACGCTCCAGCTTCTGCATATTATCGCCGGAGTATAGTGCCGCGTCTTCGCCGCCGATGGTTGCAACAATGCTGCCCAACGACTCGGCAAGGGAGAATTGGGTATCCTCTCCCAAAAACTCAACAAGATTGATCGAATTGACGCTGTCTGCGGGATTAAGCTGTAAAATTGAAGTTTTGTTTCCGTCTGTATGCGAAGAGACGGCCACCGCATAGATATGCCCCGATGCTCCCCGATGCAGCATTACTCCGGCCTGGGTAGGGAAGGGCAGGGGGACTGTTTCGCCGGTATCAATATTGATCATCAAAAAAGGAGTGTTACCCGCAATCGCGCTGCGTCCAAGAATAATCCGGTCACGATCAATAAAAGCGGCGTCCATAAGGCCCACCGAAAAAAAGGTGAAGGGACGGTTTTCTCCTGCGTTAGGCGAAATAACAGAAAGGTTTCCCGTATGATCCATGAACAGTATTTTCCCTCCAAACGAATGTACCATGCGGACCGGGGATCGTAATAAAAGGTCGTCGGTAATGACGGTTTTATTGCCGGATACGGAAGAACGAATCAGCGGCGGCGTTCTGGTATTGTTGTCCTGCCAGAATATAAACTGCCCATTTGCGCCGTTCTCTGCGGCAAAGGCTGTGATCCGGCTATAGATATCTTCGTTTTGTTCAATGGCGATTGTTCTTCCGGCTGATAATTGTCCGTAGTTCAAAGGGATAAAACCCATTGTGCCGTCTTCGGCAAGAAAGGCAATGCTTGAACCTGAAACCGCTATTTCTGTAATGTGTGTCTGGTCTTTTGCCGTAAAGAGATGCGTTTGTCCGTTTGCCCTGACAAGTACCAGCGAACCGTCCGCGGTTCCCAGAATGATACCGTTTGCAGTGGCGGTCATGGCAGTAAAGCGCTGGGCTGCGGCCTCACCGGTAAGGGGCGTATGTTCGCGCATGATTATGCGCCCGGCGCGATCAATACCAAAGCGGTACAACTCCGCGGCCGCATATGCGGATGATTCCTCTCTCTGGATCAGGCAAAGCAGTTCATCACCGGAGGCGCAGAGCAGGGAATCGGCGGAAATGCTTCCGGCGGAAATGCTTCCGGCAGCAATATTTCCGAAGGGGACATTCCCGCCGGAAGTTGGTAACAATTCGCCTGATACGGCATTGGCTACAGTTAGCCCTTCCGTAGTCAGGCCGGCAAAATAACGGTTGCTGTTGAAAAGTACCGGCGAAAACAGATTTGCCGGTATCTTAAAATGGAGGGTTTCCGCTCCCGATTCCAAATCCCAGTAAGACAAAACACCTGAGGTAAGATACACCGCCATATTCCGTTCTGTTCTGCCGGTAACGGCAAGGCCAACGGTGGGGCCGCCGGTTCCAGTGAGCGCCCGGGGAGACTGCAGTGTTTCACCCGATGTCGAATCAATAAGCACAAGTCCGGTTCCGCCGGTTCTGGCGACGATGATGAAACTGCCGCCCATCGAATAAAATACACGGGCAATGGGATCCCTGAATGGCAGGGTGAAAATATTCCGCCGTTCCCGGTAGTTCCATACGGCAATGCGGTGTAATCCCATTCCATCGCTTTCAACCAGGCATATTTCATCTTTTCCCGGTCTCTCTGCCATTGCGATGATTCTGTACGGACTATACTGGAAACGCTCTATGGCGGCATTGGCACGGCTGTCCCATCTTTCAATAAAACCGTCATCTCCGGCGCTGAGTACATAATTCCCTTTGTGGATGAGCGCGTTTACCGGGCCCCGGTGTCCGGCGGGCACAGAACCGATAAATACCCATTCATTCCCGTAAAGAGGAGCAATCATTACCAACGCCGGTAACAAAACACCGCTAACCAAACCAAACAATTTCATTCAAATATTATTATACCGGCAATTTTAATAAAATTCAATTCATCTGCGGATGAGGTATTGGATGTCGCCGAAGACGGCAAAGGCCATTAAGGTAAAAATAATCGCTATTCCCACGGTTTGGAATATCTTTATTGCCTTGGGAGGAAGCGGCTTGCGCCGTACTATTTCAATAAGGAATAAGATGATCATACCGCCGTCCAGTACCGGCAGGGGCAGCAGATTCATAACGCACAAGGCTATTGAGATGAGCGCGAGGAAATTTGCCATGGAACGCAGACCGGCGCCAAAACTCTGGCCAAACCCTTCGGCGGCAACATCGCCTACCATATAGGTTATGCGAACCGGGCCGGAAACCGCTTTGGTCACATCAATGCCTCTAAACAGCAGGCCCAGGCTTTTCAGTGAGATAACCAAAGTTTTCCAGCTTTCCGCGGCGCCTTTTGCCAGAGCCATAGGGGGCGAGAGCATTGGGGTTTTGTATTGTATCCGCGGCCAGATAATACCCAAAGGGCCTGTATCAGAAAGAATCATGGCGGTACTGCCTGCAGTTTCGTCCCGCATATAGTCAATTACCGCTACCCCCGGTTGTATTTCCAGCGCTTTTATAAAGTCGATAGTGTGGATAATCGGTTCTCCGTTTACCTGAATTATGCGATCCCCCGGCATAAGCCCCGCAATGGCGGCGTCGCTGTCCGGAACAATATCGGCAATGATCGGATCGGTCCAGAAATAAACGCCTATTTTTCCCGCGCCTGAACTTTTATCAAGATCCGGCGTAATTTGCAAATTGACTCTTTCGCCTTCCCGGTCCACGATTACGGCAAGCGATTTTTCGGGGTTAATGGCAATGTTTTCCTGCACTTCGTGAAAGTAGTTGGTCCTTCTGCCGTTTATTTCGATGATTCGGTCGCCGGTTTTAAGACCCGCTTCATCTGCAGGGAACAATCTGTCGGCAGTGAATTCGGATGCAAGCACGATCCGGCTATCCAGAGTGTGCACTTCAAATCCAAAACCCCAGATAAACGACAGTACCAATACGGCAAACAGTACATTGAACAAAGGGCCGGCTAAACAGACAATAATCCGGCTGAGGGGACTTGCCCCAAAAAAGGTTCCTTTTTCCGCACTGGTCTCCTCGATTCCCCTAATGTCATCATGGCCCCGCATTTTGCAATAACCGCCCACGGGAAACATCCCCAGCCGGTATTCAACATTGCCTATTTTCTTTTTCAGAATAGGGTTGCCCCATCCGATGGAAAATGCTTCGACATCAATGCCCACCAGCCGTGCCGCAAGAAAATGTCCCAGTTCGTGTACAAACACGACAACCCCCAGGCCAATCAACCCAAGCGCTATTTTCAATAATAATTCCATTAGAATTCCTTTTCTGCCATTATTCTTGCCTGCCTGTCTGCTTCCATAATCGCGGCAATGTCGTCAGGCTTTGTACTCCAGTCTCTATCTAAAACATACCCTGTAATGCGGCTAATATCAAGGAAGCCAATGCGGCCGGCAAGAAAAGCGGCGACGGCTGCCTCGTTTGCCGCATTGTAGACGCAGGGGTACAAACCGCCTTTGCGTACCGCCTCATACGCCAGGGCAAGCAGGGGAAATCGCTCCATGTCGGGAGGAAAAAAATCAAGGCTCAGCGCGGTGTCAAAATCAAGCCGCCCCAAATCGGTGGCTGCCACTGCCGGCCAGTACAAAGCCGCATGGATGGGATGCCGCATATCAGGGCGGGAAAGCTGAGCGTATACCGCGCCATCCTTCGTCCGAATCATCGAATGTACAATGCTTTGCGGATGAATCACGACCTTGATTTTTTCGGACGGCACATTGAACAAATGCGCCGCTTCAATTACTTCCAGCCCCTTATTTGCCATGGAAGCCGAATCAATGGTAATCTTCGCCCCCATATTCCAGGTCGGATGCGCCAAGGCCTCCTTTGCCGTTACATTCTCCATCTCCTTAAGACTTCGTTCCCTAAACGGCCCCCCCGAAGCGGTTAGTATAATTTCATTTAACCACGAACCACACGAACTACACGAACCTGTACTCTGCAAAGATCTTTCTTCTGTTCGTGTTGGTTGGTGTTGGTTCGTGGTTAAATTTTCTATTAAATTAAAAACTGCCGAATGTTCTGAGTCAACCGGGATAATATTTACTTTTTTTTCGGCGACAAGCTGCATGACCAGCGGGCCGGCCATTACCAGTGTTTCCTTGTTTGCCAGGGCTATGTCCGATCCGGCTTCAATCGCCGCTATCGACGGTTCCAGTCCCGCCGCGCCGCTTATGCCGTTAAGCGTAATGTCGGCGCCGGAATCGGCAATGGCGGCAAATAGCCGTTCCCGTCCGCCTGTTTCTCCGCTGAGAACAGCGGCGGCGCCGGGCCATTGCCGGCCCAGAGCGGCAAGCGCATCGCCGTTGCGGTGACTGCTTAACAGCACCAGCTCAAAGTGGTCTTTCCCGCGGGCAATGACGTCCAGGGCGCTCTTCCCGATAGAACCGGTAGCGCCCAAAACAGCGACTCTTTTTTTCATGGCGTATTATGGCTGGGCAAAAAGCAGGCTGAATACGATATAAAATACCGGCGCGGCAAGGGAAATGGAATCAATTGAGTCGAGCACCCCGCCTCTGCCGGGAATAATATGTCCCGAATCTTTACTGCCTGAACTGCGCTTAATTGCCGATTCCCCCAAGTCGCCCAGAATTGCGGCTGTTCCGGTGAGCAGGCCCAATACAGAACCGGCAACAACAGGAATTCCCAATATGGCGCTCTGTTGTGTTGCAAAAATTTCCGGCCAGAATACGGCTGTGCCTGCCCCGACCATGGTTGAGGCAATAAGCCCGCCAATAAAACCGGCAATGCTTTTGTTTGGGCTTACCGGAATAAACCCCTGATTTCCTTTGCCAAGCAGTTTTCCGGTTGCCCATGCCAGAGAGTCCCCGGCAAATACCGTACAAAGAAACACAAGAATGATTATCCCTGATGCTTCCCAGTGACTCATTCTGACCAGCCATGTCAGCAGCATACCCGGATAGAGCAGTACCGCACAACCAGCCGCAAAACGGTTCAGGAAATTATCCAAAGTGCTGCCGCGGAAAAAAATCGATGAAACCAAAAGCCATGATACCGACGCGGCAGTTACTGCAGGAAGCAGTAATGGATTGAAGCCAAAGCTGATATTAAGGATCATCATCAAAGGCGGCAAAGCGCCCATAATTGCCGCTTCGGCTTTGGAAATGTGCAACTGTTTATGGGCAAGCATAACTGATAATTCAACCGCGCCCAGCGCGCTGAACGTAACCACCAGCAAATTCAGCACCAGATGGTTATGGTGCGGGAATAACAGTACGATTGCGACAATGGCTGGAATACCGACAAAGAAAATAAGAAGTCGCTTAATTACTTTTTTCATGTAATGCCTCCAAAACGGCGATCGCGGCTGCGATACTCGTCTATGGCTTCGGCCAGGTCGCTGCCGGTCCAGTCGGGCCAGAGCTTTGCCGAAACGTACAGTTCCGAATATGCCCCTTCCCAGAGCAGAAAATTGCTCATCCGGTATTCGCCCGCGCTGCGGATAATCAGGTCGGGATCAGGTACATCAGGATTATCAAGGCAGGCGGCAATGTCCTTTTCGGTAACCGTTGCCATATCCTGATTCTGCGCGGCGAGTCGCCGCAGTGCCCGTATCAGTTCATCTCTGCCGCCGTAATTCAGGGCAAGAATGACCTGCATCCCGTTAAAATCTTTGGTGTCCGCCGCCGCACCGGCAATTTCCGAAGCAATATCTTCCGGCAGGCCCGCCGCATCGCCGGTATGGCGTATGCGTATATGGTTCTGCCGGTAAAAATCCATCTCGCCGCGGAGGTACTGTTTTACCAAACCCATGATAAAACCAACCTCGTCTACGGCGCGTTTCCAGTTTTCGGTCGAAAAAGTGTACAGGGTAAGGTACTGTATTCCCATGTCGGAGGCGGCTTTCACAATGCGTTTTGCCGCCTGTAAGCCCTCAAGGTGCCCCTGGGTCCGAAGCATTGAACGTTGCTGCGCCCAACGTCCGTTCCCGTCCATAATAATGCCGACATGGCGCGGAATATCCATTACACTTCCATTATCTCTTTTTCTTTTTCTTCAAGAACCTGATTCACCTTATCAATATAGCTGTCGGTAAGTTTCTGTAAATCGGCGGTGCCTTTACTTTCGTCGTCCTCGGTAATTGAAGAATCTTTTAACATTTTTTTCAACTCATCGTTGCCGTCACGGCGTATATTGCGAATCGCCACACGGGATTGTTCCGCCTGGTTTTTGGCAAGTTTTACCAGCTCTTTGCGCCTGTCCTCAGTCAGGGGAGGAATGGCAATGCGGATAACCTTTCCATCGTTGGAAGGGTTCAGGGACAGTTCCGATGAGCGTATCGCTTTTTCAATTTCGCCGATAAGGTTTTTATCCCAGGGCTGAATGACGATGAGTCGGGCTTCGGGAACGGAAATGTTTGCTACCTGGCTGAGCGGTGATTTTTCACCGTAACACTCCACCCGGATTTTATCAAACAGCGCCGCCGAAGCCCGCCCGGTACGCAACGAGGCAAACCCGTCTTTCAGGTTTGCCAGCGTTTTTTTCATTTTTTCTTCAGTTGAGGCAATAACCGCTTGCATCTGCTAAACCCCTACTTTGAAATAGATATAATCGGTAATATCGATTTTTGCGCCGGCTTTTTTGCCCTGCTCGGCAAGAGCCTGGGCAACAGTGAGTTTTTCATCTTTCACATAACCCTGCTCAAGTAAGCAAATTTCCGAAAGGTGTTTGCTGACTTTGCCCTGGAGAATCTTTTCAAGCATATCGGCCGGTTTGCCCTTATTTTTTTCGTCTTTTTCCATCAGCTTGCGGAAAATTTCTTCCTGCTCTGTTATGTACGCAGAATCGATTTTGCTTTTGTCCAGCGCGTAAGGGTTAAAAGCGGCAATGTGCAGGGCCAATGAAAAAATAAACGATTGTATTTCTTCACTTTTGAATATTTCCGGTTTGTCACTGCTGCATTTAACCACTACGCCGATGTTGCCGTCACCGTGGATATACTGCGTGAGGGATTCATTCGCGCCGGCATTAATGGTTTTCAGCCGTTTCAGACCCATGTTTTCGCGGATTTTGGTTGCCAAATCGGTTACCATGCCGCTGAGTTCGTCATTGGGTTCGGTATACCCTTTTTCCAGCGCCATAGCGGCAACCGTTTCACCCAGGGTGATAAAGTCAGGGTTGCGGGCGACAAAGTCCGTTTCCGAGGCAAGTTCCACCAGAACGGCGGCGCTGCCATCACCTTTAATTTTTATGGTGATCTTGCCCGCATTGGTTGCCCGGTCAGCCCGTTTTTCCAGAGCGGCAAGCCCTTTTTCTTTCAGCAATTTTTCCGCTTTGGCAAAATCGCCTTCGGTGCTTACCAGAGCATTTTTACATTCCATCATTCCCGCTCCGGTTTTTTCCCGGAGTTTTTTCACTTCTGCTGCGCTAATTTCAGCCATATTATTCTCCTATATCTCCGTAAATTTTGTCTTCGTCCACCTGGATACGATCTACCTTGACGGTTTCCTCCGGCACAATTTCGTCCCTTTGGGCTTCCTGCAGATTTGCTTCGGTAGAATATCGTTCTATTGCGGCGGCAATATCCACTTCCTGATCGTCTTCTTTTGAAGACCGGTCGGACATTAAACCTTCCATGTCTTCATCTTCATCGCCCAGGGTCTCGATGATCTTCAGGCCAACTTCATTGTCCGCTTCTATAACCGCATTGGCGATGATCGAGGTAAACAGGGTAATGGCGCGGATCGCATCATCATTGCCGGGTATGGGGTAATCAATGCCTTCGGGGTTGCAGTTGGTGTCTACCACCGCGACAATGGGTATGCCCTGACGTTGGGCTTCTGCGACCGCAATGGCCTCCATGCGGGTGTCGATGATGAACAGTATGCCCGGCAGTTCTTTCATTTCTTTTAAGCCGCCAAGGTTTTTCTGGAGTTTTGTCCGTTCCTTGCTGAAACCCGCGACTTCTTTTTTGGTGTGATTTTCAAAGGTGCCGTCAACTTCCATTTTTTCCAGCTTCTTGAGCCGGAGCAGTGACTTTTTAATGGTAACGAAATTGGTGAGCATTCCGCCGAGCCAGCGGTTATTCACATAGTACATTCCGCAGCGTTCCGCTTCTTTTTGAATGGCCTGCTGCGCCTGCTTTTTGGTGCCGACAAACAATACTGTTTTGCCGGATGCAACGGTTTTGCGGACCGCGTCATACGCGTCCCTGATTGCCTGGATGGTTTTTTGCAAGTCGATGATGTGAATGCCGTTTCGTTCCGCAAAGATGTATTTTTTCATCCTTGGATCCCAACGCTTCACCTGATGGCCGAAATGCACTCCCGATTCCAGGAGACTTTTCATGGTGACTACTGCCACAGTTTCCTCCTAACCTGTACAATACCATAAACGAGCTGTCTATGATCTTGTTCCTTCTCTGTATCTCGTTACCTGATAGGCAACGGAAAATGTGTGAACTTCGTTCACAAAGTTACCTGAGGCTCAAGCCCCAAAACGATAACCATTGTTTTTAAGCATATCAAAAAAATCATATAATGGCAAGCCTGCTATGCCGCTGGGGGAACCGTGTATCGATGTAATCAGGCAAGCCCCCCGCTCCTGCAGCCGGTAGGCCCCGGCGACCCCTTCCCATTCACCGGTGTCAAGGTACCATTCGATATCAGCCTTGCTGAGCGGGGCAAATTCCACCTTGCTGGACACAGACCGGCAGTCAGTTTTTCCCGTTTCCCGGTTATGCAGGGCCAGAGCGGTAATAACCTCATGCCGGTGCCCCGCCAGCCTGCTCAACATCCCCCGCGCCTCATCCCGATCCGCCGCCTTCCCAAACAGCTCATCCCCCAAAACCACAATCGTATCGGCCCCGAATATGAGTTTTATCCGCGATTCATCACACGGAGGCACAGAGACACGGGGACACGGAGAAAGAGAGGAAGGTGAGTGGCGGGGTACTTTGAAATCACGCATCCCTTCACTTTTTTCTTCTTCTCCGTGTCTTTGTGTCTTTGTGTGAGAATTTTCGAGTAAATTCTCCGTGACTGCCATGATTTTTCGGAGGGCCAGGTCTTCGGCTACCTGGCGGGGGCTTAGGCCGGGTGGGGGTGTTTCGTCGATGTTGGCGGGGATACAGGTAAAAGGGATGCCTAAAAGCCGGAAAAAGTCCTGGCGGCGGGGCGAACCGGACGCTAAAATGATTGGTTCCATAGGTTTATGTTATATACGTTACTTTGGATGCCTCAAAAAAGCCTCTGCGTTCCGGGGCTTCGGCGGGAGCGCCAATGGCAATAATACAAAAGGGAATTTTAGGCTCATTAATGGAAAAAAGCTCGCGAATGGCAGGAATTCGTTCTTCATTGGGAAAAACACCGCACCAGCAAGTGCCAAAACCCATTGAAACAGCCTCTAAAAGGATATTTTGGGTGGCAGCACCGCAATCCTGGGGAAAAAAGGCCGGTCCATCGGCTTGCGGCAGAGCAATAACCACAATTGCCGCTGTGGCAGTGGCGCACATCGCCGCATGGGGGTGAATTTGGGCAATTGTATCCAGAATTTCCCGTTTAGTGATGGCAATAAACTCCCACGGACGGGTATTACAGGCCGATGGGGCCACCATTGCCGCCCCCAGCAGCCGATCGAGCTGTTCTTTGGTGACCGGCACGTCAATATCGAATTTTCTGATACTACGCCGGTTTTCGATTAATGCATTCATGCGATATTGTGGTCCATATCAGTCCAAAATGTCAATTGGCTGTACTTTTTGATTTTTTCGTTGACAAACTACCATATATGTGCTATATTACTTACAAAATTAGTACTTAGGGGGACATAATGAGAAAGATGTATGAATCCGGCATTGCCGTGATTGCTTTTCTGTTGGTAGGCAGCATCATGCTGTTTACTGGTTGTAAAACAGATGACGATATCAAACCTGCCGCGCCTCAACCGGTGGTAAATAGCGTCGCCGTTGCTGCGGCGGGTGGTGCCACAACGGTACAAGCGGGCGGCACCCTGCAATTTAATGCAACTGTTGATGCGGCTAACGGCGCTACAAACGGCGTCAATTGGTCGGTTAATCCTGCCGTTACCGGCGCAAGCATCAATGCAAGCGGTGTCTTGACTGTTGACGCGGCAGTTGCTGTTTCAACCAGCATCACCGTTAGAGCGGCATCCCGCCAGACCGGTTTTTCCAATGTAGCCGGTACGGCAACCGTTACGGTAGCTCCGGTGACGCCGGAAGTGGTGAGTGTTGCCATTACACGTGATGGTAATGCGATAGCTCCCGGAACGGTCATATCTGTACAAAAAAATGCTTCTATAACCTTTGGTGCAAATGTAACGGTTCTGGGCGGTGCGCCTCAAACGGTTAGTTGGGCAATTACCAGTGCCGGTCATCAAGCAGGTACAACCAATACTGGCGGCACATTACAGATCGACGCTGATGAAACAGACGACAGGGAAATTACGTTCACTGTGACTTCTACCGAAGATGCGAGTAAGTCAGCGTTTGTAATCGTAAAAGTACTGCCGGCAGGTGCGCCTGCAGTAACCGGTGTTGTCATTAATACGGCGGGCAATGCCACGTCAGTAGCACAGGGTGCTACCCTGGTGTTTGATGCGGTTCTTACCACTGTTAACGGCGCCGCGAATACGGTTACCTGGTCGTTTGATGGCAGTTATGCTACTGGTACCAGCCTTAGCGTAACGGCTGCCAGCACGAGCACTACTTTGACTGTTGCGGCGAATGAAAATGCAGACACTATCATTGTCAGAGCAACGCCCACACAGACCGGTTTTGCGGGCATGGCCCAAACAAGGTCTGTTACGGTTAATAAACTGCCGATCGTACATAGTGTTTCCATTACCACAGCGGTCACAATGGTACAGGCGGGCGGTCAACAGCAGTTTAATGCAACTGCTAATGCCGCTAACGGCGCTACGGCAGCCGTTACCTGGTCAATTACCCCTGCGGTTGCAGGCGCAAGCATCAACTCAAGCGGCCTCTTGACCGTTGAGGCATCAGTTACTGAGGGAACCAGCATCACCGTCAGAGCGGCATCTGCCCAGGCCGGTTTTGAAAGTGTAGCCGATACAAAAACGGTTACCGTAAGTACGGCGCCTCCACCAGGGAATCCGATAACCATTGAGCCAAATGGTGATGTTACCATTGACTGGAGTACCGGCAATAATACAGGAGCTACTTCTTATCATGTTTATTACGGCAGAAGCCGTTTGGAACTGGAACGCGGCGGTGCATTCTTATATGTTGGTCCAAACCTTAATTACCGGCACACAAGTGCTGATGCTCCCGGTCCCAATGCCAATAAATACCGGAACTGGTACAGAGTTGAATTATGGAATGCAAGCAGCAAAATTGCAGAAAGAATTATTGCTCTGGAGTATGAAATATTCGGAGAAACAGTATATTTATTTGATGCTGGTGAAACAGGAGCGGTCATCGACTCGGGAACGAATATCAGAACCAAACTTAACACGGTACACGATACTATAACAGACGGAAGAGTTTTGCAGTCTGGTTTGGGCGGCGGCGGAAATGACGGCGAATTTACCAACTACCGGCATGCGTTCTTGTTCAAACCCGGGACCTACGCTATGGGTAGTAATGCTGAAACGAGAATTGGTTTTTACACGCATGTGGGAGGTTTGGGTCTTCTTCCGACACAAACGAGCTTAAACGGCATTACCATTTTTACCCCAACGCATTTGGACGATCCTCCTAACAATGCAACCTGTACCTTCTGGCGGTCTATAGAAAATTTCCGGATAGGCTCTCTAGGCGGTAACCGGTTACGCTGGGCCGTTTCTCAGTCCGCTCCAATGCGCCGTCTGGATGTAGCCGCAGGCGTTAATACGGTGCTTGATATGAACGGTCAATGTTCCGGCGGTTACACTGCCGATTCTGTATTTGGCGGAACTATTGGTTCTGATCCGCAGCAGCAGTGGTACTTCAGAAATAACACCTTTAATGGCGGCAGCAGTTCTGCTCTCCAGCCTTTTGGTATAAACTGGAATAAGGTTGTGCAGGGTTGTAACGGCAATGTCATACCCACCAATACCACCACTGGCAGGGCAACGAATATCCCCAATACCCCCTTAATGCGCGAAAAACCCTTCCTGTTTTTGGACACAGATGGCGAATACAAGGTATTTAAACCGGCGCTCAGAACAAATGCGGTTGGTCCCGCATGGTCAACAACGAGCCCGGGTGATGGTGATACTATAAACTTCCTGGACAATTTCTATGTGGTAAAGCCCAATAGTCCTACTGGTGCGCCGAATGCTTACTCTACTTCCGCCCATGGAACCACCAAGGCCGCTGAAATAAACGCGCAGCTTGCGCTTGGCAAACATATCTTTATGGCACCTGGCAGGTATTTCCTTGAGGCCCCCATAGTGGTAAAAAATGCCAATACCATTATTCTTGGCTATGGGTTCCCCACACTGATGCCTGCTCCGGGTAATACCGCCGGTTGTCTGTTTATTGACGATGTACCCGGTGTAACGGTTGCCGGTTTGATGTTCGATGCATATCATGATTCGACCTATCTGCTTACAGTGGGTCCAACGGGCAGCAGCGCGAATCATGCCGCCAACCCAACTGTTCTGTATGATATTTGTTTGCGTATCGGCGGACATTTTAATGAAAATGTGCATACCGATATTTGCGCCTTGGTTAACAGCAATCATGTTATTGGCGATAAATTCTGGGTATGGCGCGCCGACCACGGCAGGGGCGCTGCCGGCTTTATCGACTGGCATACCAATACTTCCAAGAACGGCGTAGTGGTAATGGGCGATGACGTGATATTCTATGGACTGTTTGTGGAACACTTCCATGAGTACAATACCCTGTGGATGGGCGACAGAGGCAGGATGTATTTCTACCAGAATGAGACGCCTTATGACGTACATTACCAGCGTCAATATCGGGCCCGTTTAGGTGTAGCCGGTGTTGAAGGCGTTGGCGCAACTGACGGATGGGCGATGTACAAGGTGGATAACAGGGTAAATAATCATACGGCGATAGGCTTGGGGATGTATTCAGTATTCCTTACCCGGTCTAACGGTGTAAAAGAGAGCATTGTTCTGCGAAACGCCATAGAGGTTCCCCACAAGGCGGGTGTCAGGATACAAAATGCTACCATTACCAGACTTGGCAACCATCCCTCGAGTGGTATCCATAGTATCGTAAACGGAACCGGCGGCCCCTCCATTACCGGGTTTAACGACAGGAGCTTATTATCGTTCGAAAACGGTACGGCAGTACTTCCTACCGGCACTATTGGCGGAACCAATGGGGTAAATGGTATAGCGCCCGCAAATGAGACACACTGGGTTGAAGCGTTGGACATCAATAATAATGGGCAAGTAATCAATCGCTCTACAGGCGGCAGACAGAATCTGCAACTGGTACTCTTTCCCTAATTAGTCATTATTACCAAAAAAAGGGCTCCCTTCGCGGGGAGCCTTTTTTTTGGGGTCTTAAATGTTAGCCCTTAACTCCGGTGGCGGCTACGCCTTCTACGAAATATTTTTGGGCTGCAAGGAAAATAACCATAACCGGAATAATGGAAATTAATGAAGCGGCCATTTGGGGGCCCCGGTACACATAAAACTCGGTGGCAAAATCACTCATACCCAGGGGAAGGGTTTTCAGATGCTGGCTGGTGATATAAATCAGAGGGGCAAAAAAATCGTTCCAAAAAAAACGGAAGGAAAAAATAATTTGCGTGGCAAAAACCGGTTTTGCCAGTGGCAGTATGATCCGGGCAAAAATGGTAAAATCATTTGCGCCGTCAATATACGCTGCTTCGGAATAACTGTCGGGAATGGTCATAAAGTACTGTTTAATGAGAAAGGTGCCAAAAGCGGTAAAAGCGCCGGTAAGGACAAGCGCGATATGGGTGTTGTACAGTCCAATGTTTCTGATAATTAAAAACTGGGGAATAATAATCGACTGTACCGGAATCATGATTGACACCACATACAGCATAAACACAAAATCCCGGCCTTTCCATCGTAATTTTGAAAAAGCGTAAGCGCCGGTACTGGCAGTGATGAGCTGCACCAGCACAATAATGGAAGTAAGCTTAATCGAATTCCAGGTATACAGGGGAAACCGATTCGCCAGCTGACCAAAGTTTTCAATCGTTGGTGTTTTGGGAATAATGCGCATGGGAAAATCGTATATTTCGGAATCCGGTTTGAAGGCGCTGGAAAGCATCACCACCAGCGGAGCGAACACAAGGAAGGCAGCCGCAAGCAATAATACGATTTTAAGCGCGGAAAATAAAAAATGCCTAGACGATGTCATAATGCACCCACTTTTTTTGTCCCTGATGCTGTATTAATGTTACCGCAAGGATAATAATGAGCAATACCACCGATTCCGCCGCTGCGTAGCCAAAACGGAAATGCTGGAAACCGTTGCGATAAATATCAAAGACCAATACTGTGGTGGCGCCTGCAGGCCCTCCCCCCAGTTGGCCGCCGGTCATTACGAATATCTGGTCAAAGACCTGAAACGCGCGTATGATGGCTATGGTTACGGAAAAGAAAATAATCGGCGAAAGACCGGGAATGGTAACCGAAAGAAAACGCCGTACCGGTCCCGCTCCGTCAATGGCGGCAGCTTCGTACAGGGCGGTGTTAATAGTTTGCAGACCTCCCAGAAAGAGCACCATGTAGTACCCAAAATTTTGCCATACCGTAACCATAATAATCGTTGGCAGGGCGGTTTTTATTCCCGTAAGCCAAAGGTGAGCGGGTAATCCCATTGAAAGCAGAAACTGGTTAACCGGTCCTTTTTCTTTGTCTAGTATAAGCGAGAAGATGAGGCCTACCGCTACCGAGGCTAGCACATTCGGCAAAAACATGGTTCCCCGGAAAAAATTTCTGCCGATTAATTTTTGGTTTAGGATAAGGGCAAACACCAGACCCAGACTTAACTGGAGCAGTACAGTCCAGAATGTAAAGTTAATCGTAATGCCCAGATACCGCGGAAATTCAGCGCTGGTAAAGGCATTTACATAATTGGTAAGTCCGATGAAGCGGAAACTGGTTCCCCCCGAAAAGTTGGTTAGGGATATGCCAAAGGCCGCAATCATGGGAATAGCCATAAAAAACAGAAACCCGACAAGGCTTGGCAGTAAAAAAACCGCCACCACCGGCCAGGGAGAACGTTGCAAACTGCTTTTCATACACGTCCTTAATTACTGGTTCTAACGATTTCTTCCAGACCTGTCCTTAAACGTCCGTCAAACTGACTGTCGGAAAGCCTGCCTAAAAGATATTCTTCCTGAATCATATTGATCAGGCCTTCAACCCGTGAACCGAATTGGTTATAGGTCATGGGAAAAACGATTTTATCTTCAACGAAGTATTCCAGTGATTGGGGATCGGGAATGGCTTCGGCAAGTACCTCTTTCACGCCCTCATCGACCATGGCGGGAAGCACACCGGCGCGAGCGGCAATTTTTGCGCCTTCAGGTCCGCCCATCCAGGCAATGAACGTAAAAGCCGCTTCTTTGTTTTTTGAATACGAAGTGATATGGCTGAATGTGGGCGCTCCCATGGTTACATAAGGATCGACATCACAGGGAAGCCGGGTCAATGCCCAGTCATTCCAGTCCCAGCCAATAAGTACATTTTGATCCCGTCCGGTCTGGAGCTGTCCGGGGAACCATTCGCCCATGAGCAGCATTGCTATCTGGCCATCGTAAAATTGTTTGGAATAATGAGTGGCGCTTACTTTCATATCAATAAGGGGCCATATGGATTTGTTTTCTTCCATGGTCTTGCGGATGGAAAGCCAGCGATGAATGGAATTATCATAATCCAGTTCGCCGCCGGCAGTGAGTACGCTCATTTGCTGCTGGCATTGCATGATAAGCTGGCTTGAACCCCAGTGGTACACACTTGCGCCGTAGAGAGCGCCATCGCCGGAAGAAACCTGTTTGGCAAGTTCGGCAAATGTATCCCAGGTCCATGTTCCATTCCGGACAAATGTATCCGGCGTGGGAACGCCTTTATCGGCAAAGATTTTTTTATTGAAATAGGTATAGTACGCGGCGCCCCGCCAGGGGAATCCGGCAATTTTGCCGTCTACCATAAGGGAATTCCGGTAGTTTTTTACAGCGGTCTGGTCGACATCGGACTTGGCAAGAAAATCGTCCAGAGGCGCTATAAAGCCGTTGCGGAAATGGGGAAACATATCTGTTGTGCGCTTTTGCATATATGCGTCCATAGGTGTCCGGCCGGTAAGCAGCGTGGTGATTTTGGTTTCATAATCCGGAGACGGCAGATACTGGGCGTCTACAAAGATCTCGTCCTGGGAATCGTTAAACGCGTCTATCATGGGCTTAATGGAAGTATCATCCCAAGTGTAATAGATAATGGTTAAGCGGCCATCGGCTCTTTTACCGGAACTCCTGTCACAACTGGTGAACGCGCTAGATACCAGTAACGCCGCAATGCATATAAAACATAATTTCTTCATCATTATTTTCCTCCGGCTACTATGCTAGCACAGATTAGGTGAGAACGCAAGTAAGTATGTTAATCAATCTCGCTGTAAAATTGCTGCATGACATGGAAGGCGGGTTTTTTACGGATTCGGTCGGCATCGATGAGGCCTTTGCGGTTGAAGCCTTCCTGATAACGGTTAAGGCGGCGGGGACAGCGGAAATCGTAGAGTATCCATGGCGTTGTTCCCGCGATATACGCGCATTGTTTTATCGCCGCTACCTGTTGTTCGTATAACGCGCGTTGTTTATCTTCGGTCCACAGATCGTCCTCGGTGCCGCGCTGGTCTTTGCGGGCATCGCCGCCAAATTCGCAGATTACGACCGGTTTGTCCGGCGCCGAGTTGGCAAGAATTTGCGGCAGTTTGTCAAAATCAGGATCGTACCAGCCGTAGTATTCATTAATGCCGATTATATCCAGCGCATCGGCCAGCCTGTCCTGAATTTTAATTTCTGTATGATTGATAAGGCAGGCGGCGGAAACCAGACGGCTGGGGTCAAGCTCCCTGGCTTTGCGCGCCAGGCCGGACATAAACGCAAGACGGCTGTCTGTATCGGCGTTTTCATTTCCCACTGACCAGATAATCACGCTGGCCCGGTTTCGATCCCGCAGAATCAATTCGGAAAGCTGATTTTCAGCGTCTTTGTATGTTGCGGGGTTGTCAAAAGCCACTGCCCAGTACACCGGAACTTCTTCCCAGAGAAGCACTCCTTCTTCATCGGCAATTTTGGCAAACCGGCTGTCATGGGGATAATGGGCCAGCCGGAGATAACAGCCGTTCATTTCCCGTAAATCCCGAATGGTTTGGCGTATGATGTCTTCGTTGGTGGTCTTCCCCAATGTATGATGATCCTCATGAACGCAGATTCCCTTAAGAAAAATTTTCCTGCCGTTCAGTAATATTTCTGTTCCCCGAACGGCGATTTCCCGGAACCCAATGTCATCCTGCGTTTCATCGATTATGGCGCCATCCGCCGAAGTAAAACCCAATGTTACCGTGTACAGCCTGGGATTTTCAGGACACCAGCGTTCCGGGTCTGCCTTGATATGAAAAGAAGCCTTCCCGTCATGCACCGCCGCTTCCGCCTGTATCCCTAATGCAGGAATAGTCAAATGCGCAGTACCGTTGCCCGCAATAGCATTGGCAATATACATATCCGCATTTATACTGCTGCCGTCCGGGCCAAGGCGCACAAACCAGTCCTTGACATAGGCCGGGGGCAAACGGTACAGGTATACATCGCGGTATATGCCGCCGTAATAAAACCAGTCGCTGTTGTCCATGGGTATGCGCAACAGACTGCGGCGGGCGTCAACGGTTACGACGATGCGGTTTTCGGTTTTTACCAAATCGGTAATATCAACGTTAAAAGGCGTTGAAGCGCCGTCATGAGATCCGGCAAAATGACCGTTTACAAAAACGCAGGTATTATACGCTGCCCCTTCAAAACGCAGGATAAGCCGTTCGCCGGGGGTTTGCGGAATATAGCGGAAAGTGCGGGTATAGATGCCGGTTCCTTCAAAGTAATGGAGTTCTGTTTTTTCCATATTCCAGCAGGCTGGCACCGGTATGGTTTCCCATGCTTCCCAGTCCCAATCCACCGGCTCCGGACTGCCCTGCGCGTTAGTGGTAATTTCTTTATACCACGCTGCGCGGCGGCAGGTATCGTACCAGTCAACGCCAAAATTCCAC
>WQXQ01000047.1 GCA_009784775.1 Treponema sp.
GATACCGAATGGGAATTTTACGAAAATAACCGCGACGAACTTGTAGAAAAGTACTGTGGTAAATTTATCGTTATTTCTGGAAATAAGGTTATTTCTGTTTATGATGATGAAAATACCGCATATTTTGAAACAATAAAAACAATACCTCTTGGATCTTTTATGATACACCATGTAATGGAGGAGGAGGAAGTATTTCAACTTTCTCCATTTGTCGGTGCCTAATCTACAACTTTTCCATGCCCCCTTTTGAAGATAAAACAGATTTATACAAAAAGTCCCTCGAAGTAAATAAAAGATAAATCCATATTGACAATAAGAGAAACTTGTACTACTTTATAAGTAAGTAATAAAACGTATCTTTTGGTATATCATTTAGTACGTTTTGGAGGTAGTTTATGACAGATATTCGGATAAAAAAAGCCAATAATCTCTGTAATAAGGAAGGGCCCATTATCCGCTCTTCTATGCTACGAGCCGCCGGGTTTTGTGGAAAAGATACCGATGAACTTATTCGGCTTGGCCACCTTCAGCGTCTGCGCAGGGGGTACTATATTTCATCCGTAAAACTAAACAATACGGATACATATACAATACTTTCCGCAATGGTTCCCGATGCCGTTATATCGCTATTTTCGGCAGCGCAATACCACGACCTTTCAAGCATTATTCCTCAAAAAATTGATATAACGCTGCCAGCCCACAAGCGAGTTCCCGTTCTGCCTGATGATTTCCAACTAAAAATACATAAAGCCATTCCGCATATTTACGAAGTAGGCATACAAACAGTGAAAAAAAATGGGGTCTCACTAAAAATATATGACCGGGAACGGACAGTTTGCGATTTTTTCCGCATGAGGCTTCAAATAGGTAAAGACTGCGCTTTTGAAGTTCTTAAGAACTATATGTCCGGGAAGAGGCATCTGCAAAAACTATCAGAATACGCAAAACTTCTCCAAATTAATGGCGTACTCTATCCTTATCTGGAGGTGCTTGTCGCATGAATAATAATGCACAACCAATGTCAGCGGAAAGCATAAAAGCAAAGCTCAAGAAAGAGGCCGATACAAGTAAAAAAGATTTTAATTTTCTACTTCTGCATTATTTTATTGAACGGATCCTGTTTCGTTTATCAATTTCTCCTTATGTGAATAATTTCATTTTAAAGGGCGGTATGCTACTGTATACTGTGCTTGATAATCAGGCGCGGGCAACCAGAGATGTTGATTTTCTCGCGAAGAACATAAAAAACACTCCCGATGAACTGGTAAAAATTTTCTCAAAAATAGCGTCAATTCCAGCCGATGACGCAGTATCTTTTGATACAAAAAATATTGATGTTGAACGGATAAAAGAAGAGGCAGACTATCAAGGGATACGTATCAAACTAACCGCATATCTTGATCGTAGCCGTCACGTTCTGCAGTTTGATATTGGATTTAACGATATTATAGTTCCGCATCCGGTTGAAATGATATACCCTACTCTTTTAGATATGGAACCGCCTCGCTTAAAGGCTTATTCATTAGAATCCGTGATTGCGGAAAAGTTCCAGGCTATTGTTTACCTTGCTGACTTAAACAGCCGCATGAAGGATTTCTATGATATATATGAATTAAGCCGCCACTGTGATTTTGACGGTGCTGCTCTTTCTGAAGCAATAGCGCAAACTTTTAGAAACCGGAAAACTGAAATTATTCCGCAACCTATAATCTTCAATGAAGATTTTTCTTCATTGCCGGATAAACAAGTACAATGGCAGGCATTCCAGCGCAGGACAGGCATTATCAGTACACCCACAAATTTTTCCTTGGTTGTGTTAGGCATAAAGGGTTTTTTATTACCTGTCTATGAAGCATTGGTTAAAAAGGTTTTGTTCGTTGGCAAATGGAATAAAGAAACGGCAATGTGGCACTTTTCAACATTGTGAATGATATAAAAATTGACACCTAAATTTCAGGGAAATGGCCGTTCCCTTTTCATGAAAAATAGTATATAATAACCCTTACCAATGAAGTTGCGTATTATATTACTTGCGGGGTTTCTCTGTCTGACTGCCGGGTTTGCGGCGGCAAAGGGGGATGCTGCGGTTGCGGAACAATATGTGATTTGGGCGGAAAATGCCATAGCGGCGGGACAATGGTCCCAGGCGCGGGCGGCGCTTGAGCGGGCTGCTGATTTTGATTCATCGGATATTTTCTGGCTTTTGGCTGTGACCCGCTCCCGGGACAATGAAAGCCGGGCTTTGGTGCTGCAGGCGCTGGAAAAGGCCATCGGTATTGGGCAATGGCGGCGCTACACCGAGGCTCAGGCGCGGCTGTTTCAGGCAGAACAGCTTATAACACTACGCCGGTATTATGCCGCACTGGATTCGCTTGCCGTGTACCGGGCCCTTGCCGGTGATAATGCCGACTCGGCTGTATTGCGATTGGCGGCTCTGAAAGGGCTTGTGAACGACAGGCCAGGAATGGCAATGGCAGGCCTGCCGATACCGGCGGAATTCCGCCGCCGTATGCTGGAAACTCTGGATCGCTATCCCCGCGATCCCCGCCCTGTGCGGATACTGTTTGACTATGCCCTTACCATGAAAGCCGCCGGACAAAAGCCCGGCAACGATCTTGCTCTTCTGGATATTGCCCTTAAGCGTTTGCCTTTTTTGCTGGACTCTGAACCAGAGCTGGCATGGATGGCAGCCCATTTTATCGGTGATGATGCCGAGGCGCGGCGGCTGGTAGCGGCTTACCGGGCCGCCGGCACGGCCGCTGATTCCCGGCCAAATCCGGCTTCGTTGGTTCCGGCGCTGAATCTGGGGCTCATTGACGACATGGATGCGGTAGAGGCATTGTTTTCCGAAAGCGTTTTGGACAAAGACCTTATCATCACCATTAGTGTGTTGCTTCGCAGTGAGGAGGGGCGGGATGCGCTGGCTGAAAAACTCCATGCGTTTACCGGCACCATAACCGAAGATGCCGACCGTGACGGTTATGCGGAGAGCCGCGCCGTGTACCGGCAGGGCAGTTTGCAGGAATATTACAGTGATTTCGATCAGGATGGCATCGCCGATCTGAGTATAATGTTTATTGCCGGAGTGCCTCAGCGGGCGGAATTGTTGGTCAAACCGCCGGTCTTACCGGTATCGGTTCTGTGGGAACGCTTTCCTTCAGTACAGCAGGCGGTACTGGACGCTGAAACATTCCTGTTTGCGCCGGGACATTTTCACTTCGCCCCGATTGGTTTTGTAGAACTTGGCGCGTCAGACCGCTATAACGGCCTTATGTTTCCCCAGCGCGATTCCCGCAGTTCCGGCCTTAACCGGCGTATGCTTGCATCGTTTGCTTTTACTGTACAGCGTCCCAGCGCCGAATTTACGGGCGGTGTGGAGCGGGTGTACCTTGAACGGGGTAAATCTGTTCGCGCGGAAGTTACATTAAACGATATGCTCGTTGCAGTGACCGAATTTGAAAATGGCATCCCTGTTATCCAGCGGCTGGACATGGACCTGGATGGACGCATGGACACCGTCCGCCGTTTCCGCCAATCTGCCTCCGGCGATCAGGCTTTGATACGATCATCGGAAAGTGATTGGCATGGCGATGGCTCTTTTCGCAGCACAGAACTGTATCAAAAAGACGGCTCGGTTATTTACTTATGGGACCTTGACGGCGACGGAAAATACGATTACTCAGAAACGAGGAAATGAGGAATGAGTATAGCTGACAAACAACGATCCCTACTCCCTACTCCCTACTCCCTACTCCCCATTCTCTTTGTTCTTTTGTCCTGCGTTACCGTTGAAAAACAGGCGGAGCGGCTTGCGCCCCGGCGTTCTACGGTTGAGATACGATTTGACGATATCCGGCAGCAGGTTTCAGAAAACCCGGTAAAGGCGATAGATCTTATTGGTTCCTATCGCGAAACATACCGGATTACCGGTGATGAATCTGAAGCCAACGATCTTTTGGCGCTTGAACAGGAAGCAGTGGATAATCTGCGGACTGTTCTGGAAGAGGCAATTGCGGAAGAACGATGGGACGATGCCACTTCCTACAGCCGTTCTTTGGCAAGCATTGAACCTGAAGCGGCAATGCGGGAACGGGAGCTTATTCTTGCCGGAGCCAAAAAAAAATTAACCACCGGCAATACCCTTGGCGCTTTTCTTGCGGCAGTGCAGGCGCATGAGTTCAGTCCGCTTTCGCCGGAAGATGCCATATTTTTTCTTGAGCGCGCGGCGGCAGTAAAACAGCGCCGTACAGCAGCGTATTTTCTTTCCATTATCGAACAGGCTGGCGGGAGAGTGCCGGCGGAAATCCGTGAATATGCGCGGGGTTCAGATACTGTTGCTGATATGCTCAAAGGCGTTGCCACGGTGATAGTCGATCGCGGTATCAGAATTGAACGAGGCAGAAGTTTCCCTGACAGAATGGGAGGCTCCGCCTTTTTTATCGATGCATCCGGCCTTATGATCACCAATTACCATGTTATTGAAAGCAGGGTCGATCCCACGCATAGGGGTAATACACGGATATACATACGAATGGGCGATAGTACCAGCCCCAGGATTCCGGTGCGGGTTATTGGCTGGGATAAAGCCCTGGACCTTGCATTGTTAAAAACAGAATATACGCCTGAGTTTGTATTTTCCATAGTGGATTGGGTAATACCTCAGGTGGGCGATACGGTTCTTGCCATTGGTTCGCCGGGCGGACTGGAAAAAACCGTCACTTCCGGTATTGTCTCGGCTTTGAGCCGCCGTTTTTTGCAGATAGGGGGCGTGTATCAGATAGATGCGGCGGTTAATCCCGGCAATTCCGGCGGCCCGGTGGTGGATACTTCGGGACGTTTGGTGGGTGTTGTTTTTGCCGGCATAGCGCAGTATCAGGGATTGAATTTTGCCGTTCCTGCCCGGCGGCTTGTCGCAGCCCTTCCTGCAATGATGGAAGGCGGAAAGGCGGAGCGTCCCTGGCTGGGTATGACTCTGAGCGAAACTTTTTCCGGAGCCGAAATAATATATGTTGCGCCTAACACTCCTGCAGCCCGGCATCGGGTGCCGGAAGGCAGTCTTATAAAATCGGTTAATGGCCATGAGATACGGGCTTCGCAGGGTTTGCTTATTCCTGCCCTGCAGGATTCTATTTTTCAGTCTCGTCCCGGCGAATTGGTTGCTCTGGAAACCGAGACTGCGAATGGCGGGCTTGGCCGCCGCCTGATAATGACCGTTCCTCGTCCTGAAATCCCTCTTGCTGATGCGGCAAAACTGGATAGCCGCGAGCGGATAGCCGCCCCTCTTTTTGGCATAATACTTTCTCCCGGTGTCGGTAAATCGTTGTCTTCCACCTATCAGGTTAGGAAAATTGTGCGTGGTTCAATTGCGGACGAAGCCAGTATTTCCGATCAGGATTCAATTAATATCCGCGGTTTCCGTATTTTTGAAAAAGAAGGATTTGCCGTGATGGAAATTGACATTAAAAAACGCAGCATGGGTTATCTGGAAACAACCATGCAGCTCCCCGCATGGCTGGATTCCCCGGATACGTTTTAATTAATGAAAGGTATTTCCTCATGCAGGAAGTACCATTGCTCAAAATGCTTTTCAAGCACGCTTTGCAGATTGTTATACATTTGCTGAACGGGATTTTCGGCTTTAATATCTACAGGCAAAAGCTGCATCCTGTAGTTTTCTCCTTCTCTTATCATAAACGTATTGAAGACGGAGACATTCCCGCGCGCAAGTCTGGTCAGCCTGTCAAGCCCCGCACCTCCAAGAACGCTTCTGTTAAAGAGTTTTACCGGCTTTGAGTGCGGCGTTTCTTCGTCAAACACCGTAAAAAGTATTTCTTTTTTATTTAGAACTCTTGCCATAAGCAACGCATTTTGCGACCCCGGTTTGCCTATTTCAATAAAGTTTATAGGCGCAAATAACCCGGTTTCTTCCATTACCTTTGCAAAGCCGCGCAGCTTGTCGGAAAAGTTTTGTGTAGTAAACTTCAACACCGGATTTATGGGAAACTTCAAATACGCTAACGTTGGTACAATACTTTCAACCCCGCCAAAATGCGACACCGCAATTAAGACAGAGCCTTTTTGCAGGGCGTTTGTAAGCAAGCCCTTTGCCTCCGAAAAATCTATTCGTTTTTCTATAAAATTTGCAAGCTGCGCAGGTGTTCCTGCCAATGGGAGTATCTTTTCCACGTAATGACGTATTATATGTTCCTGAACGCGTTTCACGGTGTCTAAGTCCGAAGGTAAACCGAAACTTGCAAGATTTTGCCTTATTGTTTCGCCTTCCTGCGGGTTATCGGTGTAATACTCGCTGCCTTGTACCATTAATATATCTTTCATCTCATCAAACGATTTTCCCACTATCATGGAAAGAATATTTGGTGATTGAAGCGTTTTACTTAAACTCATCCCTTTTAATGTACTCCTACAATATAGTATACCATAATATAATACCATATTCTAAGAATTTTTTTCAATATTGTCTATAATGTAGGGCGGGCAGTTATCTTTTTTTTACCCAAATCTGCCTGAAATATAATCCTCGGTGCGTTTGTCTTTGGGATTGGTAAAAATATCTCTGGTATTGCCGTATTCAATCAGTTCCCCCAGCAGGAAAAAAGCGGTTTTAGTGCTGACCCGTGAGGCCTGGTGCATGGCGTGGGTTACCAAAATGATGCTGAATTCCTTTTTCAGTTCGCCGATAAGTTCTTCAATGCGTCCGGTAGCTATGGGGTCCAGGGCGCTGGTGGGTTCGTCCATTAGAATAATTTCCGGTTCCATGGCGATACTGCGGGCAATGCAGAGCCGCTGCTGCTGGCCGCCGGAAAGGGCCTGGGCCTGTTTTTTGAGCCGGTCTTTTACCTCGTTCCAGAGCGCCGCTTTTTTCAGCGAAATTTCAACCAGTTCGGCAAGTTTGCGCCGGTCACGCATCCCCTGCATTCGCGGGCCGTAGGCCACATTGTCAAAAATGCTCATGTTAAACGGATTGGGTTTTTGGAATACCATGCCGACCCTGCGGCGCAAGTCAGCAACATCCATCGAGCCGAAAATGTTTTCACCATCAAGCAGAACATCGCCTGTTATGCGGCAGCTTGGAATTAAATCGTTCATCCGGTTCAGTATCCTGATAAAAGTCGATTTGCCGCAGCCGGAAGGTCCGATAAGGGCGGCGACTTCGTTTTTTGCCAGGGAGAAATTGATTTTGCTCAGCGCCTGAAAATCTCCGTAATAGAGATCAAGTTCCTTAACTGCAACTTTCATTATATGTCTCCCATTGTCTTTCTGAATTTTTTGGTCATTATTTTTGTGGCAGTATTAATGATGACGACCAGTATTACCAGTACCGCTGCGGTGGCAAAAGCGATGCCGAAATCTTCGGGCCGTACTGCCTCGTTGGTCAGGTAATACAGATGAATGGTCAGGGTTCTGCCGGATTCAAAGATCGACCGGGGCATATTTTTGGTAAGCCCTACGGTGAGCAGCACCGGCGCCGATTCGCCGACCACCCGGCCAATGGCAAGAATTACCGAGGTCACAATGCCCGGCAAAGCCGGCGGCAGAACCACATGGACTATGGTTTGAAACTTGGTTGCGCCCAATGCAAGCGATCCTTCCCGAAACGAATCGGGAATCGATTTCAACGCTTCTTCCGTGGTGCGGATTATAACCGGCAGGATCATTATCGAAAGGGTTAATGCGCCGGCAACAATGGACTGGCCAAAGCCCAACAGGCGGCAGAACATGAGCAGTCCAAACAGGCCGTAAATAATTGAGGGAATGCCGGCGAGGGTTTCTATGGCAAGGCGTAAAATCCGGATAAAGCCGGAATTACCGGAATATTCGTTAAGGAAAATGGCGGTGGCAAGTCCCACCGGCAGGGCAATGGCGATTGATACCAGCACCACATACAAGGTGGTAACGATCATGGGAAGGATACCCCGTTCAATACCGGCGATGAAAGAAAAATTCAGAAAGCCGGTTGCCTGGGAAAATATGTACACCAGTATATATACCAGAGCGATAATAACAAATGCCGTTCCCAGCGACATTATTGCGTATAACAGTTTGTCAAGGATTTTTCGTTTCATGCCTGCTCCATACGGCGGCGGAACAACATAATCATGCTGTTCAAAATTAAAATAATGGAAAACAACACAACGCCAATGGAAAACAGCATTTCGCTGTGCCGCCCCGACGCATAACCCATTTCCATGGCAATGGTCGAAGTGAGGGTCCTGATGCTTTTGAGCAGGGGATTGGCGAGCAACTGCGGCGAATTACCCGCGACAAGGATTACCGCCATCGTTTCGCCGACGGCTCGTGAAATGCCCAGAATTACGCCGGCAATAACGCCCGAATTGGCATGGGGCAATACAACCCGCCAGGCGGTCTGCATTTTGCTTGCTCCCAGCGCCAGACTTGCTTCCCGCACGGAACGGGGAACCGCCCGCAGGGATGTTTCGGCAATGGTGATAATTGTTGGCAAGATCATTATCGCCAAAACCAAAATTGCCGAAAGCAATGTATTCCCCGAAGGTATATTAAACGTGTTTTTTACCGCCGGGACTATGACCATAAGGCCGAAGAATCCGTATACCACCGAAGGTATTCCCGCCAGCAGCTCAATGCCGCTTCGTACCAGAGCTGCCAGTTTGTCCGGCAGAAATTCGGCCATGAACAGGGCGCAGAGCAGGGCAATGGGAACCCCCAGCAGAATTGCCCCCAGGCTTGCCAGCAACGTGCCGGCGATCATGGGGAAAATGCCATAGACTTTGAGAGTCGAAGGCCGCCAGTGCATCTTGCTCACAAAATTCCAGAAACTGTAAGGCGGTTCCGGCAGAATAATGTGTATTCTTTTTTCCAGAGCAGCGATGGCCGCGGGCCAGCTTACCGTATATACATACGCTTCCGGGTAAGTGATTTTGATCTGTTCATTTTCGGAAAAGCTGAGTATTTTTTCAGGATTTTTTTCTGAGGTATTTATGGTAATTTCGAGCGTCTCGCTGCCATGGGCGGCGGGAAAACTCAGTGTTATACGATCGGTGCCTTTGGGAAGGTGAATAAAAGTAGCATGATTCAGGTACTGTTCGCCGTTTACGGTAAGTTCGTCAATGCGCTGCGGTACCAGACGGATTCCCTGTGCCGTGGAAGTAAAAAAGGGCAGGGAGCCCTGAATAAATACAAACAGCAAAATGGCCCCCAAAGCCAAAACGGAAAAGAGGGCCACTGCGCTGAAAAGATGCTTGAATGAAACATCAATAAATTTTCGATTCATTTGTAATTTATTTTACGGGTATCCAACTTCTTTTTACGATAGTCTGGCCTTCGGTACCGAGTATCCAGTCTACAAATGCCTTGCTTTCTGCATGCAGATTAGCGCCGGTAAGAATGATGAAAGGACGGGCAATTTGGTAACTGCCGTTCAATACATTGTCGCTTGAACCGGAAACTCCGCCTACCGCAATGGCCTTAATCGTAGCATCAACCGAACCCAATGAAATGTAACCAATGGCGTCGGGGTTACCGGCAATGCCGGCCTTGATTGCTCCGGTGCTGGTCGATTCATTGGCGCCTGCCAGTAATTTACCCTGGAAGCCAACCAATTCCTCAAAAGCGCCTCTGGTGCCGGAACCTTCCTCGCGGCTGATAACGGCTATCCTGCCGGACTTGGCTCCGCCGGAAACCTGGCTCCAGTCGGTAATCGCGCCGGTGTAAATGTCCCGTATCTGGGCAACAGAAAGATCACCCACCGGGTTTGCGCTGTTTACAATCACCGCAATGCCGTCAATGGCGATGGTTTCCGCTTTCAGGCCCTGGCCTTGTTCGGCAGGGGTCAGTTCGCGGCTGGACATCCCAATCTGGTACAGAACGCCGGCGTTTTTGATTCCGTCGCCGGAACCGGTCCCATTGATATTAACCTTGATGTGGGACTTTGCCTTTTGATAATCTGCCGCAAGCAGTTCCATCAAAGGCGATACCGAAGTTGAGCCGCCTACTTCAATCGTGTAGGAGGCGCCTGTCGGTTTACTGTCTTGTTTGCCGCCGGCAAAAGCGGGGGACAGGACAACTGCCCCGGCCAAAATCATTGCTGCAATCCATCTCATACTATACTCCTTAAGTGTTAGATAGCCACAGCCTATCTGTCTCCTGTTAAGAGTATGTAAACGGTTTGTTAAATTTTCGTTAAATTTTGATGGAAAGATGTTCCTTTATTATGGTACGCAGGGAATTTTCGTTGGTTCGGATAACTTCCTTTTCCCGTTCGAAACTTTCAGTTGAATCTGAACCATGGGCAGAATTTTTCATAATGCTGATGCCAAAGTCCTTGCGTACCGTGCCAGTTGATGCCTGGCGGGGATCGGTGTGACCAAGCACATCGCGAATTTTTTGTATCGCATTCTCGCCTTCATAGACCAGAACCATGCATTTTCTGCCGGTAGCCTGATTGAGCTGTTTTTTTGAATAATGACCGGGCCGTTTGCCGCACATATACTCAACAAGCTGCGCAAATTGGTCCTTTGCACATTCAATGCCTATATTATCCATAAGAATTCTTAAGGCTTCCTTGCTCAGCTTAAACTCGAATTCCGTTTCCAGCAGTTTTTTTGCCCGCATACCAAACGTGCGCGCATGTTTTTCTATGAGTTTTGGTTCTACCGAGCCGTAAAAAGCAATGGCCTCCGCAAGTGAAAAACGATGAATCTTGATGCCGATAATCCGCAGCCCGGTGCGTGAGAACATATCAATAATGGTTCCAAGGTGGGATGAATTGTTTGCCAGAATATCGGGTTTGATCATTGCCAAAGTCTGTTCAATTTTGGATGGATCGGGATAGGTAACATTCTGTATGACATTTCCCTTCCCTTCAAGGAAATTGGCTATCTGTAATAATTCTTCGTTTGCTTCATCCTGATCGCGGGGAGTCAATACGGCAGGTTCAAAATAAGTTACCTCGTCGGGATTGGTATGCGAGAAAATCAAATCGGCATAAGTATCCCGGATAGTTTCCCCTTGCAGCGCATCAACTTCCACATGCTGGGTGTAGAGGTGACCGCACACATTGCTCAGTTGTTTGCAGGGTTCTTCTCCCCGAAACAACAGCAACAGGGAGCGGTGGGGCCGCCCGCCGGAAGGAGCAAGATTCTGTTCTACGTAATCCGGCAAAAGCATAAGCTGCTTTGATGGGGCGCGTTTTCTTAATTTTTTTGCATATTCTTTGACAAATGTTTTATCTGGAGTAAACATTTGCGCGCCTACCAGCTCAAGGTTTGTGCGGGACAACAATCTGGAAAGTACCCCGCCGGTTCTGCTTTTGGCAATAGTATAGGGGGTTACCAATACATAAGAAAGAGACTCACTCATTGTTATTTTACTCCTTATGCTGAAATACCTTGTTTCTGCCTTCTTTTTTTGCGGTATACAGCGCTGTATCTGCATTACGAATGAAATCTTCCAGTGAATCACTTGTGGTAGGTATTATGGTATTTACCCCAATGCTTACCGTAATTTTTGATATGAAATTATCAAAAAGAGGAATTTCCATTTTTTCAACATTCAGGCGAATCCGGTTGGCAACATCTATAGCTCCGTTAATATCGGTATCTGCAAGCAGCACCACGAATTCTTCGCCGCCCCAGCGTGCGACAAGATCTCCCGGACGCCTGAGTTCCTGGGCAAATATTTTTGCGACAAGCCGCAATGCCTTATCGCCCTGAATATGTCCGTATGTGTCATTGTAGTTTTTAAAATAGTCAAGGTCAAGTATTAAAAGACTCAGGGGCGTTTTTGTTCTGACGGCTCTTCCCCATTCCAGAGGCAGCCGTTCATCAAAATTACGCCTGTTGGGTATATTGGTTAACTGATCTATTCTGATTAAGCGCTCCCGTTCACGGGCAGCATGCAAAAGATTTGCATTGTCAATGCCAAGGTGATCCCACATTTTTTGCATGGTTCGCGCCAGTTCGCCAATTTCGTCTTTCCGGTCACGGCCGAATATTTCACTTGCGTTTAATTTTTGCGCCGTCAGGCTTTTTGTCAGGCGGTCCAGCGGCAGCAGTACAACCCGGCGCATTACAATACCGTTGATCAGTGTATATATCAAAAAGGCGGACAATAGGGTAATCAATAACGGCAGGAGATTCCAGACGCTGTACAGTGAGTTATGATCAAAGAATGTGACGACTGACCAATCCGTATCAATTATCGGCGCAATGGACGCATATCCATAAGGTCCTCTGGCAAGTTTGATCGCCTTTGCCTCTGTCTTTGAATCAAAGTAACCGTTAATGTTTTGCAAATGTGTTTCAATTTCGGCGCAAAATTGGGCATCGGAATTCAATGCATTGATGTGGATTTTATCTTCATGCCTTTCTTGCCGGGTACTGCTGATCTGAATGATGCCATGGTTGTCAATAATATATCCTTTTACGTTTTTCAGATCATAATGGGCAAAAAGGCTGTCGAGCATTTCGTCGTAATGGAGCTGGATGCTTGGCAATATATCTGCAAATTCCATGAGATTGTCCTGCTTTACCTGCAAATTGAATCTTCCGACCGTTTCAATTGCATACAGATCGGCAAGTCTTTTTGAAGCGCGGTTGGTTATGTCAAGCGCCATTATCGCAGCCATTGTCATGATCAGAATGAGAATTAGTCCAAGGAACAATATGTTGGTATTGCGTACATACGCAATAATTTTGTTTTTGGGGGAGGGAATATTCGGTAAAATATCATGGCTCATTCCTTTAATTATATATTTTTTTTCAATATTTATCAATAAATTAGTATTTTCAATGGTTAATTTTTATGCTATAATAAGCCCGATTATGCCTTTTTCGCTTGCGCAGGTACACGAATTTGCCGCCAGTGTCAAAGCTGTTCTGGGTAAAGCCCTGGACAAGCTCCGGCTCGTTGTGGGCAGGCTGCTGGAGGCGGCCTTGTCGAAGGTGCCGCCGCACAGACGGCGTCTGGTAATGATGAGTGCAGCCGGTTTTTTGGTAATTTTTGTGCTGATTTGCGCCCTTTTGGCACGGAGCGAGGGGCCTGTTCCTGCGGCAGCAAACGCTTCGCAGCGGCAGCGCGCCGGCGATACGGCGATTATTCCGTATGAAGAGCTGTTTCTGCCCGATGAGCCGGATTTTATCCCCGGTGTGATACTGGAACGGGAGCAGCGTACAGTGTGGACTGCCAGTGATGCCGCGCCCTGGTGGCAGGATCCACTGAAAAATGGGGAAGAACCATGGCGTAGCCTGATTGAAAATACGGTAGATGAGATTCTGGGGAGTGTTCCGTGAAGAAACAGTATTTGGGCAGTATTTTACTATTTTTCCTGATGATTTTGATGGTTTCCTGTGCCGGTACCTCTAAAAAAGAGACTGCGCCCGTTGCGGAGACAGCAATTGCCGAGCCGGAGCTTGCAGAACCGGAACTTGAAGAGCCTGTTCTTGCAGAAGCGGAACCAGCAGCCTTGCCGGAGGAACCGGAAGCGGAACCAGAGCTTGAAGAGCCTGTTCTTGCGGAGGCGGAACCAGAGCCGGAACTTGAGGAACCTGTTTTTGCAGAAGCGGAACCAGAGCCGGAGCTTGAAGAACCTGTTCTTGCAGAAGCAGAGCCAGCAGCCCTGCCGGAACCGATTGCCGAGCTGCCTCAACCGGTAGCCCCGCCGCCGCCACCACCTCCGCCGGCGCCTCCACCGCCACCGCCACCGCCATTGGTTGTCGCCCCCGAACCCGAACCCGAGCCGGCGGCCCTGTCGGAGGAAGAGCCTGTTCTGGCTGTGCCGCTGCCGCTTACCATACCGGAATTACCGAATCCTACCCCGGGCTTTATGGGCCGGCCGGATGAAAGAACAGATGTCCCGATAACTTTTTCCCGTGTGGTACGCGCCACGGTAGGGCAGTTGGTAGAGGTTCCCTTCCGCGGGACAGGCTGGACGTATGTGGGTGAACTTGGCGCGATTCGCGGCATTGCCTACGATGCCCGCAGACTCGATCCTGATGGACAAAGTTTTATTTTCAGAACCGAATTGCCGGGCGTTTATGTGTTGAAATTTCACCGGCAGGATTTTATCCGTGACTTTATTTTGAATGATCATGTACAGGTCATTGTTGGTGAGCCGCCTGAGACTGCCGGAACGGGTTGGTTTAATCCGCCCATTGACCGGGGCCGGGTCATTGCCGAACCGCGCTGGCCCAGTTCTCTTGAGGAAGCCCGCAGGGTAGATGGCCATCTTTCCCAGACGCCTGTACCCGCAGCTGATTCTGCTGTAGTTGCGGCGCCTGCTCCGGCTCAGCCGCCTGCTGCCGGAAGCCAGCCATTACCGTCAGCGCCGCCAGTACCGCCGGTACAGGAACCGGCGTCACCAATGCCGGCAGCGCAGGAACCGGCAGCGCAAGTGCCGGCGGCACAGGTGCCGTTGAACCTTACCCCTGAGGAATACCTGAAAAAGGCGAAAGAAGAATTTGATGCGGGAAAGGTAGCCGCGGCAATTTCCTGGCTGGATATGTTCTGTGAACGCTATCCCTCAGGAAGTGATGAAGCGTGGTGGCTTTACGGTCAATTCTACGAGGCAAACAGCCCCAGCCGGAATATCCTGCTTTCTCTGGAATATTATCGCCGTCTGGTTCAGGAATATCCGCAAAGCCATCGTGCGAATGATGCCCGCCGGCGAATAGCCTTCCTGGAACGGTTTTACATTAATATTAACTAGTGGTAGAAATTAAAAAACCCTGCTTAATACCATATACAATACGGTGCCCCCGAATATGCTAATGAGGGGGTTTCTGCGCCAGAGGTGGACCAGGGCGGTACACACTGCGGCGATAAGCGCGGGAATTAATGCGCGGGGCTCAGTCTGTACCGAACCGGCAAGGGCATTAAAGGCCAGTACAGTCATTGCTACGGGCGGTACGGTTTTTTCCACAAAGGACAGGAATACAAAGTTTTCATTATTTTTTCCCCGAAAAAACAAAAAGGGGAAGAGCCGGCAAAAATAGATTGCTGCCGCCATACCAATGCTGAGGATCAATGCCTCGCTGATGCCGGTTTTCATGTGTCGCTGCCTTTGGGGATGGGTACTTTCGGCAGGATTGCGCTGAAAGCCAGGGCAAGAGCCATTGCCGCAAGCAGGGAAACCTGCGCGGGGAGCAGTATGACACAGAGGACCGCCAATATTGCCGAAATGATAAAAATACCCGGCTTGCGGATCCGGTACATTTGCTCAATCATCAGTACGATAAACAAGGCGGTAAGGGCATAGCCGATTCCCTCGGTGCTGAACGGAAGCAGCGATCCGGCAATTGCGCCGATCAGTCCGCCTAAAACCCAGTAACCATGATCCAATAATGTGACCAGAAACATAAACCGCGCCTGTTGGGTTGGATTTTCATTTTCTGGCAGGGATGAAAGCAGGGCAAAAGTTTCATCGGTCAGGCCGAAGATAAGGTAGAATTTAACCGGCCCTGCATCTTTGAAACGGTTCATCATGGAAAGGCCGTACGCGATATGCCGGGCGTTTACGACTAACTGTACCAGAACGGCTTCCCACAGGCTGGTTCCTGCGGCAAACAGTCCCACGGCAATATACTGCCCGGCGCCGGCGTACATAATAATGCCCATTATTAAAGCGAGCCACCAGGGATACCCCGCATCCGCCATTAGAAATCCAAAGGCGGAACCAATCGCGAGGTACCCCAGCAGCACCGGAATGGAATAACGAAAAGCCTGAGAAAACAATTAAGAACCTATTTCTTGGCCGCTCTTGGTTTGCCTTTTCCTTTTTTCTCTTGTTCCATGAGAGAGCGAACCAGTGTCGACACCCCGTATAGTTTGACAAAACCCTTTGCATCGGCGTTATTGTACAGTGCGCCGGCAGTAATGTCCGTGTTATACAGGGAATGGGGTGAATTTACCCCTGCCGAATATATCGAGCCTTTATAGAGTTTAAGCCGCACGATGCCGGATACTGTTTCCTGAGTGGCGTTGACAAAAGCGGACAACGCTTCACGCAGGGGGGTGAACCAATGGCCGGCATAGATAAGCTCGCTCATTTTTAAGGCAATCTGCTGCTTGTACGCATAGGTCTGCCGGTCAAGACAGGTATGTTCCAAATCCTGATGAGCATAGTAGAGAATACTGCCGCCGGGGGTTTCATACACGCCGCGGGTCTTCATGCCAATAATGCGGTTTTCCACCAGATCGCTAATGCCAATGCCGTTTGCTCCGCCGATTTGGTTTAATGTTTTTATCAGCGCAGGGCCTTCCATTCTTTTGCCGTTCAATGCAACGGGAATGCCTTTTTCAAATTCAATTTCAATAAAGACGGGTTTATTGGGCGCTTTTTCCGGGGTAACGGTGTTGACCAGCATTTTGCCGAATTGCGGTTCCGCAGCGGCGTTTTCCAGTTCAAGGCCTTCGTGGGAATAATGCCACAGGTTATCATCACGGCTGTAGGCATTTTTTTTCTTGACGGGAACGGGCAGTTTGCGTCTGGCAAGGTAGCGCATTTCTTCTTCACGGCTTTTCAGTTTCCAGATTCGCCAGGGGGCGATAATTTCAAGGTCCGGGGCCAGAGCCATGATTCCAAGGTCAAACCGCACCTGATCGTTGCCTTTGCCGCTTGCGCCGTGGGCTACAGCCTGGGCTTTTTCTGCGCGGGCATATTCTACCAGTGTTTTGGCGATAAGAGGCCGGGCAGTGGCGGTTCCCAAAAGGTATTTGTTTTCGTACACGGCGCCTGCTTTAAGGGCAGGCCAGATGTATTCTTCAACATACTCTTTTTTGACATCGGCAATATGACAGGCCGAAGCTCCGGCTTTAAGAGCGCATTTTTTGAGCTCTTTGAAATCGGCGTTTTGGCCGACATCAACACATACTGCTATAACATCGCAGTCTTGATTTTCTTTAAGCCAAGGGATGCTGACGGTAGTATCAAGACCGCCGGAATAAGCAAGCACAATTTTCTTTTTCACAGTTTCTCCTTCGATAAGTAATTGATTAGATTGAGTACATATTATCCTAAAAATACAACTTTGACAAGCCAGTCAATGCATAAAACATCTTTTTTTGCGATTATTGGGCAAGGAAGACTTTTCTTCTCTGTATGTATACGCTATGATTTGAAAAGGAGATATGTATGAACAGGAACATTATATATTTTGGCATTTTCGCTCTTGTGGCGGTATTTGCGTTTTGTATATCCGCTTGTGATGGAGATTCTGCGTGTACTCACGGCAGCGGAACATGGCACACCACATTGGAGCCAACTTGCACGGCAGACGGTTCAAAAGAATTGCGATGTGCAAAATGCGGATACGTCCTGGAAACTCAAACCATTGACGCAGAATGTAACTGTACAACCTGCAATTGTGTAACTTGCGAATGTGATTGTGCAAACTGCGTAGTAGTTGAATTTTGGACAATCACTTGGCACCTGAACGGCGGTACAGCGGGAATGGGATCGGTATACCCAACGCAAATTGAGAAAGGCGGAACAATTATAATACCAATTCCATTGCCAACAAAAAACAACTGCACATTTGCAGGCTGGTTTACCGATGCCGCTTTAACACAGCATATAACCAGTTGGCCTTATACTGTAAACGCAGATTTAAACCTGTACGTAAAATGGCAGCAGATTGAGCCAATGCTTTATTGGGGTAACTATCTTCCAGGTGTTAATACCGAAGTTCCTGGAACCCCAGTTGCTTATAACATAGATGGCGTAGTTGGTGTTGCACTTTGGGGTACATTTGATATTGATGAACTGGTTGAACATATAGAAAATGCAAGACTGGTTGGTGTATTTGAACTTGTTGGAGCAATAGGGGCGCAAGAATACAAAACAGGCCAGCCTTTTACCAATCAAACCGCAGTAACTACAACCGGATTAGGTTATCATTATATTGTAACACCACATAGACTAAGTGATATAACGGTATTAGGAACTACATCATTTAACCAATTTACAGAAGCACAAATAATGATTGATGGTGTTAATTACTTTATTTACCATTATTTAGCGCTTTCAGGCGGAACGTTCAATTTGAATTTGGTTTACAAGCAGATAACACCGATGTTCTATTGGGGTAATTATATTCCTGCTGCTCATCCAACAGAAGGACAGCCTGTAATTTATAATACACCTTATGGCGATCTATGGGGAGAATTTTTTATTGATGAGTTAATAATGCATATTGAAAGGGCGAGATTAGTTGGCGAGAATGAACAATTTCAAGCCTTAGGCAAACAGGAAATAAAAAGTTGGGAAGAGGCTGTTAAGGGAAATAAACAAATTACATACCAGGATTGTTTTGGATTTCCCTATTTTATTTCTCCAGCAGGATTTGGGAATATAATTATAAGGAATCCGCTTAACTCTGATGTTACAGATACATTTAATAAAAATGAAACAACGATAGATGGAATACAGTACTTTGTATATAGTTTAAAAAATCGAATGTCAGCCTCTGGTGAAGCCCTTTTTACAATCCAATTTAACTAAACAAGATGATTGACACCGATTGACAAAATGTGTATACATGGTATATACTTCTAATAGGAGATTATTATGCAGGCAGTAGTACAGAAATGGGGAAACAGTTTAGGGATTAGAATACCAAGCTTGATAACTCGTGAATTATCATTGAAAAATGGCTCTGTTGTTGACATTAATAATAATGGCATTGAAATTGTTATGAAACCGGTAGCAAAGAACAGTTTATCAGAAATGTTGAATCAGATTAATGATAAAAATGTACACGAAGCAATTGACTGGGGTAAGCCTGTTGGAAAAGAAATATGGTAAAGGCAAAATACATCCCTGATAGGGGTGATATTGTATGGTTAAATTTTGACCCCGGTTCGGGTCATGAACAACAAGGGAAAAGACCCGCAATTGTTATTTCTCCAAGAGCATATAATGAAAAAGTGGGATTAGGACTTTTTTGTCCGATTACAAGTAAGATAAAAAATTATCCTTTTGAAGTAAAAATAAAAAATAAAAAAATCGAAGGTGTTGTTCTTGCGGATCAAATTAAAAGCCTTGATTGGAAAACAAGGCAAGTTGAATATGTTTCAAAAGAAAACGATGAAAAAATCGAGGAAATAATCAATAAAATAAATGTTTTATTGGAATGATGATTGACACCGTATACGTTAACTTAACCACGAACCAAACGAACCAACACGAACTTTTAATACGAATTCAGGAAAATATTGTGTGTTCGTGAGGTTTGTGTTTGGTTCGTGAAGGTATGATAAAAGCAAGCGGCTACTGGTATACTGTAGGTGTTCGGAAGAACAGCTACCGGTTGTAGTTTAACCTGGGGCAGTAACTGACCCCGTGTTCGTGATTAACAA
>WQXQ01000048.1 GCA_009784775.1 Treponema sp.
AAACCTGGTCGTTACGATCTTTGCTTTGGTATAGTAAATCACGCGAATGCAGTTGACGAAGCAATATGTACAGATTATTTGCATGGCCAAGCTCATATGTATGAAATGATGAAGACATTATCAGAAGCAGGTGAGTTTAATAAATAACGCAACCGTAACTATTCAAGCAAAGGCAAACAATGGAAGTAAAAAAATCAAGCTTAAGAAAATTAGTCTTAACAAAACCTATTAACGGAAAACAACATGCTATCTTAGCAGAGAGACCTACATCTATCCCCAATAGAAGCATCTGTTTATTGAGCGTCTTGGGCGGAGGAGGGGATTATTCTTTATGGCTTGTTGAAGTTGATGAGGCTGGGGAAAACATGTACCTATGGCCGTATGAAGGCACAGATACTCAAGAATTGATAATTGAGATGCTGGAAGAATTTCTTGAAACAGCCTTTGATGAATGAAGCATCCCGCACACCGAGGGTTATTGCGGCACTTGTTCTAATTCACCAGACTCTTGTCATCATCCTGACGGCAATCCTGAATATCTTCTACAAAAACATCGTCTTTAATTATTTGGTACACAATCCGGTAGCGGCGGTTAGGGAGCTTGTACCGGTATTTTCCTTGTTCCAGATATGGCCGATCCAAATATGGATTTCCCTGGGGCATATATTCCAGAGACTGAATGTCTTTTATGAGCCGGATTAGCAAATTACGAGCTGCAGTTTCACTGACTTGGGCAAGGCACACACCCAGTGCCAGTCACCATATACATTACTCTCCATTGACAACCTGCATACTTCCAAGTACACTAAAATAATGAAAAAAACAATATTTTTGCTCTGTTTATTATTTCTGTTTGCAACATGCGCTTCAAGCCACGCTCAGGGAATCCAGGTTTATAAAATAGGAGACACCGGTCCTGCCGGAGGAATCGTATTTTATGATAAGGGAGATAATGCCGATGGATGGCAGTATTTGGAAGCCGCTCCTCCCGATTTTGAGTTTGAAGCCAACTGGAATTCCGCAAACGATATGGTAAAACTATTGCATATCAATGGATTTACGGGCTGGAGACTGCCTAACAGAGATGAGCTGAGCTTCATGTATTTAAACTTAAAGCAGAAAGGCCTTGGCGGTTTTGGCAATGATACATACTGGTCTTCAACGGAAGAGCGCAGTCTTTTTACATTTACGATGTATCATAATTTTGGAAACGGCTTTGTATTGGGGGCCGACCGCCTGGGCAGAGGGCTTGTCCCATACAAAGTTCGCGCTGTACGAGCGTTTTAATTCCTCCAATTCCCCCTCTACCCCGCTAGACAAGCCCCCCTTTTTCCTGCTATGGGTCATAAACAGTGGTGATTGACACCTTTAGGTTTTGAAAAAAAATTAGTATGATTTTTTCAACTAAGATCGGAGTATCACAAAATAGTGTGTACAAACACACTCACCGCAAAACCTCCAGCTCCCGCAGCGCTTGCTGCCGCACTGAAGGCATATGGATTGTACTGCCCAGCAAAGCCAATATGCGCGCGCCGGCATCGGACAGGGGCGGGCCGGAAAAACGGCAGAGAGCGCCGGTAGCGGCAGCAACGGCAATGAGGACCTGTTCGTCATGAGCCGAATGTGCCAGCGTTGCAAAGGCCATAAATTCCCGCAGTGCAAGGCCTTCGGGGTCTACACCGATGCTGCCGATTGCCCGCGCGGCGGCGGCTTTAACCAGCGACTCTTTTTCTGTTCTGAAAAGCCGTGCCAGCCAGGGAATGGTTTCGTGTGAGCCTATGCGGGCTAAAAGCTGCAGGGCATGGATCCGTTGATTGATGGCGGCGCGGGGACGGCTGTAGGAAAAAGGTCCCTGGCGGGTTCCTGCAATTTCCATAAGCGAGGCCAGCCATTCACGCTCGTGTGCTCCTACCTTGCCCGCCTGTATTCCCCGGCGTATGGTATCAAGCTCGTTGTTCATATATGTTTCATCAAAACGTCCGGGGAGTCCCGCAAAGGGTGAGTCCGGCGGCAAAAAACTTGCGCCGTAGGAACCTTCCGGAGCGGGGCCATACAAAGTTCGTTTTTGATTCGATGCAACATCTTCCAGTTTCCATGCGTATAATATCCAATCCTTCCCGCCGGAGTACAGTACCCCGTCATCACTAAAAGCGGGAATGCTGGACGCATTTTCAATACGGGTAAACCACTGCCGCCGGCCATCTTCCGAAAAGCTGGTTGCCCCGCCTGCGGTAAGCACATACACGCCCCGGTCATCGTAAATCACGGTCGCATCATTTTCGGAAACAGCATACAGGCGGGCATGGGTATCGGCAGTCCACACAAGCGTTCCATCAATACCCGACAGAAGAACCGCCTGACCGTTTGCAAGAGCAACGGCGACATAACCCTCCCTGCTTGCCGCTGCCAAAGGCGAGGATGGTAACGAAGGCAGCGTAACCGGTACTGCGTTCGGCACAGAAGGATCAATCAACTGCGCATCGCCATTGCGGTACAGGACCATAATTGCCGGAGCGGTATTGGGAGCAGCGTGCCGTTTTACCGAAAGCAGGTAACGCGGCACGGACGGCAGCTGCCAGGCGGTTGACCTGCCAAAGGGATCAATACGCAGTATGTTGCCGTCTTCCAAAGCCAGCAGTACGCCGCCTGCCTGATCCAGCCAGGGACCGGCGCTGATAACGCTCTCCAGTTCCTTTGTCCACAGCAAATTCCCCGATGCGGTATAACAAACCATTTTGGTGGCAGTGGGAATAAATACCCTGCCATCCCACCCCAGAACAGTAGGGCCAAAAAGCGTCCCTCCCACATTGGTACGCCATAATTCCCGCCCGGAACGATTCACTGCGATAAAAACGCCATTCGTTCTGCATATATAGACCGTGCCTTCCCGCGAACGGGTAACGTAGGGGCTTAAGCGTCCCCGCGCCGAAAAAGTCCACAAGGGTCTGCCCGATACGGAATAAGCCTTGACGCTTCCCCCATCCTGCACGACCACTACCGACTGGGCCTGCACCGTGGGCCGCCCCATAACCGCTCCGCCTATCGCTTGCCGCCACAGGTATTCCATATTGACCTGCCCTCGATCCACCACAGTGTCCTGGGCATATAATTGAGAACAGCATAGAATCAGCAGGAGAAACGGTATTGTTATTTTTCCGGTATTAGGCAAGAAAAGTTATTTTCTTATGTATCAGCATGGTAATAATGTCAATGATCCAGCCAATTCCAAAGAGGCCACCGGTAATGAACCAGAGAATTCCAATAATTACTTTTCCCCTAAGGATGCGGTTGATGCCCTGAACCAGAGGATCAAGGAAAATAGTAAGGAGAAGGTTCACAATCCAGTCAAGTTTGTCAATTGCCGTTTTTGCCATAGTAAAACTCCTTTATGAACGAATAAAAACATCGTACCGGAATTCGCATATGGTGTCAATCACCTGCTTGTAACTTGTAATCCCCTATAGCATAATGAGGAATGCAGGTCGACAACATCACTCACTTGATTGGGAATACTCCGTTGGTCAGAATTGGCAAGATCAATGACGGAGGGGCAATGGTGTATGCCAAACTGGAAAGTTTTAATCCCATGCATAGCGTTAAAGATCGTGTCGCCCTCGCGATGATTGAGGCCGCGGAGCAGGACGGAAAGCTCACCGGGGAAACGGTTATTATTGAGCCGACCAGCGGCAATACGGGCATAGGTCTGGCATTGGTGGCAGCGGTCAAAGGTTACCGGCTGATCCTGACCATGCCGGATACAATGAGCATTGAACGGCGCAAGCTGCTTCTGGCGCTGGGCGCGGAACTGGAACTGACCGAAGGAACCAAAGGCATGGAAGGCGCCATTGCCAAAGCCGAAGAACTGGCGGCAGCCATTCCCCATTCATTTATTCCGCAGCAATTCAACAACGCCGCCAACCCTGCCATTCACGAAAAAACCACCGGCCCGGAAATATGGAACGACACCCAGGGCGCAGTGGACATTCTTGTCGGCGGCGTTGGCACCGGCGGAACCCTGAGCGGCGCCGGTAAATATCTTAAATCAATGAAACCCACAGTACAAGTCATCGCGGTTGAACCTGCCGCATCGCCGGTATTGTCCGGCGGAAACGGCGGACAGCACAGCATTCAGGGGATTGGCGCGGGGTTTGTGCCGCAAGTGTACGATCCGGCAATCATTGATGAAATATACCAAACTGATGACACAAAGGCGCGCGGCACAGTCATCCGGCTTGCGCGGGAAGAAGGTATTTTTGCCGGTATTTCCTCCGGTGCAGCCATGGAAGCGGCCCTAACCATCTCCAGACGCCCGGAAAACAAAGGCAAAACCATTGTAGCCATACTGCCCGACAGCGGCGAACGCTATCTTTCAACCTGGCTCTGGGAATAATACCTTACCGGCATATATACATTTTGAGTCTGTCCAGCACTTCATTAAAATCAAGCGGTTTTCCCACATGATTGTCCATGCCTGCTTCAAGACATCTTTCTACATCTTCACGGAATACATTGGCGGTTATCGCAATAATGGGAATGACTTTCGCTTCCGGGACTCCAGAGCTCCTAATCCGGCGCGTTGCCTCATACCCGTCCATTTCCGGCATCTGCACATCCATCAAAATCAAGTCGTATTTTCCGGGTGATTCATTGAACATCCGTACTGCTTCAAGCCCATTTTCCGCGCAGTCTATCTCTATACCTGTCGGCTCAAGCAATGCCTTTACAATTTCGCGGTTTATTTCCACATCTTCGGTTAACAAAATACACCGACCAACAAAAACGCCATTAACATTGGTTTGTGATTCTTTTATTTGTTTATGGTTGATACCCAAAGCCTCGTTTATAACATCCGCAATATGCGACGGAAACAGCGGTTTGGACAGGAATTTATCAACGCCCGCTTCCCTCGCCTCTTTTTCAATGACAGTCCATTCCGCTGCGGTTATCATTATTACAATGGATTTTACCGGTTCATTATGCGCTTTTAATTCAGCGGTTAATTGTATTCCGTCCATGCCCGGCATTTTCCAGTCGACAAAATAGATATGATAGTGGCCGTGCTGTTCCACAAGCCGGATCGCTTCTTCACCGGATAAAGCGGTATCACAGTTTACCTTGAACTCCCGCGAAATTTCCATAAAATAGTCCAAGATATCCTTGTCATCGTCAACCACCATGATACGGACATTATCTAAATGTACATCCGGTGACAAAAGTCCTTGACAAGACGTGTATCCCCGTTTTACCTGAATCGTAAAGGCAAAGGTTGTGCCTTTATCAATTTCAGAACATATCCATATATTGCCGCCCATTCGCTCCACAATGCTTTTGGAAATCGCAAGGCCCAGACCCGTACCGCCGTATTTGCGCGTTGTACTGGACTCAGCCTGTTCAAAAGAGCTAAACACGCGCGCCTGCTGTTCGGGCGTTATGCCAATTCCCGTATCAGCTACCGAAATTTGTATGGTACACAATCCGTTTGTTTCTTCTATAAAACGCGCATCAAGATTGATTGAGCCATTTTCAGGGGTAAATTTAATCGCGTTCCCCAGCAGATTGGTAATGACCTGCACTATCCGCTGTTCATCCCCAAACAGCATTTTGGGGATGGTCTGATCGATATACACCGTAAAATTCTGGCGTTTTTCATCCACACGGAAGTTGACGATATTCACTGCCCGCTGGAACATCTTTTCAAAATCAAACTCAGACGGCGAAAGATCAAACTTGTTGGATTCGATTTTTGACATATCCAGAATATCATTTATTACGCCTAACAGATGATTCGAAGCGTCCTCTATTTTTGAAAAACAATAATCCTTTCGATCATAATCACGAGAGGTTTTTCCAATGGTAGTCATGCCGATTATCGCATTCATCGGCGTGCGTATCTCATGGCTCATATTGGCCAGAAACGCGCTTTTATGCCTGCTTTCCCGGTCAGACTTGTTCCTTGCCATGTCTATATGGATCAATATGCCTATAAGAATCATCGCAAACGTTACCCCTAATATAATAAGGGTGGCGGCCATATTTGACAGGCTTTGATAGAACGGTTTTTCCGGCGTTAAAAGACCCAAATACCAGCCGTTATCAAGCTGTCTGAAAAAGGCAATGGTACTTTCGCCCTTCCAGTTTATCATGGGACGCTCCAAAATATCCTGCCCGGCCATCAGCTCATCAATAAAGACTACAAGCGGTACAGTTGGATCTTTCGCATTTATGCCGATAAATTCCGTATTGGTATGGGCAATAAGCTCCAGATCCTGACTAAGCAGCATTCCGTAACCGCCCTGCTCAAGGGCTATTTCAACAACATTCCTGCCAATATCTTCTGTGTAGATATTCACGCCGACAACACCAATACAGGCATCATCTTCATCATGTATGCAGCGCGCAAACGCTATAACTGTTTTTTCAAACAAAGCGCTTCTATAGGGAATCGTTTCTACAATGGCGCCGCAGTCTGCTCTGGCCGCAATATACCACGGTCTTTCCCTTGGCTCATAATCATCAGGCATATCGCCGATTGAGCAGATAAAAACCGGCTCATCAAATATTTCAAAGTACCCATAGGTAACAACCGCACTCGTTATGCGCGATCCGTTCAAGTGAAAATAATCCGTAATATCATTGATATAGCTGCTGAGAATATCGGGGGAGGTGCCGCGCAGAAGCATACCGCGAATGGTCTGCGAAAAGCCGAGCAGCATAACCCTTGGTTCCCGCAGGTCGGATTCAAGCTGGGTTCGCGCAAATGAATAGACGCTCTCCGCGTTGCGCACTAAATTACTGCGTACGATATCACGGGTAAAAAAGCAGCTAAAAACAACCATTAAAAAAAACGCCAATGCTGTAAATACCAACTGGATGTATAATGGGTGTTTCGGCACTATTTTCCGTATTACCGCATGTATTGTTGCCATGCTTTATTATACAATACCCTATGCGCTTGTCAACTGCTGCCTGGTATCATGAGTTCATAAAAACTTTCGCCGGGCGTACCGGCGGCGCTGTTTCCCAGTGAGGAAAGTTTTCGCGTACAAAGATTGGCGTGTTCTCTTGCCGTTTCGCCGATAACCACCCGCGCCTTAAACTTGTTGGCAATCGAGGCGAAAATTTTGGCGCGAACTACCGGGCGGCCGTTAACTACACAGCCGGTTTCCCTGGACCAGGAGAAAGCGCATTCGCCCCACTCTATGCCAAAACGCCATTGGGCAAACGATGCATCCCTGTTTTTCAAAAGCAGATTGTGCACCAGCTCTGTAAGGCACTGTTCAGCCTTTGCGACAGGATGTATCCTGCCAAAACGCGTTCCGCGTTTAGCCTTTTCCAGAAAAATTTGTTCCGGCGGCGAACCAAAACAGGCCAGCGCCGTATCAGCCTCAAAACAAAGTACCATCGCTCCCGCCTGCCTGAAATACCGGGAAATCTCCTCCCGAAATTCGGCGGCAATTTTGGCGGCTTCAATGGGTGTTACCCGATCCTCTTTGCCGGGTAAGCCGGGGTTTTTAACGGCGATAATTGCCGCCTGGGCGCATACCGTTTCCGCCAAGCGGGGGCGGCCTGCCTTGAATAAAACCTTCAGCGTTTCCCTGTTCACCGCGCCGGCATACGCAAAACGAAAACGCAATGCCCTGCCATAACTGATACAGAATCGGGAAACAAACAGAAACAGCGTTCCTCCCAAACAGGCCGCTGTTGGTATGAACGGATCTATCCAATATGCATTGATAATAAACACAATTCCAAAAACAACGCCGCAAAGCAGCGTAACGGCAAGACCAGTAAACAATAATACCACCGGCCTTAACCGGTGAATACAAATCAACACCAAAAAAGACGCGACTAAAGACCAAAAAATAATATCTCTGCTGTACCCCGGAGTAATGCAATTTCCGGTAAGCAGCGCATTTGCCAGCAATGCCGAAGATTCCGGAATGGCATAACCGGCGACAGAAGGCGCCGGCCCCGCAATACAAAAACCGGCATGCAGTTCCCCGGCAAGCATGGTACGCAGCCCGATAAATTCACGGTGTTTTTCCCGCATGGCGACAAAAGCCCGGATTAACTCATCCCGCAGACTCTCCAGTTTGGCTATCCCCTCTTCGCCAATTCCTTCATCCGCTATTAATTCTTCATAGCCATTCACCAGAGTCATTTCGGAGTGGCCGTATAAAAAATCATCCAGACTGGCAATGTATTCCGCACGGGCATTAATCCATGCGTCATATTTCTCTGCAATGGGTTCTTTGAGCAGTTCTTCTTTCAGGCTTTCGGCATAATCAAACAAAATGAGCGGTATACGTTCCGGTATGATTTGACTGTATACACCTAACGCTTCAGCGTCTTTCAATAACCGGGCCAAAACCCTGCCGGCATTATCATAATCCCGAAAATAATCCAGCGTTAAGCGGCGGAATCCGTTTTTCGAAGAGCTCAAAAGCCCCGAACTTTTAAGCCCCGGCCTTTCAAAAAGGATATTCCCATCCCGATCCAGAGGAAAACGATACGTTTCGTTTATCAGAACCGAACCTGTTTCGATAAGCTCAACAAATGATTCTTGCCAGCGCGGTTTAAGGGCATGGTACGCAATATGTTCCATGCCGTCACGAATTGGCGCAACCCGCCTGATTGCCCTGTCCCAATCGGGTTGAGGCCTTGAGTACCAGAGATTTTCTCCCACCGGCACAATCCGCAGATCCGTCGCCGTTATTGCATTGCCAAAAACCGCCGCCGCCTGGGCTGCCCACTCCGATCCCGCTTCATCCTGTTGTATGATAGCAGCATTCAGCCGATCCCTGCCCCGTTCCGCCAATTCAACCAAATTGGCTACATACGCCGGCGATTCCGTTGGAGCAACCAACCCAAGCCGTATCCCCTCAAAAAGGTTCCGAATATTGTTGGTCAAAAGGTTAAATTCATCATTGATACGATAACTGAACTCGACGCCGCTTTCTGCCATACCCGATCCGGTTCCCAAAACCGGGACTTCAATCAGTAAATCCGAGGCGCCCATTTCACTCAGTGTCATTAGAACCGAAAAAATATCGCCTGGTTCTATAACTTCCTCGGTCTCAATGCGTACAATTTCCCCGCTCACCGGCGGCGAAGGGCGAAAACCAAGGAGAATATCGTATATGGGGCCCAATTTGGGGCCTGCAAGCGCATAATGCAGCAAAAAAACGATTCCCAGGGCAATACCGCACGCACTAAGCAGCAGAGCAAGCGACAATTTTTTTGACAAAAATGCGGACATTACCCTTTTATTTTCGGCGAAAACCTGTTATATTTGTAGTTAGAAGGAGTTAATATGAAGTCGATATCTTGTATTTTTATCTGTGCAGCGCTCGTCTGCGCCGTCTTGTTCGTTGGCTGCGCCAAGCCGCCCACCGATGAGATGAATAGGGCTGCCGAAGCGGTAACACGCGCAGAAAACGACAATGACGCTGTTACCTATGCGGCAAATTCCCTTGCCCGCGCCCGGGACGCATTGGCAAAAATGTATGCCGAAGCAAATTCCAAGCGCTATGACGCCGCAAAATCCCTCGCCACCGAAGCGCTGAACGCCGCGGAGCGCGCCATCAATGAAGGCCGCACCGGAGCTGCCCGCGCCAGAGATGAGGCCGCCGCCATTGTTTCCCAACTGCCGTCTCTTGTTGTTGAAACGGAGCAGGGACTCAGCGCCGCCCGCATCAGCGGCCTGCCGTTGGATTTTTCCGCTCTGAACAGTGATTTTGCCGCAGCGCGCAGCAATGCGGATCAGGCGCAAACAGCCTTTTCCGACAGCCAGTACCAGGACGCCATTAACCGCGGACGAAGCGCTCGCGCAGGCCTCAACGACATCAACCAGCAACTGTCCAGCGCCGTAACCGCAGCAAGAAAAAAATGAGAAATGAGGAGAGAGGAATGAGAAGGGTTCGTTAGCAAAGCAGGTTATCAACCACGCTTAGATTACGAACATTGATCTCATTCCTCATTTCTCATTTCTAATTCCTCGTTAGTCGAAAAACACTCCCAGCCAGTGTTCGGGGTTGCTCATGTCTTGGGCGATAAGGCCAATGCTGATTATTTTGGTGGTTTCGGCTACCAGCCATTTGACGCCTTCGGTTTCGAAACGGGCGCCGGCGCCGGGAATGTCTATTATGCCCATGGCGTGACCGTATTCGCGGGACACCATCATTCCCGCCGGAATGTTTGACTGCATCAGAATCATTGCCCAGAGCATGGCCCGGCTGTCACAGTCTCCCCGGCCATCGGTCACTGCGCTAACCAAATTGACAAAATCACTGCCGCTTAAATCCCGTTCGTAGAGGTAACCCTGTACAAGCGCAAGGGCTTTTTCGGCAAAGGCCCGATCGTCCAGGGCTGTTCCCTGCCATTGCCGTGCGAGACAAACCACTGCATCCGCCACCCGGTCAAAGGAATCGCGGTAGATTGCCCGGTAATACCGTATCCATGCCTCTTGCCAATTGGGAGCAAACTCGTAATGGCGAAGCAGGGCAAATTCCCGCTCAATCAGCACCTGGGCAGCCTCGGCATCATGTTCCCGGAATTGCGCCGTTGCGGCAGTGCCGGCAAGGGGCATAGTAACCTGCTCACCCCGCGGATAGCTAAATGCCATAATCGGTCCGGGGATACGTTTTTCCGCATTCGAAGGGGCAAGCGAATCCAGAGCGGACAGGTGGAACAGATCCATCTCTCCCATCCCCGCAGGCGAATATGCCAGAGCCAGCAGCAGCGGCGGTGAGCGAAACCCATCGCCGGCAAGCTCTAGACAAAGGCCCCATCCAATAAAACCTTTGAAACGCAATTCCATTAAGGCGGCATTTTTATCGCCATAGACGAAAAAAGCGGTCTCCCCGCCATTCCCCAGCCGGCGATTAATATCACGCACCAATGCTCCGGTATCCTCGTAACCATTGGGGTATACCGCAATATCAAACATCGCCCCATTGGGCCCCTGAAATGAGTACCTATCGACATTATTCCCTTCAACATACGCATACCCCTCAGGCAAATCCAGCCAAAACCCCCAGGAAGGAGAATACAACGGCGCCGCAACAAGCAACGAAGGAAGAAAAAACAATAAAAACACTATTCGTTTCATAATAGCTTTATAGTATAATGAACAAAGAAAAGTGAAAAGAGAACAAAGTCGCAAAACGGTGACTGACACCAAAACGGTGACTGACACCTTTTCTCAGACACCTTTTCTCAGTACCCCATTCCTCATTCCTCATTTCTCTTTTCTCCTTCCTCTTTCCCCATTCCTCATTTCCTGCTATACTGTCCTTACCATGAATCTTGAAGCTTTTGTACTTGGCTGCGGGGGGATGATGCCCCTGCCCAACCGGCATTTGACATCGGTGCTGCTGCGGCGGGAGGGGGAACTGTTCCTGTTTGACTGCGGCGAGGGAACCCAGGTTGCCCTGCGGAAATTGAACCTCCGCTGGAAAAAAATATCGGTCATTTTTGTCAGCCATACCCATGCGGATCATGTGACCGGCATACCCGGCCTGCTCATGCTTTCCTCTCAGGTTGACCGGGATGATCCCCTGTACATAATCGGCCCGCCGCGCATTGCCGAATATATCGAAACCAATCGCCGGGTACTGGATATGTACATCAACTATGAAATCATCGTCAAAGAAGTAACCGAACCGGGTGTCGTGTACGAAGGCGATGGATTCCATGTACGCTGTTTCCCGCTGCAGCATACCAAACCCTGTTTTGGCTATACTCTGGAGGAGTATTTACGTCCCGGCGAATTCCACCCGGAAAAGGCTCAGGCGCTGGGGGTACCGATGGGGCCGCTGTGGTCGCGGCTGCAAAACGGAGAAACCGTGCAGGCGGCCGATGGCAGGGATGTGCGTCCCAGCGAGGTACTGGGCAGCCCCCGTTCCGGCAGGAAATTTTCCTTTGTCACCGACAGCCTTGCCTTTCCGGAAATCGCGCCGGAGGTTGCCGGGTCAGACCTTTTTGTCTGCGAGGGAATGTTCGAGCGGGAACTGGCCGAAGACGCCCACAGCAAAAAGCACATGACCGCGGAAGAAGCGGCTCAGATTGCCGCCGCAGCCGGCAACATCAAAAAACTGGCGCTCATCCATTACAGCCCCCGCTACACCGAATTTAACCTCAAGCAACTGCTGAAAGAAGCCCAGGCGATCTTCCCCGACACCGTTCTTGCCCGTGACAAAGCCGCATTTCCTATTGATCATGTGGATTAAAAAGGATATACTGATGTTCTTAATAATACCACTATTATTTTTTCAACAAGGAGTCACCTTGCATGATTGAAGTACAGAATCTAAGTAAAAACTACGGGAGCGTTGAGGCAGTCAAAGACGTTTCTTTTTCCGTAGGGAAGGATCAGGTGGTGGGGTTTCTGGGCCCGAACGGGGCGGGAAAAACGACCATTATGAAGATTCTCACCGGCTTTCATTTCCCCTCCGGCGGAACCGCTCTGGTAGACGGCATTCAGGTAGATGAAGACCCGGTAGAGATTAAAAAACGTATCGGGTACCTGCCGGAAAATGTCCCCTTGTACGGGGATCTTACCGTCGATGAATACCTCGCTTTTATTGCCGAAGCGCGGCTTATTCCCGTAGAGGAACGCAGCACAGCCATCAATACCTCTCTTGAAGCCTGCGGTCTCAGCGCATACCGCGGCCGAAAAATTGAAACCCTTTCCAAGGGCTACCGTCAGCGCACCGGTCTTGCTCAGGCCATACTCCACGATCCGCCCATTTTGATATTGGACGAACCAACCAACGGCCTTGACCCCAATCAAATTATCGAAATACGCTCTCTTATCAAAGAACTGGGCCGGCGAAAAACCGTTATCCTCTCCTCCCACATTTTGCAGGAGGTCGAGGCGATCTGCTCTCAGGTACTGATTATCAATGAAGGAAAAATCGCCGCTCAGGGAACACCCGAGGAAATTGCCGGAACCATGAAAGGAGGCGATACCTGGGAACTGATACTCAAGGGAGCTGCCGAAAGTATTATTGGCAGTCTTCCCCTGCTTGGCAAAGACCTGAGCAAAATCTCGATAGAATCGCTGGAAGACGGTACAACGCGGCTTGGCTTTTTTGTCCCTGCGGCAATTGGCGTGGCGGACTCACTCGCCGGCGAGCGTATTTTTGACTGGGCCGTTAACGGTAATTTTAAGATACTGGGCATGAGCCGGAAAAAACTCAGTCTTGAGGATATATTTGTCGAGCTAACGATGGAGGAACGCGGCAATGCAACAAAATAAGCTGTTTGGTAACGGGCGAATTCTGGCCCTGACACGGAAGGAACTGTTTTCCTACCTCAATGCTCCGGCTTTTTATGGAGCGGCGGTTTTCTTCCTGTTATTCTGCGCGATATGGCTCTTTTCTTTTCAACGGTACTTTACCATGAATGTTGCTTCACTGCGGCCCTATTTTGGCATTTTTCCGTTGGTCTTTATTCTGGTTATTCCGGTCCTTACCATGAAAAGCTGGGCGGAAGAACGGAAAACCGGCAGCATCGAATTGCTGCTTACCATGCCTTTTTCCGAGTGGGATCTGGCGCTGGGAAAATTCTTCGCGACTTTTTCCCTGTTGGTGATGATGTTAATCCTTACCATTCCCCTTCCCCTCAGCCTGCTTCCGCTGGGAGATTTTGACATCGGAGTAATCGTCTGTGAATACATTGGCGCGTTGTTAATGGGCGCTTCCGCGATTGCGCTGGGCCTGCTGCTCTCCGCGCTTTCAAAAAACCAGGCGGGCAGCTTTCTGGGCAGCGCCGTTGTATTAATGGCAACAATGTTGATCCACCAGCTTACCTTTACGTTCAATCTTCCCCATTGGCTTTCTCAGATAATCAATTTCATGTCACTGGCGTTCCATTTTGAAAGTTTTGCCAAAGGACTGCTCGATTCCCGGGACATTTTATACTACATAATCAGCACGGCATTATTTTTATTCATCACTACCCGTGTGATATTGTTCAGGAAGTGGAGATAACATTATGACAAAAAAACAAGCAACTACATTAAGCATACTGGTAATAGCCGTCTTTGCCCTCTCCTTTCTGGTCAGCAAGCGGCTATGGTTCCGGCTTGACCTTACTAGGGGCAAAGCGTATACCATTTCGGCAGTTTCACGGAATCTGCACAACGAAATTCCCGATCAGATTCGCCTGACCTATTATGTTTCAGACAGGCTGAAAGCAATTCATCCCATGCCGGGCGAAATTGAAGATTTATTGCGGGAATACGCGGGATTTTCACGAGGAAAAATTAAACTGACCGTGCGGGATCCGTTAAAGGCAAAACTGACAAATCAGGTAGAACAACTGGGCATAATGCCCCAGCAAATACAAACCGTTGATCAGGATCAGGCCAGCGTAATGACCGTATACACCGGCATTGTCATTGAGTATCTTGACGATATTGATGTGCTGCCGGTGGTATTTTCCCTTGAAACTTTGGAATATGATTTAACCTCGCGCATACGCGCAATGGTACGGGGCAGCGCCCGCGTACTGGGCGTTATGGCCGCTGACAATCCTCAACGCTGGAACGATGAGTACCGGCCCTTGCAAGGCACCTATATGCAGGCAGGCTACCAGTTCCGAATGGTGGCGCCCGGTCAGGATATTCCCGAAACGCTGCCTGCCCTGCTGGTGCTGGGCGGCGTTGAAACGCTGGATGATACTGCCCTGTATCAAATAGACCGATACATACAAAACGGCGGCAAGGTTCTCTTTACGGTTAAAAGCATTACGGTTGATCTGGAAGGCGGTCTGGAAGCCAGTTTAGCGGCAGACAAAGGCCTGTTAACCATGCTGTCCGGCTACGGCGTAACCGTGCTGCCGGAAATTGTCATGGATCGATCCGCTCGAATGATGCAGTACCAAACCCGCAGCCCCAATGGCTTTACCATGACGCGTATCGTACACAACCCTCAGTGGCTTGATGTTCGCAGCGAAAACGGCAATGCCAGTCATCCAATAAGCGCCCGATTCGGCGGCCTTGATATGTATTGGGCCAGTCCCCTCTATTTGCATACAGTGGATGGAGTAGAAACAGATTATCTGTTTACCACCACCGCCAATGCCTGGTCAATGAGAGAACCGTTCAATCTTAACCCTGAAGCCGCCCATCTCTTTGAACGGGACGCCGCTCAAACAAGGGGCGCCAAAATTCTGGGAGCAAGCCTTACCGGAATTTTCCCCTCATGGTTTATAGACAAGCCCAGACCGGAACAGTATGACGGATCTGAACTTCCCGATATGCCATCCCAGGCCAGACCTGCCCGGATTATTGTTATTGGCGATACTGCTTTTGCTACTTCCTTTATGAATGTTACCGGCGGACAACGCAACCTTGACTTCCTGGTCAAAGCCGCCGACTGGCTGTGCAATGATGATGACATTATCGGGATACGATCCAGAGAATCCAGTTCAGGCCGCCTTGATAAAATCATTGGTTCCGCGGAAAAAGCCGCTGCCATGAAGCGCGTCCGGTTTATCAATATGTATCTGGTACCGGCGCTGGTTGTCGTAGCCGGCATACTTTTTGCTCTGCGGCGGAGGGCTAAAGCCCTTCCGGCTAAAGCCCTTCCGGCTAAAGCCCTTCCGGCTAAAGCCCTTCCGGCTAAAGCCCTTCCAGCTAAAGCTCTTCCGGCTAAAGCCAAATCAAAAAACAGTTAAAGAGGTTTCGAAATGACATATAAGAAAAAAACCACCGTTCTTTCGGGTATAATCGCGGCGCTGGCGCTTATATATATTATGAGCATTATATTTGATCCTGAACGAAGAGGCGCGCGATCCGACGTCTATTCCTGGCTGGATGCCGCCCAGAATGACCGGATCAGCGACATTACCATTATGCAGGAAGGCGAAACCATTATCCTTACGCGAAACGGAGGCAGATGGTTTGTGTCACATAACGGAAAAGATTATCCGGCAAGAACTTTACGGATAGAAGATTTTATCGCAGCCCTGAACAAACGGGCACCGTATCCGGTACGCTCATCAAGCGCCGCTTCCCATGCGCGTCTGTCGCTTACCGAGGACAGGGCAACCCGCATTACCGTAATGGCAGGAGCCGGGCTGCCTGTTTTAACGCTGCTCGCAGGCCAGGAAGACAGTACCGGGCATATATTCCTGCGCAAACAGGGGCACAACGAAGTCCGTTCCGGTGAAAACATATTTTCCGCCTACACAAACGCGGCGCTGAACTCATGGTACAATCTGCGCCTGTTCCCGGAAAACGAGGACGGCAGCCTTACCGCCGCAAGCGTTCAGCGGCTTACCGTATATCCCTCTGCCGGCGAGGAACTGCCGCCGCAGATTTTCACCCGAAACGGCAATCAATGGACATTCAACTTTGAGCTTGCCAATCCCAATATGGCAAGAGTGGACAATTATATCCGGGATATCCTGAACACTGCGGGAAGCGATTTTGCCCATTCTGTGGCGGCATCCCACCCAATGTTTAACGATAGCCGTATTTCGATTGAATTTGGAAACGGCGGCATACGGACCATCCGTTTTGCCCCACCCGACGAAGAAGGCCAACGCATGGCAACCATTTCCGGCGCCGACATGGTATACACCCTCCCCTCCTGGGCCAGCCAGCGGCTATTCGTCAACATCGAGACTTTCGAGCTGGATTAGGATAGCGACATGGTAGATAGTGAAATACTTGGCATAAAAGACAGCATATTAAAAACGGTGGGTAGTGATTGTGAAAGAATAATACTTTTTGGTTCTTATGCTTATGGAACACCCAGAGAAGGCAGCGACTACGATGTCTTTGTTGTCCTTAAAGATGGTACCGAAAAACCCATATTGGTATTACAAAATATCTATGGAGGACTGGCGCAGAACCCGAATTATAAAAGCGTAGATGTCCTTGCAAATTATAAAAGCCGTTTTGAAGCCAGAAGCAAACTGCCTACCATTGAACGTACTATCGCACAAAAAGGAGTGGTTCTCTATGACCGAACTTGATCTGGCAAAGGATTGGCTCCGTTATGCAAAAAGCGACCTCAATACTGCCAACCATATGTTTTATGATGTCAACCCAAAAGAAACTGAAATATCCTGCTATCATACTCAGCAATGCGCAGAAAAATCCCTCAAAGCCTATTTAATTGTAAAAAATACAGACCCTCCCCGTACCCATGATCTATTGGAATTATGTAATCTTTGTATGGTTCATGAACCGGGTTTTTCAGCTATGCAGCAATACTGCGTGTTTCTAAACCCTTATGGCGTCCATGTCCGTTACCCTAACGAATTAGCTGTTGATGATACTATTGTAAAAGTAGCGATTGCGCATGCTCAAAAGATTTTTGAGTTTTGTACAAAATTAATAGATAGTATTACTCTAACATAGGGCTAACAACTATATCTTTACAAATTCTACCACGAACCACACAAACACACAATTTAAAAGTTCGTATTGGTTCGTTTGGTTCGTGGTTAAAGCATTAGAACCAGAAGCGGATACCAAATTCAATGGGTACGCCCCAGAAGAAATATGATTCGGGTTCTCTTCCTAGCTTTTTGCCGCTTTCGTCTTTGTAAGTTCCATCACCCCATGCAGCAAGACCAACGCTGGGTACTGCTTGTATGAAAAGTTCAAACCAGTCCATCGGTTGGACACTAACTCCAATTGGAATCCGCAGGCCGAAATTCATCCAATTGTATGTGTAATCTTTGTTTGCATACGTATGTTTATGGACATCTAAGTTAAAAAAGCCGCCTAATCCAAAGTACCAGTGCCAGGGGCCGTCTATATGATCGTCGATAAAGTAATAATCGCCGGTTACACCACCACCAGAATGTTTTTCACCAAGTCCCCTCAAGAAAAACCCCCAATAAATGGGAACTGCGGGAATTTTAAGAGATAAACCAATACCTCCAAGGCCAGCATGAACACCATGGCCATCACGGTCATGATGAATACTAAGGTTTCCTACTATGCCAACTCCCCATCCATCGGGATGATCGGCAAACGCCGTGCCTGTTGCCAAAATAGCAACAAAAGCAAATACACACAGAATTCTTTTCATTCTTATCTCCTTTTACTTAGTGTACTGGTGAGTAAAATAACAATCAAGGGGAGGAATAGACAGTAGCAAATGAAGAAAGTTGTGGTAGCTACCAGTGCATGACCTTTGCTGTTCATTACTCCGCAAAAACCCGTTTGAGGGAAATGGTAAAATCGGGAAAAATGGCAACCGGAACAGTGTCTTCGTTTTCGTAGGTGTCAATGGTTTTGTTTTGGAAGTTGTATACCGTAAGGCCGTTGTTTTCAGGGTCAATAACCCAGTATTCGCGAACTCCCGCTTGCCGGTACAGTTTGAGCTTTCGTTCCATTTCTATGGCAGTGTTTGAGGGAGATAAAATTTCGACAACCAAATCGGGAGCGCCTCGGCAGCCTTCCGGCCCGCGTTTTTTTTCATCGCAGACAACAACAATATCCGGCTGAACTACTGTATCGTCGCTTTCGTCTGCCGCATAAAAAAGCCGGACATCATAGGGTGCCGCATACGGTTTGCAGGATTTACCCTCTAAATAATTATAAAACTGGCTTGCTAAGGCTATTTGTATTGCCTGATGAACGGCGTTTGGCGCGGCCATGGCATACGCTTCGCCATAGATAAGCTCGAAGCGCTCTCCTTCGGCAAGTTCCCATTCCTTGTAATCAGCATACGTAAACCATTGTTCTGCTTTAGGTAATGCGCCCATATATGTCTCCCTTACCGGTAATTATCACATATAGCGCCATTTTTTGCAAGATAAAACGGTGATTAACACCGACAGTGCATGACCGTACTCGCGCTAACCCCGGAGGGTTGGGCGGCGGGGTGCCAAAAACAGCTGGGGGAGACCGACTGCGTAGCCGCAGCACGGCATTCTGTCTTGCAACTAATCATACGGTAATTCATATTGCAGATTGTCCTCATGCTTAGTGTGCCGTGCCGCATTTTCTGTACGCTTAGTT
>WQXQ01000049.1 GCA_009784775.1 Treponema sp.
AAGCGGGAGAAATATTGTTAATCGTATTGCCTTTTGTATTACTGGTGGCATTATCCTTTATAAGAACCACATCAGTAAGCGATCCCGAAGAAGTGATACAATCAATAGGTATTCCGTTTATGATTTTTATCTTTTTTGCCGGAATACTGGCCGCCGCCGCTTTGGTTATTCCCGGTATCAGCGGTTCATTTGTTTTATTGCTGCTGGGCATTTACCCATTGGCCATCTACTCCATTTCATCCATCAGAATTTGGTTGGCCGACATCAACGACATTACGCTTCTGCTGAATATTTGCAAGGTATTGGGGCCGCTTGCCATTGGGGTTATTATCGGCGGACTGAGTATGGTCAGGCTGATTGAAAGACTCCTGAAGAATCATCATAAAGTGGTATACTCCATTATTTTGGGGCTGCTGTTGGGATCTGTCTGCGTTTTGTTTAAGGATCCCATTGTATACAAAAGCGGTATATCGGCAATTATCATTATAATTGGCATAGTGACATTTTCTTTGGGATCGGTGCTGTCATTTATGCTTGGAAAAAAACGGCTGTAGTTTTTTTATGGATAAAACCGGCGAAGGAGAGCAGCGCCACGGCAGCCCTCCCTTTGCCGGTTTTTTATTACTGTACTATGCTTGAGAGGGTAAGGTAGTCAACTTTCTTGCCGTCTTGATATACACGCATATTGCCCGGACTTACCTCGTCTATTAAGGCGATCTTGCCGTCGACCATACCAAACTCGACTTTAATGTCGATAAGCTCAAGCCCACGGCTTTTCAGATCGTCATAAATAAGATCGCAAATTTTTATTGTTTCGCCGTATATTTCGTCATATTGGGCAGGGGTTAACAGTTTAAGCGCCACAATTATTTCACGCGTAACCGGAGGATCATCACGATCATCATCTTTTAAGGTAGCCTCGAAAACCTTGGGGAGCTCATCGCCTTCTTTGCAATAGAGGCCAAATCTTCTGACAAAACTGCCAACTGCCTTGTATCGCACCACGAATTCCAGACCTTTTCCAAAAGCAACCGCAGGCCGAACAAGCATTTCGCCTTTTGACAAATCCGCGCTCACATAATGGGTGGGTATATTACGCTTTTTCATAAGCTCAAAATAGTACGTTGACATCTTGAGCGCGCCTGAACCGACTCCCTCTACCGACCCTACCACTTTGTTGCCGCCCGGATCGGATACACCCGGTTGGTGGCCCGTAACGGTGTCTTTGAATTTGAGCAAATAGTTGCCATCGGGCAATTTGTAGACATCTTTAGTCTTTCCAGTTTTAACAAGTTCCATTTTAAACCTCTCTTCTAGTTTTTTTGTCTATATCAGTATACCAATTTTCCCCGATAATGTTAATAGGCCGCAATCCTCCAATGGCGGTTTACGGGCGGTATTGATACAGTTCAGCCTGAAAATGAAGAAAATTAATATTTTTATTGCTTTTTTTTCAAAATATGGTAGAATTTACTTAATTTGTAAGGAGGATGTATGCGTATTATAACAAATAGCCTGCTATGTGTTTTTTGTGCGCTGCTTATCATTACCTGCGAGACACAGGCAAACACAGATGACATTATCATCGATCCTCCGGAACTGTATACAATTTATTCCAACAGAGTAATGCATGGCGATTATCTGCATTGGGAAGGCGCACAGGCTACATGGACGGGCGAAACAGACGGGCGCAGCGGTACAAGTTCCGCCATTAAACTTTCCTCTCCCGCCGGAGCAACGCCCTATTTCCATGGCTTTCAGATAGAATATTCCGAAGGCATTGATTTGAACGCCGTAGAAGCCCTTTCATTCTGGATCAGAGGCAGTTGGGCTCCAATTACCGTCAATAACATTGGATTTGGCGGTATTGGCGAACAATATGAAGTTGTCTACACCGGCGAAAACGGCACAGGAATATCCATCAATACTACATGGCAAAATATTATTTTACCAATACCCAAAAAGAAAGGCCAAACATTAACCACCGCTTTTCAATTCGGCATTACAGGACAAGAACTGAACGGCAGGGAAATATTTATTGACGATATAGAATTTATCAAAACCGCAGTAAGCCTTAATCAAATAATTATTCCCTCCAGTGCCGGACCAATTGAAGCAGCCCCTGCCGCCACACCGTTAAAAGATGTTCTGACAGGATCAAGAGCAATATATACCGCTAACGAACAACCGCGCACCTATTTCATGAATAGAGTTAAATTTGATAATTGGTATAATGTTACCTATACTGTTAGCGGCAATATTACTCTTTCTGCACAGTCGTATGATACCGGCTTGTTAACACCTGGTCCAGGATTCTCTGGTTTTACACTGACTGTTCAATTTGACTCGCTTACCAGCAATACCATGACCGTATGGGGTCCGCCGCCGCAATATATATGGATTGAAAACTTCTTGAATTTCCAAACTGGACCAAACGGAGCCTGGGAGAATGATGAACGGACAGGAGTTTATTATCCCGAAGTCCCTCAGCGCTGGTGCCACACTGATACATGGGCAACGCTTGATGATACTGTAGACGGCGCTCTTGCATTGCCAGTACTAAAAGTTGAATGTTTGGGATTCAACGGTTGGTACGCCGGATTTGGGGAGTATGTTAATTCTTATAAGAATATTAATGTTACCGGCTACACTACTATCCGTGTCAGGGTTAAATCAAACCTTACCAGTTCTTATCCGCTAATGAAAATAGCTACGAATAGCGCTACTATTACCATACCAATCCACGTCACCATTGCTGATGTATGGGAAGAAAAAACCATTGCCATTCCTGCCGAGGTTACTACCATTACAACTTTTTATGTTGATATGTATCCTACTACAGACCCAATGGAGAACTTTACCTTACCAGTCCCGCAAGTACTGTATATTGATTACATAAGAGCTGAATTTTAATACCGGTTGTCAAACACCCGCGTCGACTTCTTTTCGCTTCGGGGCAGTTCGCCCATGCCGACGGCTTTTGCCTTGGGTGCAAGGCCAATTTTTTCCTTGAACTCGTGTTCAACTGTTTTTTCCAGAGCGGCGGCGGAATCTTTGTCGGCTGTTTCAAAGAATAAGGTCAATATGTCTTTGCCGTTCATGTGATCGATCATGATTTGATATTCGCTGCTGACACCGTCAATGGTTGCGAGTAACTCGTCAACGCGGCTGGGATAAATAATCGCGCCGCGAACCTTGACCATGTCATCGGAGCGCCCGATAATCGTGTCGATTCTGGGGTATTCAAGCCCGCATTTGCACTTGCCCGGTATGGATTTGGTTAAATCATGCGTCCGGTAGCGGATCAACGGAGCACCTTCTTTGCGCAGCGTGGTAATGACAAGCTCGCCGGTTTTGCCTGCCGGTAAAACCTTACCCGTCTTGGGATCAATGATTTCGTAATACATAAAATCGGTCCATATATGCATGGCGCTTTGCCGCGGGCAGTTGATGCCAATACCGGGGCCGTAGATTTCGGTTAGGCCGTAAATATCATACAGCTCAACGCCAAGCTCGCCGGCAATGCGCTTGCGCATTTTTTCACCCCAGCGCTCGGAACCGATAACGCCTTTTTTCAGGTGGATTTTATCGCGGACGCCGCGCTTTTCAATTTCTTCGGCAATCAGCAGCGCATAGGAAGAAGTCGCGCACAACACGGTCGATTTCAGATCTATCATCATTTTAATCTGCTTGTCTGTATTGCCCGGCCCCATCGGAATTGCCATTGCGCCTAACAATTCCGTGCCTGCCTGAAACCCAATCCCCGCCGTCCATAATCCGTAACCGGGAGTAATATGAATACGATCCAGCTTGGTGATGCCGGCTGTTTCATAGCAGCGCTTGAACATAACAGCCCAATCGTTTACATCTTTTTGAGTGTACGGAATAATTACCGGCGTGCCGGTTGTGCCGCTTGATGAATGAATGCGGATAATTTTTTCATCGGGGACAGCCTGTAATCCCAGCGGATACGCCTGCCGCAGATCTTCCTTATCGGTAAATGGCAGCTTTTCAAAATCGGCCATGCGGTTGATGTCACCAACCTTGATGCCGGCAAAATGCGATTTATAAAACGAGCCCTTCATGGCATGTTTTATCGATTTTTTGATTTGATCCAATGTGTTCATACTATACTCCTTCCTGTTTCAAATGCGTTTAGGTTCATGTCCCAAAAACGTTTCGGTACTACTTCTGTGATAACTTCCTTTAATGTTTCGGCGTCAAATGGGAACAGACCGCTTTGCGCCGCCGCCCCCAACAGAGCGACATTCAGCGTTTTTGCGTTTTGCCCTGTAAACCGGCTTCCGTCCACGATAATGAGTTTTGGGGCGTTGGCAAACCCTGTTTGCGCCTTCAGATAATCAATCATTACCGCGCCTTCATAAGCGCCAACGGAAGGGCCGGAAACCGGTTTGATCACATTGTCGCACACAATCACTACACCGTCCGGCTTCAGATACGGTAATTGCCGTACCGTTTCTGCGGGCTCAAACCCGATAATCGCGTCCGCTTTTCCCAGTGGTATTTTGGGCGAAAAAATGTTTTCCCCAATACGGCAGTGACCGAACACGCTGCCGCCGCGCTGCGCCATACCAATAAATTCGGTGGTACGGGCATTGTAGCCCTTTTTCATGGCTGCCGCCGCTACCAACTTGGATGCAAGTACCGTTCCCTGCCCGCCTACACCGGCTATCATTAGATTAAATGTCATTTGTTACCTGCCTCGCAATAAATGGCTCCTCTTGAGCACAATTCCACGCATACACCACAGCCGGTACACAAAGCAGCATTGATAACCGCTTTGCCGCCATCAATACTAATGGCAGGGCAGCCGAATTTTTGCAAACATACTTTACAGCCATTACACTTTGACTCATCAATAATAGCGGCGCTATCGCCTTTTGCAATCATGATACACGGCGCTTCAAACAACAATACGCGCACGCCTTTTTGCGTCATCACACTGGCAACGGCTTCTTTCGCCGCCTTGAGATCAAACGGATTTACCTTCACCAGCGCCGAAACACCTATCCCGCTCAGAATCTTTTCGATGCTGATTTTTTCCGGTCTTGTGTTCATCATGGTAACGCCCATTCCCGGATGCGGCTGATTCCCGGTCATTGCGGTTGTTCCGTTATCAAGCACCACCACCACAATGTCCGTTTGATTGTAGACGGCGTTGACAACCCCGGGAATGCCCGTGTGGAAGAATGTCGAGTCACCGATAAACGCAAAATGAACGGTATCAGGCTCTATCCGCTTAAGGCCCTGCGCAACGGTAATCCCCGCGCCCATGCACAAACAGGTATCTACCATATTCAGCGGCGCGGCGTTGCCAAGCGTATAACAGCCGATATCGCCGGTATAAACGGCGGATATTTTTTTTGTCGCTTCCTTGACCGCAAAGAATGAGGCGCGATGTGAACAACCAGCGCACATTACCGGCGGGCGAACCGGCAAAGGCGGTAAAGCATCTTCACTGATAATTGCCGGCTGATGTTTCCCCTGATCAACACCAAGAAAAGCCGCAATTGCATGAGCCACACTGTCCGGCGAGTTTTCTCCGGCAATTTGGATATGTCCGCTTCGTTTACCAAGTATCTTCACATTAATATGGTGCAAACCGCACAAGCGGACAAGTTCATGTTCGATAACGGGATCAAGCTCTTCGATGACAAGCACTTCGTCCAGTCCTTCCAGGAATTTAAACGCAAGTGTATCGGGAAAAGGGTATGTTGAAACTTTTAAGAGTTTGCAATCTATATCTTTTATGCCGAGATTGTGCAGAGCCTCGCGTACAAAAGTATAACTGACTCCGCCTGCCGCTATTCCTTTTTTGCCATTGCCTACAAGAATATTTTTTTCGTATTGGGAAAAGACATCGCTCATTGCCTTTAGGCTTTCTTCAATTTTGAATTTATTGGTGTAGGCAAGCCGCGGAAAAATAACCCATTCAGGGCCTTTCACAAATCCGGCTGGTTGCGTACCTTCGGTACGATTTCTTGGCAAATCTTCCAGCATTTCCACGGAAGCGCAGCTATGGCACACGCGCGTTGTGGGCCGGAGCAAAACCGGCCTGCCGTATTTTTCCGAACAAACAAATGCATCGGCTATCATGGTGTACGCTTCTTCCGGCGTGGACGGATCGAATAACGCAAGTTTGGCAAATTGGGAAAAATGACGCGTGTCCTGCTCGGTTTGCGAGGAAATGGGTCCCGGATCATCGGCAACAACAATCACCATGCCGCCTTTCACGCCAATATAATTCAGACTCATCAACGGGTCGGAAGCTACGTTCAACCCGACCTGCTTCATGGTAACCATTACCCGCGCGCCGGCAAAAGCGGCACCGGCAGCCACTTCCAGCGCGGATTTTTCGTTAACCGACCATTCCACATAAATGCTGCCGTCGTTGTGTTTGGCTACGGTTTCCAGTATTTCCGTGGAAGGCGTTCCGGGATAACCGGTCACCACACTTACACCTGCCCGCATTGCGCCCAGAGCAATTGCCTCATTGCCCATCAGCAGTTTTTTAGGCATTCGCAAGCTCCTTTTTTTTCTTGGCTGCCAGCAGCAAAATCATTAATAATACACCAACTGCTGCCATGGCTGAAAGAACAATAAATTTCATCATTCCCTCTATCAATCCGATAAACATGGGGAAGGTAAGCGCCGACAGCGCGAATCCCATCATAACTGCGCCGTAATTTGCGCCGGCATTTTTAATACCAAAATAATCTGATGCAAGCACCGAATACAAACCAGGCAGGCCGCCAAAACAAAAAGCGATGAGTAAAACTACTATTATAAACAAAAAACCATGGGCAAAGCATAAAAGCGATGCGCAAATCGATGTTATCAGAATTACTGTTAACGCAGCTTTTTCGCGGCCGATTTTATCCGACAGGAGCGGCACGATAAGGCGTCCGCATGCGCTGGCAACGCCAGTCAGCATAACAAGGATTGTCCCGAATGATTCTACGCCGCGAGCAGCGGCATACGATATAAACGAAGGATTAAGAATAAAAAATGTGGCTGTCGCTACCATTAATGAAAAGGTAATAAAGTAAAATTCCTTTGTCCTGATCGTTTCTGTTACGACATACTGTCTCTTTGCGAGTAACGCCGCCGATGGCGCGGCTGACGGGGCGTTTTCGCCCGGCAAACGGATAAACCTGAACAGTACAAGCGTTGCAACAAAAAAAGCCGCCGCAAGAATTAAAAAGGTGCTTCTTAACTCAAATTGCTTTACCAGTGCTGCAATCAACGGAGCAAAGATAACAGTTGAAAATCCAAACGCGCTTACCACAACACCAGTTGCGAAACCGCGTCTTTGGGGGAACCACTTTTGCGCCGCGCAGATGATGGCGTTATAAGCCGAACCCACGCCAAACCCGCCGATAATGCCGTAGGTAATGTACATGAGCCATTTCACATTCTGCGGTAAAAACGCTGTTGCAAACATTCCCAGGGCAAGCAATAAGCCTCCGCCAAGAACCACTTTGTCGGCGCCTAATTTCAGGTGCAATTTGCCGCCGGCCAGTATTCCCACCACAAAAAAACAAAGCATAAACGATGATGTGAGTTTAACTCTTGCAATATCCCAATCATAAAATTCGCTGACCGGTCTTACGAAAACACTCCATACATAGAGTATTCCCAAAAATAACATCATAATACTCCCCGTAATGAGGACCGTCAAACCTGAGCTTGCAGAAGAGGCAGGCGATTTGTTTTGTGCAATTGTTGACACTTTGTTGTCTCCTTATCTCAGTGTATCATTGTAACGGCCTGCCTGTATATACGATTTTTGCCGTATGTATTATAGTAATACCGTGGATTACAATTGTATTGTTATAGGCGGCGGCCATGCGGGAATAGAAGCTTCTCTGGCTGTTGCCCGGCTCGGTTTTTCAACGCTCCTCATCACCCAAAACCCCGACTGTATCGGCGTGCTTTCCTGCAATCCGGCAATCGGCGGTCTTTCGAAAGGCAACCTTGTCCGCGAGGTAGATGCCCTGGGCGGCGAAATGGGCAAGCTCATCGACGCCACGATGATTCAGTACCGCATACTCAACCGTTCCAGAGGCCCTGCCGTACAGGCTCCCCGCGCCCAGGCCGACAAAGAGGCATATCAACAGGCAGCCCGCGCGGCGCTTGAAGGGCAAAAAAACCTTACGATTTTTATGGATACGGTTATTGATCTGATGATTGAAGAATCATCCGCCGCCCCGCTTGGGAAAGTTGCCGGGGTCATTACCCGCCGCGGGCATCGTATTGCAGCCCCTACGGTGATCCTTGCTGCGGGTACCTTCCTGGAAGGAAAAATTTTCATTGGCGAATACGAGTCAGGCGAAGGACGGCTGGGCGAGGAAGCGGCATTTGGTCTGGGGACAAACCTTAAACGGCTTGGTTTCCCAATGGGCAGGCTTAAAACCGGTACCCCGGCGCGCATTGCAGGGGATTCTATTGATTTCAGTAAAATGGAAAAACAAGACGGCGAGGAGCCGTTGCCTTTCTCCTTTACCATTGATTCCATTACGAATCGCCCTTCCCTTCCCTGCTGGATTACCTACACCAATACAAAAACACACGACATTATCCGGGCCAATATCCACCGTTCCCCGCTGTACGGCGGCAAAATTACCGGTATTGGCGCCCGCTATTGTCCTTCGATTGAGGATAAGGTTGTTCGATTCCCCGAGCGGGAACGGCATCATGTTTTTATGGAGCCCGAAGGGCTGCATACCAATGAGATGTACATGAACGGCGGTTCAAGTTCTCTGCCCGAAGATGTGCAGCGGGATTTTATTCACAGCATTTCCGGCCTTGAAGAAGCGCGTATTGTGCGGCCTGCCTATGCGGTTGAATACGATTACATCGATCCGCTTGATCTGTATCCCAGCCTGGAATCCAAACGGCTTTCCGGCTTTTTTTCGGCAGGACAAACCAACGGCAGTTCCGGCTACGAAGAAGCCGCCGCCCAGGGCCTTATCGCCGGCATCAATGCCGCGATGAAACTGCAGGGATCAGACCGCCCCCCGCTGGTGCTGGGACGCGCCGAAGCCTATATCGGCGTATTGGTAGACGACCTTACCACTCTGGGAACAAAGGAGCCGTACCGAATGTTCACCAGCCGCGCCGAACACCGCCTGGTACTCCGCCACGACACCGCCGACACCCGCCTGTGTCCCAAAGGCCGCGAAGCTGGTTTGATTGATGATCTTCGCTGGGAACGTTTTCTGGAAAAAACCAAAACGTTAGATGTTATTAATGAACTGCTTACGCGGCGGAATAATGCGGCGCAAAATGCGGCGCGAGATGCGGAACTTGCCGGCTACCCGGCTGCATTGGTGGAACGGGCGCTGCTGGATATGAAGTATGCGGGATATATTGAAAAAGAAAAACGCGCCGTTGCAAAAGCGGCCAAAATGGACGCAATCAAACTTGACCCTAATCTTGATTATGCCGCCATTACCGGCCTTTCCGCAGAAGCCAGGGAAAAATTAAAAACCGTTAAACCCCTTACCATAGGTCAGGCAGCCCGCATCCCCGGCGTACGCCAGGGAGACATTGCGCTGTTAATGGTCCTTACCAAGAGAAACTAGGAGTTTGCTCATTCTCCATTTCTCATTCCCGCTTTTGTTAACCCATAGCCGTAGGGATATATAATTTCCGAAGATTCGGGGTATGTGCCGGCATTGGCAGAACCGGGATTGGTAACATAGGAACTGCGCCAGGTGTACGGAGTCCTGCCCACAAAATCCTTGTGACCGAACAATACGTCTGCAATGGCGTCGCCGGTTTCGCTGCCCGGCAGCCAGCCTACCACAAAGGCATCCCAATACGCCAGATGGGACGTAATGGTCATGGGACGGCCAGTTAGCATGATAACGATCACCGGAACATCGGGGTTGGCGGCTTTGTAGGCATAAACGGCATCCAGCATGCCTGCGTCATTCCAGTCACCGCCGGCATTTAAGGCAGCGCTGCCCTCGACATCGTTCGCGCCGCTGCCATCGCGGATGGGGATATACGCGCCGTTATTGGCACCCCGGTCGCCAATGTCTTCCGCATGGGGGCTATCTCCGATTACCGCAATTATCGCGTCGTAGTTTCCGGTAATGGCATTGGTGGCACTGGCATTATCGCCGGCATTGGCGAGCGTAACTCTATCTTCTCCAATTGCATTTCTTATACCGGCCACAATGGTTGTACCGGTGGTAGGGATGCTTGTGCCGCCCCGCCAGTTAAAGGTCCATCCGCCGCACTGCATTCCGACATTGTCTGCCGCCTGCCCGGTTACTAAAATATTGGCAGCCGTTTGGAGCTTTTGGATGGCCTGATCATCGTTTTTCATCAGCGTGATCGCTTTCGCAGCTATTCTGCGGGCATCCATGCGGCTTGCCGGCGTGCCGATTTGACCGGCTATTGCCGTCGGATTATAATGAGGTTTAAGCAAACCCATGGCTTTTTTGACACGGAGAATACGCAGTACCGCATCGTCCAGGCGTTCCATGCTCACTTCTCCTCTGGCGACATAATCTTCCATTGCGCGTATATTGGCGGCATAATTACCGGGAGCCTGATCGCCATTCATGTGCATATCAACACCCGCATTAAACGAATCCCGCAGATCTTCGTTGGTGCCGGAACCGTTCCAGTCAGAAATAATAAAACCCTGAAATCCAAGTTCGCCTTTAAGTAAATCCGTCAGCAAATCTTTGTTCCGGTGCATTCTGATACCGTTCGTACTGGATAAGGCGGGCATGATAGTGAAGACACCTGCATCAATAGCTGCGCGATACGGCAATAGGGCATCTGCAAGCTGTTCAGGGGTAAGCGGCGCAGATTCGGTACCGGCATATCCGTAGGTTCCGTTTAATCCGTATAAATTCCATCCCTCGCCAATATAATGTTTGGCGCAGGCGGCAACTCCGTTTGCCTGCAAGCCCTGGATAATAGCCTTGGTCATTGCCGCAACCATTTCCGCATTTTCGCCGAAAGATTCATAGGCGCGGCCCCAACGCACATCATGGGCAACCGTTGCCTGCGGACCAAAGTTCCAGTTCATGCCGGTTGCGCGCATTTCTTTTGCTGTAATGCGTCCCGCTGTTCGCGCCGCCTCTATGCCTTGATGTAAATCACCCGCGGCAATCGCGCCCATTCCGGAATTATGCGGGAAAATGGTTGCGTCAACCAAACCGTTATGGCCATGCACTGCGTCAATCCCATACAACAGGGGGATTTTCAGCCGGGTAGCTGCGGCTGCCGCCTGAAACTTGTTGACCGTGTCGACCCAGTCTGACGGCCCCGCCAGAGAGTTCCAGTCACCTTCGCCTGTTTCCGGCCTCCAGCCGCCATTGGTAAAAACCGAACCCAATAAATGGGTTGTGACATCGTCATAATTAAAAACCAGATTATAATGCTGACTGATATTCATCAGAGAGGTCTGTATTGTCTGGCCGATTTTCTCACTAGTGGTCATACCACTAATAAATTCCAGCAATTCAGCATCCCACTGGGTTAAATCGATCGGATCGTATTTTTTTGTTTTGTTGCAGTTGGAACACCCAATGATTAACACCAAAATAAACACTGCAATAACAGTGAACCTTATCCAAAAAACTTTTTTCTCACTCATTTATGTACCTCCTGGTAAATTTTCAAGAACAGCCGGTGGTACTGCCGCAGGTATTACACTTCATGCAGGTACCGTTTCGAATTAATGTAAAGGAACCGCAGGTGGAACACGGATCCCCTTCAAAGCCTTTGATGCGGGCCTGGGCAATTTTTGCAATTTCGCTTTCTTCGGGCCGGGACTGTTCCAATACCTGCACCTGCGGCGCCGGCATTGCTGTTTGTCCATTTGTTAAACCGGCAGAAGGATTATATCCCGAAGACTGTTGTCCTGAAGATAAATGCCCTTTAACAGTTCCCTTGCCGCCATCGCCAGACGATTGTCCCTGGGACATTTGCCCCGGAGAAGCCTGTCCCGAAAGGCCGGACGTCTTCTGCCCGCCGGCAGAGCTGCTGCCGCCCGAAGCCCCGCCCGCAGAACCACTGATGGGTCTGAAACCGGCGCTCTGCTTTCCGCCAAAACGCTGTTTTGCTTCACCGCCATCCACTTCACCCTTGGTACTGGTGGCATTAAGATCCTCCGGCTTCACCTGCGCAAGATCGCTGCGTTTAAGGTAACTTATCGCCAGGTCGCGGAAAATATAATCGATGACACTGGTTGCCATCTTCACATAGTCGTGTCCCTGAACCATGCCATTCGGTTCAAATTTACTAAAAGTCAAAGCGTCAACGTATTCTTCCAGCGGCACACCGTACTGCAAACCAAGCGAAATAGTAATGGCAAAGTTATTGAGCAAGCTGCGGAACGCGGCGCCTTCTTTGTGCATATCAAGAAAAATTTCACCCAGGCTGCCGTCATCATATTCGCCGGTGCGGATAAAAATAGAATGGCCGCCAATTTTTGCCTTTTGGGTATAACCTGTTCGGCGATTGGGCAGCAGTTTGCGGCCTCCCCGCACCGACGCTTTTCGGGGATCGGCAGTCAGGGACGGCACATCAATGCCCCGCTCAAGTTTGAGTATGGTATCGGCCAGCGGATCGGTTCCCGGTGACATTGACGAAAGCGGCTGGGAAAGTTTTGAGCCATCGCGGTATAGGGCCACTGCTTTCAGGGCATTCTTCCACGAAAGCATATAAGCGCCCTTTACATCTTCGTAATTCGCCGAGTTGGGCATATTGATCGTTTTGGAAATTGCCCCGGAAATAAAAGGCTGTACCGCGGCCATCATGCCAATATGGGCAGTCCAGGGAATCGAACGCCGGCCATTTTTACCAGACGGTGTAGCCGTATCAAAAACTGCATAATGTTCTGTTTTAAGACCAGGGGCTCCTTCCAGTCCCATGGTCCCGCAGGCATACTGTTCCGCTTTTGCAATATCTTCAGGACTAAAACCAATGTGCCTCAGCAAACTAAACCCCGGCAATGCCCAGGTTGATTCGGGAACATGCAAAATCTTTTCAACAAAATCCCTGCCCAGTATCCATGGGCTAAAAATCCCGTCCAGGCCGATGGCTGTTTTGACTGCATCTTCTACGGTGGCAATTACTTCTGCGGTAAAACCTTTTGCCTTAAGTGTTTCGTGATTGATACCCGGAGCATCGGAAAATGTCTTGTGTCCCGTGGCATACGCGATAATATCTTCGATTGCCTGCGGCGAATAGCCCAGCGCCTCCAGCGCGGGAGGCACCGACTGGTTAATGATTTTGAAATAACCGCCGCCGGCAAGTTTTTTAAATTTCACCAGAGCATAATCCGGCTCAACGCCGGTGGTATCGCAATCCATCAAAAGACCAATAGTACCGGTGGGGGCAATGGCGCTGACCTGAGCATTGCGATAACCGTGCGCCTTGCCCAGTTCCAGAGCGCGATCCCAGGAAGCCTTTGCAGCATCCAAAAGATACGGCGGGCAATAAGCGGGATCAATACCAAAAGGAATCGTACTTAACCCTTCATACCCGGCATCAGCTTCGTTGTATGCCGCCCGGCGATGATTGCGCATAACACGAAGCATACTGGCGGCATTTGTCTGATAATGAACAAACGGCCCCAGTTCCGCGGCCATGCGGGCCGATTGGGAATAGGCCTCGCCGGAAAGCAGAGCCGAAAGCGCCCCCGCCGTTGCCCTGCCCTCTCCTGAATCGTAGGCCAGACCCATGAGCATAAGCAAGGTTCCCAGGTTGGCATACCCAAGACCCAAAGTACGATACTGATGAGAAAGTTCCGCGATACGAGGCGCGGGAAACTGGGCCATTACTACTGAAATTTCAAGAATAGTTGTCCAAATGCCAATGGCATGAAGATAGCCTGGCACATCAAATACTTTTGATTGTTTGTCATACAGCGTTGCCAGATTTATTGAGGCAAGATTGCAGGCAGTATCATCCAGAAACATATATTCGGAACAGGGATTGGAGGCGCGGATTTCTCCGCCTGCAGGGCATGTATGCCAGTCATTGATGGTGGTATGGTACTGCAAACCAGGATCCGCGCACTGCCAGCTGCTGCGGGCAATGTCATTCCAAAGCTGGCGGGCCTTGAGCGTTTTGACCGTTTTGCCGGCAGTACGGCTGACCAGATTCCAATCCGCATCATTCATTACTGCCTGCATAAATTCATCGCTTACCCGCAGGCTGTTGTTGGAGCTTTGACCGGAAACAGTATTGTATGCCTCATCGTCCCAGGCGCTGGAATACACCTGTGTATTCAATTCATTATCACCCTGTTCAACCCGCCTGAGCTGCTGGTACAGATATGATGCCGGAACTTTATCGGCCAACGCAGCGCGAAGAACCGCGGCAAGCTCATGATTTTTTTCGATGTTAAACCGGTCGGCTTCCGGCCCCCGGAAACTGGCCAGCGCTTTTTTGACTCCATCAAGGTATTTTTTTACAATCGCCGATCCGGTTACCATCGAAGCGACTTTGTGCTCCTCATCGGCTTTCCAGGAAATATATTTTTCCACATCGGGATGATCCACATCCAGCGTTACCATTTTGGCGGCGCGGCGGGTGGTGCCACCCGATTTTATCGCCGAGGCGGAACGGTCTCCGACTTTCAAAAACGAAAGCAGGCCGGAGGAAACGCCGCCGCCGGAGAGCTGCTCGTTCATGCCGCGGATACGGGAAAAATTGGACCCGGTGCCGGAGCCGTATTTGAACAAACGCGCCTCCCGCGTTATCAGATCCATGATGCCGCCATCTTTCATCAAACTGTCATCTATAGAAAGAATAAAACAGGCATGGGGCTGGGGCCGCTTGTAGGCGCTGTCAGATCTCATTACCTCGTTTTTTTCGGTATCGAAATAGTAATGCCCCTGAGCCGGGCCATCAATGCCATATACCGCATACAGGCCCGTATTGAACCATTGGGGGCTGTTGGGCGCGGCAAGCTGATGGGCCAGCATATAGCAGGTTTCATCGTAAAAGGCCTTTGCGTCCTCGTCGCTGTCAAAATACCCGTACCGCTGTCCCCAATCCATCCAGGTAAAGGCCAGCCGGTGAAATACCTGCCGGGCATCGTGTTCGGCGCCGTCCTCGGGCAGGGCATTATCGGCTGCCGCCTTGGTTTTGGCCTCGGCCGGGAGCCATTTTCTATATTCGTACATTTTGTCCGCCGGAACCCCTGCCTTGCGGAAATACTTCTGGGCAATAATGTCCGTGGCGATCTGGCTCCAGAAACTGGGCACCATAACGGCTTCTTCGGAAAAAATAGCCTTGCCATCGGGGTTACGAATCTCGCTTTTTCGCCGTTCCCATACTATGTCATGGTACGGTCCTGTCTCCCGAGCCGTAAAAAACCGTTTTACTTTCATTGCCTGTCTCCCTTTATCTTTCCCTCAAGGCAAGCTTGCGGATAAATCACTTTTTACAATATGCCACATATATAGCGGCTGCCTAAGAAGCATACACCATATGGAGCGTATCTGGCAAGGGGTAAACGTAAAAAACTTATCCCCGCCGTAAAATACTCCCAAGGCTGGCCGCAGCGATGCCATACACCACTTTTTGGCCTTTTTTGAGGCAAAAAACGCAAAAAATCCCCAAAAACACCCATGCAAAATGCTAGTTTTCACCATATATAGGGTATGGATGATAATGAACTTGGCCGCGACGTTTCGCGGCTCGCGTGGCATCCCGCGTTCGTGCAGGCTATTGAGCTTGAATTGCGCGATTATCGGGATTCACTGGAATTTAAACACGAGTATCAGCTCACCGCTGAACCGTTACGGGTCGATTTGCTGGTTATAAAAAAACCAAAAGAACTGGTAATCGACAAAAACATTGCCCGCATATTTAGGACAGACAACCTGCTGGAGTATAAAAGTCCAGAGGATTCTGTGTCGATCAAGACTTTCCTGAAAAGCTATGCCTGTGCCAACCTGTATACAGCCATTACCCCCAAGGTAGAACTTTCAGATGTAACCCTCACCCTGGTCGAAAGTAAACACCCTCGCAAGCTCCTGCAATACCTCAGCAAGGTGAGACATTACCAGATTGAAGAAACTGCTCCCGGCATCTACCTTGTCTCCGGCGATTATATCCCCATACAGATAATTAATTCGAAAAAATTGTCTGCAAACGAAAATTTATGGCTCAGATCGCTCAGAAAAGACTTGGAAATAAGCAATGCCAGTGCTATACTGGAAGCGAGAAAACAGCGGAACCCTCCGCTGGACGCCTATTTTGACGTAGTCTTACGGGCAAACCTTAAAACTTTTTTGGAGGTATTTAATATGCGAGAAGCCACATTGGAAGAAGTCTTTGTCGATGCATATATGATGGAGCCGGCAAGATTCGAAAATTTATTCACCAAAGCTGGAGTTATCCCCAAATGGGTTGGAGTAGGCAGAGCAGAAGGCATTGAACAAGGCGTTGCACAGGAAAAAGCAGAGGTGGTGCGGAATCTGTTTGCCATGGATATGTCCATAGAGAATATAGCCAAAGCGGTACAACTCCCCATTGAAAAAGTGTATGCCCTTGCAGCAGAGGGATGAGGGAAAAGAAAATTAGAAATTAGAAATGAGAAAAAAGGCTACGATAGTGCAACATATACTTAGTAGGAAAAGAACCTCGCAGAGGCGCAAAGACGCAGAGTTTTTGTTTGATATACTTGCCTTAACCTAAAAATCCCTGTTAGTTTGAGGATTTTCAGAGATTAAGGAAAGAATTTGGACTAAAACTCTGCGTTCTTTGCGCCTCTGCGTCTCCGCGAGAGGTCTTCTTCCAAATAAGTACACGCATATGGTGTAACTCACCGTTTCCGCCCATGTTGGGCACACCACAAAAAAGCCGCCTGGGAGGGCGGCTTTTTTGTGGCATAATGAGCTCATTTTACTCGATGATTTGCACTGCCTAGTCTATGCCGTTGTAATTGTCCTTTGTAGAAAAATCAAAAATAACAATGTTAACAGAAACAGTGGGGAAACAAATGTCTCCCCATTGCTCACTGTTCTTACTACTGCCAAATAATATTATTCCCGCTAACCGCAAGTGTCGCCGTAACGCTGCTGTGCCGCGCAAACCGCGCAAAGTGTGGCGCGCCATCCTGCACTGCCACCCTGCCTGTACCGGGGGTAGGTGTACCGTTAGGGTTAAGCACGTAGGTTCTGTCGGCGGATGGGGCAAAGGAACTTGAGACTCGAATGCGGTTCGTTGCACCGGCGCCTGCTACTTGTATCCCAGTACCGCCGGTAATTTCCGGGTTGCCGCCCAGAACAATATGAGTTTGTGTGAAATTAATAGCCTGTATCACCGGAACGCCAGGATTTGTTGTCTCCACTTTTCCGCCTAAAATACTTGCTACACCATCTCTTATTCCACCATCACTATCGATAATTATCGTAATGCCGCCACCTATCACTACCGTTGAATCGCCGCTGATGCTTACTTCACCAGCGCCACCGCCGCCGAAACGGATCGCTGAGCCGTTTGCTGCTTCTACCCTTCCATCGATGATGTTCATTCTGCCTCTGCTTTGAAAAACCGCAATGCCGTTTGATGTTACTCCACCGTCTGCTGCCGTATTACTCACGGTGCCACCGGTAATAGTTAACCCGATATGATTAACGTCAACACCCATAATGCGGATTGTTCCCCCGGTTGCTGCAGCTATAACTGAAGCTGTATTTCCCGGGTTTGCCGAAGTAATCAATGTTCCTGTTTTATTAGTTCCTTCCCAGAGATCTCCCGTTATGGTGATCAAACCGTTGTTGGAGAATATCGCATTACCGGTTGCCGCCTGTACCATTCCGCCGCTGATATTAATTGTGCCACCTGAAAGATTCCAAATCGCAGCGCCTGTTGACGTGTTGCTCACCGTACCGCCGGTTATGCGAAGCCGTTCCGCAGTATTGCTTGCGATGTTCGCAACATGGATTGTTCCCCTATTGGCATCAGTCGCAGCTGCGTTTGCCGAAGTAACCAGCGTTCCTGTTCCTGCTTCATTATCCCAGACATCTCCCGATATGGTGATTAACCCAGCGCCGGTGCTGTCTATCGCTCTGCTATTTGTTCCAGTCGCCTCCACTCTTCCGCCGGTTATGGTAACTGTGCCGGTACTGCTGTTCGTGATTGCGTTGCCATTCACCGCCGAAACTGTTCCGCCATTGATAGTCACTGAGCCGCTAAGGATATTCCAAATTGCGTCGTTGCCTGTCGTTTCCAGCCTTCCGCCGTTTATGGTAATAGTGCCGGTACTGATGTTTGTAATTACGTTGCCATTCACCGAAGAAACTATTCCGCCTTCGATAGTCACTGAGCCGTTACTTTGGTTCCTAATTGCGGAGCTATCACTTGTCGCCTCCAGCCTTCCGCCGTTGACGATAATCGATCTGGAACTTACGTTATCAATCACAATGATGTTGCTCGTAATTTCCGCAGCGCTGTCTATAGTTATAGTGCCGGGACCGATATTATTATTAATAGTTATTGCGAAGCTTTGTGACGTTAATTTACCTGTAAGTATGATGTTGCCCCAACTACTACCACTAAAGTCGGAAGCAGCCGGAGTTATTATCGCAGTTGTGCCATCTCCAAATTGAATGGTACAATCATTACCCGCAGCATTTGTTCTGATAGCGTTAATAGCGTTTTGAATTGTAACGCCATCTGCTCCCGTTATTGTTACGCCGCCTCTGGTTGCGGTAAATGTTGTGTCGCTGCCGGTGATAACATATTCAGGGGGAGGCGCTGCCGTTGTAGCGGGCAAAGCTACGCTTGGAGTTCCTGCATTATAATTGGTATTCGCCGCAGAACGAGCAAAGATAAAGTAATTGGTTTCCTGGGTAAGTCCGCTGAAGGTTAATCCCGTTTGC
>WQXQ01000050.1 GCA_009784775.1 Treponema sp.
GCAAGCCCTCCACAGGAGGGCACATGGTGAAACAGCAGGCCAAGCGCGCCGGGCTGTTCTGCGGTAATGTGCTCCCAATAGGTAAAAAGACCGTCCATAGTCATTGGCTGCCGTATGGTTGTTGCCGTTGCCGAACCGCTTTGCTGCCGCGCTTCTTTGATTATTCGTTCCCAGCGGGAAATTTTGTGGGCGCTGCATTTTTCGGCTTTCATGGCGGAAAACTCCGATGCGAATGGTACAATTTCGTGCAAGCCTCCCTCGGCGGCCTGCCTGACAATAAGATCCATTTTTTCACCTTTCGGCAAAGATTGAAACAAAATGATAGCGCTTTTAGAAAGCGAGTCTGGTATCATTGTGTTTTGCGTTACCTCGCCCGTTAATACCTGATTATCAATCGAGCAGACCCGCACCGTCACTGCAGCGCCGCCGGGAAGCAGGGCAGGGAAGTATTCTCCGGGAGCAAGGCGGCGCACCCGCGCAAGGTACCGGTAATCACTGCCTTCAAGCCGAACCCGACCGTTCCTGTCGGGTTCGCTGTTCAGTATAAATTGTTTCACTTTTTGCTTACGATGCCTGTGCCATATCCATAATGGCTTCTTCCTGCAATTCCTTGAGTGTTTTGCTGTTCTGCATCAGACTCCGGAAATTACCGTTCTTAAAGATATTCACTGCTTCCTGCAGTTGTACATCGTATTCAAGATCATACACCGGGGCAATAACTGTCCGGTTTTGCTCATTGCGGATAAGGCGTTTAAGCAGGGTATAATCAAGTTGATACTCTTTTTCAAGCGATTTGGCAAAACGCTCAATCTGGGCGGCGCTTGCTTCGGGGTTTTCACGCACAAAGGAAGGAATCTTGTTGTCATTGATGAGCTTACTTAGATGCTCTGCATCATCATCGGTAAATGTGGGAAAATTGACGACCCGATCGGGCGGTATGCCAATCTTGTCAATGTTTACGTCACTGGGTGTAAAATACCGGGCGGTGGTTATTTTGAAACCGGCGGTATCCAGAGGGTATACCTGCTGTACAGAGCCCTTGCCGTAGGATTTTTCTCCTACCAGATAGGCCCTGTTCCGGTCTTTCAATGCCCCGGCAACAATTTCCGATGCGGAAGCGGATCCCCGGTTGATCAATACAATAACCGGAATATTGGCGGGAACAATGGTATTACGCTTTGCGTTAAACACATGATTTTCCGATGGGATGCGCGACTTGGTGCTGACCACAACCCCGCCTTCCAGAAACATACTGCTAATGTCAACCGCGGAATTCAAAAGTCCGCCGTAATTATTCCGCAGATCAAGGATCAGAGATTGGTAGTTTTTTTCCTGAAAGTCCTTTATGGCATCGGCGGCGCGGCTTGCGGTCATGGGGGTAAAAGTAATTAGTTTAAGATAACCAATGTCGCCAATCATGGCATATTTGGCAGTAGGAACCTCGATAATGGCACGGGTAAGCGTGATTGGGAATTCAAGTTTCTCTCCACGCCGTATCAGTAAATCAACGGCCACTCCTGGCGTTCCCCTGAGCCGGGCAAGTACCTCGTCCATGGTAAGCACGTCGGTGGATTCGCCGTTTATTTCCAGAATCAGGTCTCCGGGGTTAATGCCTGCCCGCCAGCCTGGGGTATCTTCAATAGGTGACGCTACTTCGACATAAGGCGGTTTGCCATCGGGCCTGTTTCCCACCGGTTTGGAAATATACAAGCCCACCCCGCCGAAAGATCCCTGGGTGGTATCACTCAGGCTGTTCATTTCCTTTGTCGACATAAAGACCGAATAGGGGTCTTCCAGCGCGTTAAAAAGCCCCGTCATGGCTCCTTCAAAAATGACATTGGGGTCTACCTCATCTACATAATGCCGTTGTATAAAATTGAACACCTGCTGGAAAGTGTCTATGTACTTACGGCTTTTTTGGTTATTATCAGCTATTCCCGAAGCCTGAATTCCGCCGTCCCGCACCTGCGCAAGCACCCCCGGAACCGAGGCAAAGGCAAATATCACGCACAATAGCGAGGTAATGGCGATCCATATCCATGAAAGAGGTATTTTCCGCCGTGTAGTATGGTTCATATCTGCTCCTTCTTTCATTATCGGCAAAAAGGGGCTTTTTTGCAAGCGACAAGTAAATGCCGGGGGGTTGTATCCTGCGGATACTTCAGTTACAATGTAAAAAAGGAGTGATTCATGGCTGAAACCTTTGATTTTACGGTTGAGGAACTGGGGGCACGGAACGTTAAGTCTCCTATTGTTCTGGCAAAAGCGGCAGGGGATGGCATTGCCAATTATGTTACCGATGATCGATTTATTCGATTCAAGACAGGGGTAACACTGGGCGAACAGGCGCCGGTCGAGCGATCGCAGGTGCTGGAGCTTGCCGGTCCAAGGGAAATGATCTACTTTACGCCCGCCCATGTGCATGCGGGGATTGTCAGCTGCGGCGGGTTGTGTCCGGGCATAAATGATGTCATTAGGGCCATTGTTCGCTGCCTTTGGTATCGTTACGGGGTCAGACGGATATCCGGTATCCAATACGGTTATCTGGGATTTTTGCCTGAGTATCAATACCCGGTAAAAACGCTCACTCCCGATGAAGTTGATGATATTCACAAGATTGGCGGTACCTATTTAGGCAGCGCGCGCGGCGGCGGCAAAGAAGTCAGCAAAATTGTAGACACCATTGAAAGACTCAACATAAATATGATGTTTGTTATTGGCGGCGACGGTTCCCAACGGGGAACGATGGATATTGCCGATGAAGTCAGCAGAAGACAGCTTAAAGTCGCTATGGTTGGTATTCCCAAAACGGTTGATAATGATTTTACGATCATAGACCGGTCTTTTGGTTTTAATACCGCTATCGAAAAGGCAACCGAAGTCGTTTCGGCGGCCCACATGGAGGCAGTTTCGGCGATTAACGGCGTCGGTCTGGTAAAGGTAATGGGCCGTGAATCGGGATTTATTGCCGCCTGTACTGCGCTGGCAAGCCATGAAGTGAATTTTGTGCTTATCCCCGAAATTCCTTTCAATCTGGAAGGATATAACGGCTTATTGTATCATCTTGAGGAGCGGCTTAAAAAACGCAATCATGCGGTTATTATTGTTGCGGAAGGCGCCATGCAGGAGCAGCTGCTCACCGAACGCAAAACCGATGCCGGGGGCAATCTTAAGCTGGCCGATGTGGGGCCTTACCTGAGGGATCGCATCATCAAGTACTTTGCCGAAAAGAAAATTGAGATCAATCTTAAATATATCGATCCCAGTTATATGATACGGTCAGCGCCGGCCAATCCGGGAGATTCCATCTACTGCGAACGTCTGGGAAATGCGGCGGTGCATGCGGCAATGGCAGGAAAGACCAAGGTGATTATCGGCCTGGTAAACAATAAGTATGTCCATTTGCCCATCAAGGCGGCCATCGTTAAGCGTAATCATGTAGACCCCGAAGGCAATCTCTGGCGTGATACGCTGGATGCTACTCATCAGCCATCGCTGATGGTAAACAAATTTGACTAATAACGGACAGATGGCGGCTATTTCCAATGCCGAAGCTGATTCGCTGTTTTCTCAGGCTCTGGCGCAAGCGTGCGCCGATCTGGGAACTGTTTCCTCGGTATTGCTTATTCCCCCCGATATTACCCGTTTTCATTCACGGGCAGGGTTTTTTACCGGCATTGCCTGCCGCGAATTAACCAAAAAGGGCATAACCGTTACGGTACTGCCTGCGCTGGGAACCCATGTCCCCCTGAGCGCGGCTGAACGCGAGCGTATGTTTCCCGGCGTGCCGGAATCGCTGTTCCGTGTCCATGACTGGCGTAACGATGTGGTTGAGCTTGATCGTATCGAGCGGGAATGGGTCGAACAAATCACCAAAGGCGCAGTGAGTTATGACTGGCCGGTGCAGGTAAACAAAATGATGCAGGCCGGCGGCCATACCGGCGGCTTTGACTTAATTGTCTCTCTGGGACAGGTCGTTCCCCATGAGGTTATCGGCATGGCAAACCATGCGAAAAACCTGTTTGTGGGAACCGGCGGCAAAGAGGCCATTGACAAGAGCCATTTTGCCGGGGCGGCCTACGGCATGGAAAAAATGATGGGCCGTACCGACACGCCGGTTCGGGCCATGTTCGATGAAGGCCTGCGCCGCAGTGAAGGCAAGATTCCCCCGGTATTGTACGCGCTTACGGTGGTGGGAACCGACCTTGTGTTACGAGGTCTTTTTTGCGGCTTTGGCCGTGATTGTTTTGAACAGGCCGCCGCCCTTTCCCGGCAGTTCAACGTTGACCTGCTGGACGAGCCGATACAAAAGGCCGTGGTATATCTTGAGCCGGAAGAATTCCGCACTACCTGGCTGGGGAATAAGGCCATTTACCGTACCCGTATGGCAATGGCTGATGATGGCGAACTGTTGATTATCGCTCCGGGGCTGGAGCGTTTTGGCGAGGATAGGGGCATTGATGCGCTTATTCGCCAATATGGCTATCGTCCGGCCAGGGTTATTCGGGAGCAGGTTGACACGAACCTTGATCTGGCGGACAACCTGAGCGCGGCCGCCCACCTTATTCATGGCTCCAGCGAAGGCCGTTTTACCGTTCGGTACTGTCCGGGGCCGGGCCTGAACAGGCAGGACATTGAATCCGTGGGCTTTGCATGGGGCGATATTGGCCAGGCAATGGCCCATTACGATATTGGCAGTCTTGCAACCGGCTGGAACACCGGCGCTGATGGCGATCGGTTCTTTTTTGTGCCCAATCCGGCATTGGGTCTGTGGGCTTTGCGGAGTAATTTTAACGAATGAAGGCTTGGGCGGTTATTTAGTGGGTAAAAATGCTATGGTAATTGTGCGATTTTACCGATAATATGTAAAACACCGGAGGATATTGTGAATATTTTTAGCGTAATAGGGATGGTAGGGACATTTGCAGCCATCATCATTAGTATGTATTTGGGTGGTACTGGTGTTGGTCCGTTCCTTTCTTTGCCATCTACCTTTATCGTTGTTGTTGGCTCATTTATGGTTGTAGTAACTGCTGGCGCCAGAGCTGAAGATAGTATTGGAATGTTCAAGCTGATGAAAATGGCATTTAGAACGCCTAATTTTGGAGAACAGCAGATTGCCAAAAAATTTATAGCGCTCTCCGAGAAAGCACGCCGCGAGGGGCTGCTTTCGCTGGAAGAAGAAATGGAAGATATTGAAGATAATTTTTTGCAAAGCGGTTTGCGTCTTGCTATTGACGGTACCGATAAAGAAGTTATTTTGAATCTTTTGGATATTGAGATAAACAAAATGCAGGAACGGCATGCACGGAAACACAAAATATTTGATCTGTGGGCTCTGGTAGCCCCTGCCTGCGGTATGTGGGGAACAGTTATCGGGCTGGTCGGCATGATGGCGGCATTGGGTTCCGATCCTGGATCGGTCGGTCAAAACATGGCAACCGCTCTTATCACCACACTGTATGGCTCCGTTATTGCCAACGCCGTTGCCATTCCTATCGCAAGAAAACTGCGCACCTATGATGCGGATGAAACTAACGCACGTGAAATGATTATAGAAGGCATCCTTTCAATTCAGGCGGGTGAAAATACCCGTATTCTGAGTCAAAAACTTCTTGCATATCTGCCGCCGGAAGACCGGAAAGAGCTTGAACAGCTTATGAAGAACGATTAGGGATTGATATATGGCAGCATTGATACGGAAAAAAAAGAAAAAAGAAGAAGAGGGCGGAGGCGATGGATGGCTCACCACATTCGCCGATATGATTATGCTTCTTCTGGTATTCTTCTGCATGCTCTTTAACCCGGCGGTTGATAATCAGGACGAATTACTCAACGCCATATCTACCTATTTTTCAAGCCTGGACTGGGGATACTCCCTGTCGCCGGGACGAGTCGCGACATCGGGCAATACGTTTGCCGATCTTCCGTCGCAAACACGGGGGAGGGTATTGGGCGATGCCCTTAGACGGGCGATAAGCCTTTTTAATCCCGAGATCCGTTCCAATCAGGTAAAGGTGACTCAGGATGAACGGGGTGTGGTAATTAGTTTTGCCTCTGATGTGTTTTTCCAGTCTGCGAGCGCAACTTTAAACATTGATGCTGCCCGCACGATACTGTTCAATTTGGCAACATTGCTTTCCTCCGAAGAAGTGGCTGGACGAAGTTTTCGCATCGAAGGTCATACCGATGCAAGTCCTGTTGATCCGGCTGGCCCCTGGGTATCTAACTGGCAGCTCTCCACGGAACGCGCCTTGAGCGTTCTGTATTACCTTGTTGATTTAGGCGTTCCCGAAGACCGTATGCAGGTAGCCGGTTTTGGCAGTACAAAACCGATAACTACCAACGCAACCCGTGAGGGCAGGACATATAACCGGCGCGTTGATGTTATCATTATTGATAACGCGCATTTGTAAATTCTTCGAAAGCTAACCAAAGATTGTCTCGCTGCGGCGGATCGGCCTGCACGGTGATGTATGTTTCGCCGTTTGGGGCGGGGTTTGGGAATGAAAGCGAATGGGCGTGAAGGCGTATGCCGCCGGTTTTTTCGCTGCGCCGCGCCCCGTATTTTAAATCACCCTTGATATGCAAACCTGTTTGTTTTAACTGCGCCCGTATCTGGTGATGCCGTCCGGTAATCAAGTCTATTTCCAGGAACAGATAATCCCGCCCCCTGCCCGCTAAACGGTACCGGAGTATTGCTTTTTTCCGTCCTGGTCCCGGTTCGTTATGCGCAATTGATTTGTTTTGCCGTGGATCAAATTGTACAAAATGAATCAATTCGATATTTTCATTTTCGGGCAGCACGATATTGTTTTGCGGCTGTTCAATAATCGCCCAATACCGTTTTTCCACCGCATTATTTTTAAAAGCAGTATTCAAAAAACGAAGCGCCTCTTCCGTGCGGGCAAACACCACACACCCGGAAACCGGCACATCAATCCGATGCGCCGCCACCGGCAAGACATCTTCTGCCAATGGCTGCGCGGCCAACACAGCAGCCAGCTCACGGGGTAAATCCACCATCCCCTCACGAGCCCCCTCAACCGCCTCCCCGGCAATTTTGTTAACCACCACACAATGCGAATCACAATGTAAAATACGCGATTTAAGTTCTTTTTGTTCCCCTAATTCCTCATTTCTCATTTCTCATTCCTCACTTATTAACCCCATCTGTATCTTTTCCAGTATAATCCTTTCTGCGGCTTCCTGTAAACGTTCGCGGGGAAGGGTGCCGTCTGCAAGGGCGGCCTGAATGGCATTGTGCGTTCGCCGGAGATCGGGGGGCCATACCAGTACCATGTCGGCGCCGGCAATCAGAGAACGCACCGCTGCGGCTTCGGGACTATGGCCTTTGCCGCCTGCTGGCGGCGGGCTGCTTGCAGCAGCCATCGAAAAGTCATCGCAAATGATGATGCCTGCAAAACCCAATTCCTGCCGCAGCCATTCATCCATGACCACCGGAGAAAGGCTGGCGATATGTTCATTATCCAGAGCCGGAACAGCCGAGTGGGAAATCATGATGGCTTGCGCAAGGCCTTTTTCGATAAGCGCGGCAAAGGGGGCAGCCAGTGCTGTAAGAGCGTCCCTGTCACCCGGCAATACAGAAGAAAAATAATGGGGGTCGGTTCCGGCGCTGCCGGGAAAGTGTTTTATCACACAGAGGACGCCGGTCTGATTCATGCCGGTGATAAAAGCCCCGGCAGCTTCGGCGGCAAAAACAGGATCAGGTCCGTAGGAACGGTCTTGCAAAAAATCATAATTGTCTTCGGTAAGGTGTTCCGCAACCGGCGCAAAATTCATATTAATACCAAGGTGCTTAATTGCCAATCCTGCATTAACACTATCAGTATTAATGTGCATAAGGGCGGTTTCTTTGCCTTCATTTTCGGCAATTTCCCAATAGGATGCCGCAGACGGCATATCCGCAACACCCCGCCGGAAACGGTTTACCGTTCCTCCCTCGTGATCGACGCCCGCAAATGGAATAACGCTTTCCGATGCGATAAGCGTTACTGTTTCAGCAAGCAAGTTTTGTATTGCCTCAGTATCAGTGTCAAGGTTGTATCTGAACAGCATTATCCCGCCGGTAGGACATTCCGTAAGCAATGCTTGCATATGCAGGGGCAATGTCCCCTTGCCGTCAATGCCGGTAATAATAACCTGAGCGGCAAGCTGCCGGTCATCAAGGGCAGCGGCAATACGGCCTGCGAGTTCTTTTGTTACGCAGTATATCTCAGGTTCTTCCGCTGGTGCTGGCATATTTTGTGTGTCAGTACATTTGAAAATCATTAACAACAGTATCAGACAAAGCAACAATACACGCATGGTTTAGTACCCTCAATAATAACTGATTCGGTAATCGCCTGTGATTGAAAAACCAATGCGCTGGTATACGCGGCGGGCGCAGGGATTTGATTTTTTGACAAAAAGGGATATTCCACGGGCTGTACCCAGTTCACGGCTTTGGGTGGTAAGGCCTGCGATAAATTCGCCCGCCATCCTGCGGGCTATGCCCAGTCCGCGGTAATCGGGGTGGACGTATACGCCGCCAACCTGATAGCGGGTAAAAGTAACGGCGTTGGTGTTAATTTTTCCGATGAGCTGCCCGCCAAGTTCGGCTACGAGCATTTGCTCTTTGGTAAACAGCTTTTCTGTGTTTAACCGGCTGACGGCGGGGTTGAATGTCGATCTGGCAGGCAATACTTCTTCCTGCTCATAAGCGGCCTGCAGGCTGACAAGACTGTCCATGTCGGAAAACTGCGGTTTGCGGATAACCAGTCCCGCGGGGCCGGATGCGGAAAAGCCTGAGGGCGGTTCATCAATGCACATTAAATCGTAATCAATTTTTTCAACAGCGTAAAAACCGATTTTTTTCATTGCCGCTTCCATAATGCCCACGTCTTCCATGCGTCCCTGTAATGCATGAACCGGAACCGCACCAAAAAAACCACGGAGAAAATGCGGCGGAGGAATATGCTCCTGGCCGCACAGTACCGGCAATAAGTTTTGTTTTACATATACAATCAAGGCGGAAATGGCTCCGGATTCATCAAGCAGCGTCCACACTGTATCTTTGGCAGGATTGCGGGTTAAATACCGGCTGCAGGCATTCATGCACCAGCGTTCATTGGATTGCAGCCGTAATTCCGCTTCTGTGATTTGGTGTTTTTTTATTTTCCGCCAACGCTGTTGGCGCCGCCGCTTACTCATAGGGCAGTCTTCCTTCGGCATTGATCCTTCCGGTGATTGCGGAAAAACCGGCCGCAAACGATTCGGGGGCATAACTATACACCGCCACAATTCCGTTAACCCAGTGAAGACTTTGAAAATGCACGGGACTCAATATCGAAAATACAATGATTCTTTTTCTGAGTGTTTGCAGCCGCCGTAATAACCGTAATCCGCCGGCATCGGAAAGACAAAAAATAATGGTATCGGCACGGTTGGCATGGAATAACAAATCATCACCCCCGGCTGCTGAATACCAAAAAGAACTGGATTCGGGGAAGGCGGATCTTCCTGCTCTGAAAAAATCCGTAAATTGCCCGGCCAGTAAAACCCTTCCGGCATTTTCCGGCGTTAGGGGAAATGCAGACTTTACGACCGTAACGCTTCTTGCCGCAAGGTTCAGGAAAAACGCGCTGCCTGAAGGATCGACCAGTTCGTTTTCTACTTTTTGTAAATCAGGAATAACCGATATTGCCTGTTCACCGCGCAGGTAACGGAGTTTCAGTATTAATGTTTTTCGCGCGGCATCCCGCACCCGCTCGCGGAATTCAGGTTCATTTCTCATGGAGCTTGCCAAAGCAGTCCATACCGAATCGTACAGGCTCGGCGTTTTAGAAAAAAGAATAATATCATTTCCCGCAAGCAAAGCCAGTTTTGCGGTGCGGGTAAGACTCCCCGCCCAGCTTGTGGCTCCATTCATCATCAGGTCATCGGTAATGACAAGGCCCTTGTAACCCATTTGGTCACGGAGCAGATCTCCCAGAAACCAGGATGAAAGCGATGCCGGCGCGTCAGCAGATTGCGCGCCCGCAGTGGTTTTAATTCGTGGAAAGGCAAGGTGACCGCTCATCAGCGCGGGCAGCCCTTCGGAAAAAAGCATACGGTAAGGCACCAGTTCGCGATCCCATAACGTCTCGAACGAAACATTAATAACCGGCAGTACGCCATGTGAATCAAGCGCAGTGTCGCCATGCCCGGGGTAATGTTTCGCGGTGGGAATGACTCCGGCGGCCTGCTGGCCTTTCATAAATGCTGCGCCCAGAATTCCCGTGTGTACCGGATCGCTGCTAAAAGCCCGCGGCCCAATCAGGTCTGAATAATGGTTGGTAAAGAGATCGACTGTTGGAGCAAAATTCATATTGATTCCCAATATGGCCAATTCTTTGCCAATATAGTAACCGGCAAGATAAGCGTCACGGGGATAACCCGATGCGCCAATTGCCATATTGCCCGGCGTTTCGCTGGTGTTTCCCTTTACATGGCGAATCCAGCCTCCTTCCTGATCGGTGGCTACCAGCAGGGGAATGTTAAACGGCCCTTCCAAACTTGCCTTTTGCAAAACGCCGACAGTCCGGGCAAGGCGCATGGTATCTTCGGTATTCCAGCCGAAAATTTTTACCCCGCCGATATTGCGATCACGTATCCAGTCCATGATCAGCGGCGAAGGTTCAGCGCCCACCCAGCCGAGCATAAAAACCTGAGCTAAAGCCTGATCATCGCTCATCGCCTGTTCAATGGCGGCAGCAAGTTCCTCCGGCGATCTGTCATCATAAAAACTAAGCGAAAAAATGGGCGAAAGAACAAAGAACAAAGAACAAAGAACAAAGAAAGTTTTTTTCACTTCTAATTCCTCATTCCTCATTACTCATTTGCTCAATGTATTCCGCGGCGTTGTGGGCGGCGACTGCGCCTTCGCCTGCGGCAACGACTACTTGCCGGAATGTGCCGGAACGGACATCGCCGGCGGCAAACAGTCCCGGTATGGAAGTAACCATTTTTTGATTGGTGATAATATAGTTATCTTCATCCAGTTCCGCCTTTATGTCATGCGCCAGTGATGACTGGGGAACGGTTCCGACAAAGATGAATACCGCATCGGCAGATTCTTCATGCACTTTGCCGTTATGTTCAAGTACTACCGAGGAAACTTTTTTTTCGCCCTTTATTTCTTTTATAACCGTGTTGAATCGAACTTCGATGTTTGGGTTTTGCATTACCCGTTCCGCCACCGCTTTTTGCGCGCGGAAACGATCGCGGCGGTGAATCAGAATCACCTGCGGGCTAAGGCGGGAAAGATATTGTGCTTCATCGCAGGCGGCATCTCCGCCGCCAACCACCAATATTTTTTTACCTTTGAAAAAAGCCCCGTCGCACGTGGCGCAATAGGAAACGCCGCGCCCCGCAAATTGCTGTTCGCCGGGAACATCCAAAGCGCGGTGAGTAGCTCCTGTTGCCAGAATCACTGCGCGGGCTGTTCGGGTCTCGCCGCTGGACAAAACCGCGGTGAACAAATTCCCTTCTTTTTTGAGCGCGTCAATTTTTTCGCCAAGAAAAGAAGCGCCAAAGGCTTCCGCCTGACTGTGCAAATCCTGCGCGAATTCAAAGCCCGTCCGCGCTCCGGCGATTACCCCGCCTTTGGCATCTTTCCGCTCCACATTGCCGGGATAATTTTCCAGCACATCAATCAACAGCGCCTGTCCGCCCGGGGCAAGCTGCTCAATGACCAAAACCTTCAGGTTGGCTCTGGCCCCGTATTGCGCCGCGGTAAGCCCTGCCGGTCCCGCTCCAATTATCAATAAATCTATGTCACATTTCAGCATATTCTTATTGTAAGTGAATTTGTCCGAACGGTCTAGGGAAGTACGGTAAAAAATGAATTCCCGGTTCCCATTGCTATCACTTTATGGTATTCTTATAAAGAAAGGAGAGGTAAGGCAATGGACAATGCACAAAGAACAAATTACAGGGGAAAGTCCAGGACACAAACGATTTTTCTTTATTCTTTATTCTTTATTCTCTGTTCTCTTTCCTGTGAGCTTTTTAACAATCCCGCCGATCCGCATTTTCTTGGTAAGCTGCATGACGAGGTGGCATGGGCTAATGCGGACAAGCTGACCGTTACGGTTAATTTTCCTCCGCAATGGGGTTCCAGTCCGCAGCTAGGTACTGGCAGATGTTTTGACAATAAAAGGGTAAACGAAAACCCGCGCCTTGGTAATGTTTTTTATGTGGAGTTTTCCCCGCTTCCCGAGTTTGGGTTTGAAAAATGGCTGGCGTTCCCGACAAGCGCCTATGCAGGACTTGACACCTCAATGACAGCAGCGCAGATAGAAGCGGAAAATTTGCACCTTAACGGCCAAGGCATCCAACAGATGCCAGGCGTAACAATAACAGAAAGCATAAGCACTACAGGCGCCCGTGTAGCAACCGTAACAATACATATATCAGAACCTGTAACGCTTGTGCCGTGGTGCAGTGATCGGCCAAGATTAACGCAGCAGACTAATCCTCCTATAAGCCAGGTTTTAACCCCGTTTCCGTTTGATCAGGTTGTAAACATCTGGTTTAATAAACCGGTAAAACAATCAACGATTGTGTTAGGCGAAACTATAACGGTTTCCGGTATTCACGCAAGCGGGAATGACAGAGGCAAACCTTTCCATGTAACCGAGGAAGACCCTGATATTTCTGGTTATTTTACGATTGAATTTCCTACTGGATATGACAATCGTGTCAATCTAATTCCCAATTCTGCTACTGCTGCGAAACTTGCTCTTTTAACTATCAGTGTTACTGTCGGACCAAATATAGAAAGTTCCGATGGCATACTGATGGCGGCGGAAGAAACGATTAAATATAGTACTGATTTAAGCCAAACTCAGAAGGTTTATAGACCAACCATGATAGAAGCGAGCCGCGTTGTTGGAAGCGGGTATTTTTCTGATGCCGGAACGCAATGGAATAACGCCGGTATTGACAGGCGGTTTAGCAAACATAGTCCGTCAAAGGTTTCTGATATTGATACCGTATATATTCGCCTTCAAAACATTGTTCCGCCCGAAGGAGCGTCTTCGCCAATCCCTAACAAGATAACTGTTATAGAAAGACAGGGATATACTTTAAGCGGCAGCAGTAATATTCAGCATTTCACAATAGCTAGGGATTACGATTATGCGGGGATAAATACTGAACACATAAGCGTAACCGGAACGGTTTATACCATAACTCATAAATTGCAAACTACAAATTCGTGTATTGTACAGCTTCTGGTATTGCCGTGGTTTAATGATACTATCGAACCTTATCCGATGTTAGATGAAGATACCGCGCTGGCAGAAGGTCAGTATGTTACGATTGTAATTGATAATGCCGCACCCAATGTTGATTTATTAAACGCTGTTTTAAGCACCCCTTCAGCTTCCGTTATTGATAACAAGTATATATACCGGAATGATGCCGTACTTGAGCTTACGCTTGGCGGTCTTGTTAATATCAGAGACAATTTTACCGGCGGCGGCATTTCTACGGCGCAGGCGTGGAACTACCCGTGGACAATGGATGATCCTCATAATCTTGTATGGGAAGCAAAAATTGGAACGCTCTCAAGTGGCTGGGAGCCTGTGTATATCATAGATGAAGAAACACAATTACCGTTAGGAATAAACAATAAATGGGAGAACATCGATTTTAGCGATTTAGTGGAAGATACCGATCATCATGTTTCTGTCAGGTTTAGGGACAGAATGGGCAATGTGTCTGACTGGAAATCCGCTGAATTAATTGTTGTGCGCTCCAATGCAGCATTAAACTCTGTAACAAATCTGAACGCAAAAGTAAACGAGACCGGCGATAAAATTACTGTAACATGGGATGAGCCTAAAGACGGCGAAACAATCTTGCCGTATTTATATCCTGAAATTGTGATCCGCAGATACAGAACCAGTACAACAGGCGATATTTATGAGGGTATAGACAGATATTATTTAAGCAAAGGAGATGTCAGTTATGATATTACTACAACAGTTATAAATGACAGAGATGTGCGAGACGGAATTGCGGTTTCCGGCGTTATCGGTTATGAGATAACTGTAATTACGCATAACGCTGCAGGTACTGTTACAACCCCGCCTGTATGGGTTTACAATATTCCCAACATGGACGCTAATGCAGCGAATACCGCGAGGATTACAACAAACGCTATTACAAGCGATGATTTGTCAAAGACAAATATTGTTTTGACGAGAGATATTGCTTTGAGTAACCATACGCCTATTGCGAATTTTTCCGGTAAGTTCTACGGCAACGGACATACAATTACGATAAACAGTTTAACTAATGTCGCCTACTCGGGTATTTTTGGTAATGTGGAAAATGCGGAAATCCGCGACCTTACTGTAAATTACGCTGTAGATGTAAATGTTGGAACAGCTACTGGTACACTTGTCGCCAGAGGTAACAACAATAGTACCGGTACAAGAACCGGCAAAGCTGTCGGCGGTCTTGCTGGTATTGTCAGGGGGGATTCTGTTATTAGTAATATAATTGTTACAGGAGACGGAATTTTAAGTGTTATACTAACTGTCAATGCCGCTATATATTCTGGAACAATAATAGGTTTTATGGATGATACTGTCCTTATTAGAAACTGTTATACCGATGCAAAGCTGGAAACAGCAATTCAAAGTCAAACTAATACAAATGCTGGTATTTGGACAGGAGGAATTGTAGGGTATATTAACGGTCCATCTCAAGTGTTTAATGATTATATGATTCAGGATGTTACTGTTGCCGCAAACATTATAGCCGACGCGGGCGCCGGCTCAAGATTATACATTGGCGGAGTCGCGGGAAACTGCGCGGGAAGAGGGAAAATTGAAAACGCGGAAGTTTCCGCGACATTAACCATGTTTGCCAATAATACTACTACCGAGAGTCAAAATGATGATGGTGATAATGCTAATGTTTTTGCCGGCGGAGGGATTATTGGCAGAATGAGAGCAGGTTCTATTTATAACAGTAATTTTACAGGGGAAATATTAACAACTGATGCAGGCGGAGAAAAAGAATTCAGAGCACGTCAGGAAACTAATATAGGCGGGATAGTTGGCAGAATGTGGGGAGGTATTTTAACTAACGTAGAAATAAAAAACTCAAATGTAAGCGGAAATATAAAATTTACAAATTATGGATTAGGGAACATTGTAATTGGTGGAATGGCTTCTGTCGCTAGCAGCGGTTTTCCAATGATTTTTGATAACTGCGAATTTCAAGGTTCAATCACATCAATTAGAAATAATATATCTCCAGCAACCGGAGTTGGTCGTGGTCATATGGTAGGCGGTTTTATGGGTGCTATAGAAGGTAATCTTACTGTTAAAAATTGCAGAAGTAATACCGGGGAAATAAATGTAGTAGTTGATGGCGCAGATCAACGCGTACAAATCGGTGGTTTTACCGGATTTTTTACAGGAATTTTAAACAGCAGTTATACTACAACCAATATAAATGTTACAATAACTCCTTCTTTTATTGGAACTGCTGCAATCGGAGGTTTTGCCGGATTAGTGTATCGTAACGGTAATCTTTTTGATTGTTATGCGACAGGTGATGTAACAGTAAATAGTCTGGCTGTTGATACAGGTGATCAAAGACTTGAAGTCGGAGGTTTTATCGGCCGTATTGATGTGGAATTTCCAGATCAATCTTCAGTTGTTAGCCGTTGCTTTTCCTTAGGTTCTGTAAAAGCATCTGCCCTTGATAAAACACCTCTTTATGTTGGCGGATTTCTTGGGCGCAGAGAAAATGTTAGAGGTAATATAGAAACTAGTGTTGCTTTAGGTCAAAAAGTTACCATGAAAGGCGGTAATCCTGCTGCTCGTGGCATAGGCAGGGTTTCCGGCAGCGGCGATGCAGTTAATTGTTATGCAGTTAGTACATTGGAACTTTGGCGTGCTGACTGGTTAATTGATAATGGAACTATTATTGGGTTAGATGAAACAGAGAATGTTACAAGTACAGAAGTGACCCTTTCGCAGGGTGCTGCTTCAAGAAACGGCACTGCGGTTATTATTCAAGATCTCTTTTCTCCGATCTGGTGGCAATTTACGAGCAGTCTTAAATTTAACAGTGTTTACGGCGGTCTTGGTAACAATACTCATACATGGGACTTTAGTCAGATTAGTAATTATGGTTATCCGTTTTTGATGGGAATTGACGGGCAGGGTAGAAAGCGAACAAGGGAACAGTGAACAGGGCGAAAACGGAAATAAAGGATGTTTTTTATAAAAAACACTTGATTTTATTAATGAAAAAGGATATATTAGTAGCATAATAGCTCAGTATTTCGGTATTGGGGGGGGCGAAAGCCCCCATATTTTTGTAACTTCATAGGGTAGCAAATGCTAATTAGAGTATATATAGACGGATATAACCTGTTTTATGGCAGGTTAAAACATAAAGAAGATAGTACTGTCAATGTGCGCCGCAGAAAATTGAGATGGCTTAATCCCAAAAAACTAGTGGAACAATTTTTACACGGAGATTATGAATTAGCTCAAATCAATTTTTATACAACAGATATAGACGCCCTTTATTTAGGTGATAAGGCTCCTTCAAGGCAACAGGAGTATTACAAAGCTTTAATGACAATAGAAAATATGAATATCGTTAAAGGCCGGTTTTCTAAAAATCCAACAACGATGCCTGTTTATCCGATAAAATGCATTACAAATCCGGATGGAACATCAAGAATAGAAAAAATCCGTGTGTTAAAAACAGAAGAAAAACGCTCTGATGTAAATATCGCAGCTCAATTTCCTGATGAAATAAGAGACTCTGCAAATACGTTAATAGCTAAACGCCCAATTAAGTGGTCTTAGCATAACTATTGGTTTGGATTTTATAGCAATGCAGAGTATCAATTACCGCTTTTCCGTAGTGGCGAACCGGGACAACCAGGTTGAATAAATCTAAAAAGCTGTATACAATTGTATAGTATGAATAAATGCGAAATAATCATGTATCAGCCAGACAATACTATTGCGGTAGAGGTTAGGTTGGAAAATGAAAATGCTTGGTTAAACAGACAGCAAATAGCCAATTTGTTTGACAGAGATATAAAGACCATAGGAAAACATATCAGTAATGCTCTAAAAGAAGAACTGGCAGAATATTCAACTGTCGCAAAATTTGCGACAGTTGGAAAAGGTCGCAATGGCGATTCAGTTGTCGCAAAATTTGCGACAACTGCCGCAGATGGCAAAGTGTACCAAATGGAATACTACAATCTAGATATGATTTTATCAGTTGGTTATCGTGTAAAATCAAACAGAGGTATTCAGTTCAGAATTTGGGCTAATCATGTATTGAAAAACTACTTATTGAAAGGTTATGCGGTTAATAAAAGGTTTGAGCGTTTAGAAAGTCGTGTGTCAAAAACAGAGAAAAAAATTGATTTTTTTGTAAAAACATCATTGCCGCCGGTACAGGGTATTTTTTACGAAGGCGAGATTTTCGACGCTTATGTTTTTGTCTCCAACCTGATTAAATCAGCAAAAAAATCAATAGTATTAGTAGATAATTATATTGACGAAAGCGTATTACTTCTTTTATCAAAACGGCAGTCAAAAGTAAGTGCTCAAATTTATACAAAGCAAATTTCCAGTCAACTACAGTTAGATTTGAAAAAACATAATTCGCAATACGCTCCAATAATTATTAATAAATCAACCCGTTTCCACGACCGTTTTTTGATTATTGACAATACGGTATACCTCATAGGCGCTTCAATTAAAGATTTAGGGAAAAAGTTATTTGCTTTTTCAAAAATGGAAATTAAACAAACTGAACTTTTTAAATAGTGAGCGCTAACGATAAAAATGGCGCGAATATCACCAAAGCCGAAATTAACGCGGATTAGGGGGTTGGGGGGACAGTGAGGAAGGGAACAGTGAGCAGTTATACAGCGACAGCCAGTTTTTCCCCAACCAATTCATTAATGATCTGGGCAGGGGGTTTGTGTTCGTCTATCGCTTTTTTGATAATATAATTGACTGCTTGGTTTTCCAGTCCCCAAGCGCGCATCTCACGTTGGCTAAGCCAATCGCGCGCCATATATGGCGAGCCATTAGGACCAAAAGTCAGTTTTTCTGTATTATTGATAAAAAACTCATTAAAAGTTTCGAACCTTTGGTTCGCAGCTTCTTCTTCTGTCATTCTTGCTTACCAGATTTGAGACACTTCGTATTTGGCGATATTTTCGTCATCAGTAATGAGCGTCATTTGTTCCGTAATAGCAGTTGCGATAAGCAATCTATCAAAGGGGTCTCGGTGGATCATTGGCAGA
>WQXQ01000051.1 GCA_009784775.1 Treponema sp.
CCCCCCCCCCCCCCCTATATATAGAGAACAATGAAAGAATAAAGAACAAATATTCCCATTTTTTCACGCCAAGACGCGGAGATCACAAAGGACGCCAAGGGGAGAAAAAAGGTAGGTATTCGCGTTATTGTTTAATACGCCATACCCAACCCTTCTTATTCTTGGCGATCTTGGCATTTTCGCGTCTTGGCGTGATCTATAGCGAAAAAAACAAAAAAGGAGTTCTCTAATGGCACTTGATTTCCATGTGAAAGACGTGATCCACCAGATTGTGGCGAAATTTACTCATGCGTTTCTGCCTGAGGCGAAAAAGCCGTACAATCTGCGGGCCGTGCACCAGCCGGAGCTGGATATTCACGGCATCGCTTCAAAGGCAGATGTGTACAACATCGCCACCAACCCCAAGGTTATTGAGGATGGTCTGACTGCCGGTATGGAGCTGATCCACTACTTGGTCGCAGACGGCTACAAAATCAAAACCCCTCTGTTTAACCTGCGACTGCGTATTCCAGGCGAGTACGATGGTTCCGAAACCCGTCTACCTGACGGCGTGTTTCCAATGGCACGGCTGCAAACCAGCGCGGGCTTCCGTGAATACCTGAAACACAAGGTCAAAATCGAGTTCAGCGGCATTGATCAGAGCGAAGGGCTGATTGCCGAAATCACCGACGAAGCAACCGGGCTGGTTGATGAAGCGGCAACCTTGGGCAACCTACTGACGATTCACGGCTATGGCCTGAAAATCAGCTGCGACGAAGTACACGAAGCCGAAGTAGGCCTGTACTTTGATCCGGTAGAAGGCGGCACACCGGTAAAAGTACCGATTATCGCGGTAAACGAGCCGCGTACATTGAAAGTGATTGTGCCCGCCGGACTGAATCCAGGAGCGGCATATTCGCTGAAGCTGGTAACCCAGAGCTCAGCGAGAGGCGGCGGTACGTTATTAAAACACATTCGAGAAGTGCGCTCAGATTTCGTGCTGATTGCGCAAAGCTAAATCGGTACCCCGCTCTCAGCAGAAGCGGGGTACGGAATCAAGCGGCAGCAGGAGGCGGAACTAAGCCTGTTCCGTATGGTGATTCAGAATAAAATAAGGAGTTTTACATGAACAATACAAAAAAACGTGTCGGATTTTTTGCCATTCTTACTGTAATTATACTTACAACTTTCATCACATTAGCTTGTGACAATGGAAACACTTCCAATACTACCACTACGCAATCTGTTGCAAAACCTATTGCTGCACCTGCGGGAGGAAACTACACAGCAGTACAAACAGTTTCTCTGACAACCACTATCCCAGACGCAGAAATTTACTATACCATTAATGGAACCACCCCTAGAACCGATAATATCAGTAGTACCAAATATTCAAGTGCTATAACCATTAGTGAAACAACAACGTTAAAAGCCATTGCCATAAAATCTGGCATGAACAACAGTGAAATTTTAACAGAAAGTTATACTATCAATTTGCCTATTCAGCCTGTACGAGTAGTAAAACCTACTGCTGCACCTGCGGGAGGAAATTATACATCGAGCCAGACTGTTACATTAACAACAACTATGCCAGACGCAGCAATTTTTTACACGTTTGACGGCAGTAATCCGACAACTGGCAGTTCTTTTTATTCAACGGCAATAACAATAAATAATGATACTACATTAAAAGCCGTTGCAATGAAAACAGGATTAGTTGACAGCGAAATATTAACTGAAACTTACATTATCGGCAGCACTACAATCATTCCAGACACTCCTATAAATGTTACGGTAACTGCTCAAACTATTAGTAGCAGTATACTAATCACTTGGAATATGTCTTCTTTTGGCGGTATTCCGACATCGTATAATATCTGGCGTTCAACATCTTCATCTGGTACTTATACGGAGATAGGTAATGTTTCGGGAACCACAAATACATTCACCGATACTGGTTTAAGCGGAAACACTTATTATTACAGAGTAGATGCACAAAACAGCACAGGAAAAAGTTTGCTGTCTTCTCCAGTTCCTGCTACGATAGAAGACTTTCCAGGATCTCCTAGAAATGTTATTGCAACAGCTCAATCTATGAGCAGTATACGAATTACTTGGAATGCGCCGTTATACGGTGGTACTCCGTCTTCATATTATATCTGGCGCTCAACTTCCTCATCTGGTACTTATACAGAGATAGGCAATGTTTCGGGAACCACAACTTCATATATGGATACTGGATTAAACGCTTCGACTAGATATTTTTACAGAGTAGACGCACGGAATAGCGCTGGGAGAAGTGAGTCGTCTCCTGTTTCTGGTGCTTCGGCAACAACGGATAGTAATCCTTTAGTACCTGGTGTTCCCACAAGTGTTTCGGCAACCGCTCTAACACCAGCCAGTGTAAGAGTAACCTGGAACGCGCCAACTTCTGGTGCTACTCCTACTTGGTATAATATTTGGCGCTCAACTTCCTCATCTGGGACTTATACATTGGTTGGTTATGTTTCGGGAACCACAACTTCATATATAAATACTGGTTTAAACAATAATGTCTCTTATTATTATAGAGTCGATGCTGAAAACAGTGCGGGAACAAGCCCGCAATCTTCTTCGGTTTGGGTATTAACACCTATTATAAAGAGTACTCTTGCCAATGGTGTATGGCATAGCACAATCACAAGCAGCTGGATACATACAGAGGGTGATTTTTTTTCGTTTACGATTGTTAACGGTACAACATATCGAATATGGGTGGATGATAAAGATAATTACTCTGGAACTCAAACGGCAGATGTTGTTATACAAGCTTATTATAGTAATGGAACACAGATTTGGTCTTCCCAGCAGGATAGGAATTGGGATACGCCGGCATTTTTTACTGCCAATTCAAACGGCACGGTTTATATTAGAGTGGATCCATATTCTTCCACCTCTACTGGTACTTACCGTATTGTATATAGTACAGGAACTACAAGACCTTAACAGCAATGTATCAACAAAGCCTCGTATGAGGATTTGAAATAAGTCTGCGGAGACTTAAACACCGTAAAGGAATCAATTATATGGGTAAACCTAATCATTCAGCAGACATTAAAAATGCAAATAAAGGTACGTCTGGCACCAACAGGACGTATGATCAGAATCAAGGAAATAGGGGGAAACAATTAAATACAACCCCTAATAATGCAAATCAAGGAGGCGGAAAAAAGAAATAGACACATACTTGTCATAAAAATCACATTGGCACCGCAACGGAACCGGTATCATTCTAGTTCCGGGGCCAACGTCCTGTGACTTATCAGAAAAGAGTTCTCGCCAAGGCGCAAAGATCACGAAATTGTTGTCTGTCTTGCATTCTTTTCGCTGCGTCCTTTGCATACTCCGCGCCTTGGCGCCTTTGTGTGAGATTCTGCGAATTAATACTTTCCCTATAATCTGGGGAAACAGCATATTTTACCAAAAAGGCGCTTGACAAGTATCCACAATGTGTATACAATATAAATAATGACTTTTATATTTGGAGGATTTTATGGTAAAAAGACTGATCCAACATGGAAATAGCGTCGCTTTGGTAATAGACAAACCTATTATGGAATTATTGAATATTTCAAATGATACTTCTTTTGAAATTAGCACTGATGGGAAAAATTTAATCTTATCGCCTCAAAATGGACAAAATCAACAAAATGATATTTTAAATTCACTGGAAAAAATAAATAAAAAATATGGTAAGGTATTAAAGAGGCTCGGTGAGTAAATAATGATTAATTTTTTAACTTTGTCTGAAATAATGCTCATTCTGGAAGATCAAATAAGAAATTATGGCGGTATATATGGCGTTCGTGATATAAAATTATTGAGTTCTGCGATTTATATGCCCGAAGCAAGTTTTAGTGGAAATTATCTTCACGAAACAATTCCCGCAATGGCAGCCGCGTATGCGTACCATCTTTGTCAAAATCACCCGTTTTTGGATGGTAATAAACGTGTAGCGTTGGCAAGTTCACTGGTGTTTTTGGACATAAATGGTTATGAATTTAATTGCAAAGACGAAATGCTGTATAATAAAATAATGGATATGGCAAAAGGAGAATTGAAAAAGGAAAAACTAATAAAATTTTATGAAAAATATTCAAAGAAGATATAAAATAAATAACGGCATGTTGTCTAAGACACGGTAACAGCTTCGGCGGTGACAAGCAACTCCCCCGTTCACCGTTGAAAAATCGGTAAAAAAAGGCTTTACAAAAACAAAAAAAATGATCATACTATATACTTATGATGTTTGAGCAATTGTTAATTATTTTTGGCTTGGGATTTATTTTTAATGGCGTTTATTTGTTGGTTGCAAAAACGAAAAAACGACGAGCGTGTACGGAATATGTCGAAGGAAGTGTAACCGGTCACGAATCAAGCAAAAAATCCTACATGGAAGGCATAAATAACAGATATCACCGACTTCACCCGGTGTTGTCGTATACCATAAATGATACCTGTTATAGACGGGTTTATTTTAATTTCATAAAACTGAAAGAAGGCGACAAAGTAACCGTGTATTTTAATCCTGCAGATATGGAACAGTATTATCTAAAAGAAGACAAAATGTTCACTGGTTCGGCTGGCTGGATTTTCTGTTTTGTGGTTGGCATTGGCTTAATACTATCTTATTTTATAAAGGAATTTATACCATGAAATTATTCTCTGTTTTGTTGCTTGTGTGCATAGCGTTTACCCATTTTTCCTGCTCCAGGGCCGATGAATTGACGCTGGAAGAACTTGAGGCGCTGAATGCCGAGGGTTTGCAGGAATTGCTGGCAAAGACGCAAACCAAGCCCTGGCGGGGCGAGGAATTTGTGCCGGGTACGCTGGGGGGAACATGGCATTCCAGTATGATAAAAGACCCCAAGAGTTTTAACCACCTGATTGCCGAACGGGATGCCGAGACCAACGCTATTGTGCGAAGGATGACCGACTTCCTTGTCGATTATGATGTGGTGCGCCGTGAATGGAAGCCGCGATGCGCGTCCCCGCAGATTGTCGTCAATGAAGCAAATCAAACGCTGGACGTGATCTATACACTGCGGGATAACCTGTACTGGAGTTATTACGATTCAAACAGAAAGATTCCCGTTACCAGCGATGATGTAATTTTCTGGTACAATGAAATTGAGGGCGATGAACGGTTTCAGAGCTCAGCATATAACGGCCAGTTTCTTACCATGGAAGATGGTACCGAGGCGCGCATTACCATCGAAAAAATTGATGATAAACGGTTTAAGTTTCACTTTCCCCGCATTGTGGCCGATCCCTTACTGACTACCAATCGCGACTTTGGTCCGCGGCATATGTATGAGCCGGCAAAAAATGCAAACGGCGTTCAGGGCGTACTTGATCTGTTCAGCGTTGCATCGGATCCCAAATTGATTCCTTCGATGGGTGAATGGTTTCTGGTTGAATATGCGCAAAGCCAGCGGCTGGTGTTCAAACGGAACTCCGATTACTGGAACAAGGACCGTAATGGACTTTCCATTCCGTACATCGAAGAAAATATTGTGCAGATATTGCCCGATCAAAATACCCAGTACCTGGTTTTCAGGCAGGGGAATCTGGAAACCTATACGGCGCGGCCCGAAGACCTGAACGAACTGGTTAACAGGGCTAACGCACCATATACCGTGTTCAATGCCGAAGGAAGTATAGGGGCGGGTTTGTGGAGCTTTAACCAAAACCCCCAAAACAGCAATGTTCCCCACTATGAGTGGTTTACCCAAAAAGAATTCCGTCAGGCAATGTCCTGCCTGCTCAACCGCGACAGAATCAACGCGCAGGTGTACCGTGGTCTTGCTGAACCCAAACTTGATTTTTTTCCATCGCCTAATCCTTTTTATAATCCCAACATTGTTATTGAGTACCAATACGATCCGCAGCGGGCACTGGAACTGCTGGAGTCGATTGGCTTTACCAAAGACCGCCGGGGTTTACTGCGGGATTCAAAAGACCGCCGCGTTGAATTCGATCTTGCTTTTGCCGCTGACAATACCATCACTGCCGATATTGCCTCGATTGTAGTTGATGAACTTCGCAAAGTGGGCATCAAAGTAAATATCCGCGCAACTGATTTTCAAAAATTGGTGGAACAGCTTACAGCGACCTATGACTGGCAATCGATCATGATCGGGCTGGGCGCTAACCTATTCCCCACGCAAGGATCCAATGTGTGGCCGTCAAGCGGCAACCTCCACCTGTGGCATCCCCTGCAGGAAACACCGCACACCGACTGGGAAGCGCGCATTGATTACCTGTACAATGAGGGAAGTTATACCATAAACAAGGAAAAAGCACGAGGCATTTGGGATGAATACCAACGCCTGATTCTGGAACAATGTCCGGTGATCTATCTGATGCGTTCCAGAAGTTTCTGGGCCATACAAAACCGCTGGGATTTTACCAATGTCTATTACGATAACTTAAACGGCGCCGAAACAGCGCATGCGTTTTTGGGGAGAGAGTAGAAGATGGGGATTGGGGACTGGGGACTAGGGACTGGGGAGCGTTGTTCGGAAAACGACAGTGCTTCCGACCTGTCTCCTAATACTTCAAAGTACGATAATACTGCTCATACACACCCCAATAATTCGAATCGCAAACCCCAGTCCCCAGTCCCCAGTCCCCAGTCCCTATCCCCTCATTCCTCATTGCTAATTCCTCATTCCTTATTAAAACCTTTTTATGCTTTCAAAAGGCGCTTTCCCTTACTCGCTTACATTGCCAACCGGCTGGTGACCATGGTTGTCATGCTGTTTCTGTTGGGGCTGGCGGTGTTTGGGTTGATGGCGCTGGCGCCGGGTGATATTGTTGACCAGATTATGATGCAGCAATTGATGGGCAGCGATGCGACTCGCGGCGGCACGGATAACCGGAATTTTACCGCAGAGCAATTTGCCGCATACCGCGCCGAGTTTGGGCTGGATCAGCCGTTTTATGTCCAGTATTTTCGCTGGCTGAACCGGGTTATTGCCCACGGCGATTTGGGTGTCAGCCTTATTTCCCGGGCGCCGGTTTCTTTTTTAATTACCTCACGCTTGCTCAATTCGCTATTGTTAAACGTCATTTCACTGATACTCATTACCGTTTTTTCATTTGCGTTGGGGGTATACTTTTCCACCAAGGCAGGAACCAAAACCGATATTGCCGTTACCTTTATCGCATTGGCTTTACACGCATTTCCGGGCCTGTTGTTATTGATCCTTTTGCAATTATTCGCATCGGTTACCGGGCTTTTTCCGGTAACGGCCTACCCTCCCTTCCCTTTTGCTGAAGCGCCGGCGCGCTTTGTATTTTCGTACGCGCATCATGTCTTTTTGCCTTTATTGGCGGCCTTTCTGGGCGGCATTGGCGGCACCTTGCGGATGATCCGGGCAACCATGCTTGACCAGCTTGGCCAGCCGTACATCACCAGCCTGCGCGCGCGGGGCATCGCCGAGTGGCGAATCTATTTTGCCCATGCCTTCCGCAATACCCTGAACCCTTACATTACCAGCAGCGCCAATATGCTCGCCGGCCTTTTTTCCGGTTCATTGATCCTTGAAATTATTTTTGCCTATCCGGGCATTGGCAGGCTTATGTACGAGGCCGTTATCCAGCAGGACATTAATCTGGTGCTTGCCAATATCATGTTTATTTCATTTTTGGTTTTGCTGGGCATGGCATTAGCCGACATTCTGCTGGCGCTGGTTGATCCCCGCGTACGCTACGGGAAAGAGTGAGGACGCGGCATGAAACGGTTTGCAGTGTATCTGAAAACACGCCCCATCGGTCTTGTCTCCCTCATTGTTTTGTTTTTGTTGTATCTGATGATGACCTTTGCCGAATTTTTTGCTCCTTATTCACCGAACACTTCTTTCCCCGATAAAAGTTATCATCCGCCCAATGTGCGTTTTTACAATGGAACATTACAGGCGCAGGAATGGCGGGTAACCAATACCGTCACCTGGAAATACGCCCGCATACGGGATCATTATACGCCCATTCAGTTTTTCGGCGAAGGCGAATCGTACCGGCTGTGGGGGATTATTCCCGCCCAGCGCCATCTGGTGACCACCGATCCCGGTTCTTACCCGGTTTTTATCATGGGTACAGACAGCCTGGGCCGTGATCTTTTTTCCCGCATCGTATACGGCTCGCGGATTTCGCTGACCATTGGTTTTGTGGCAACCTTTATTTCGCTTGCCCTGGCCGTGTTTTTCGGCGGACTTTCCGGCTACTACGGCGGCATAACGGACTGGTCGATCATGCGCTTTTCAGAATTCCTCATGTTGATCCCCAGCCTGTACCTGATTTTGTTTCTTCGCTCCCTCATGGCCTCTACCATGGACACCGGCCAGTCATACATGATGATCACGATAATCCTTTCGCTGGTAAGCTGGCCGGGATCAGCCCGTACCATACGCGGCATGGTTCATGCGATAAAACGTGAAGAATTTGTCCTTAATGCCAAACTGGAAATGATCCCCTCGCCATTAATCATTCTGAACCACATCATTCCGCAAATTGCCAGCCTTTTAATTGTCAGCATCGCGCTGAGCGTTCCCGGTTTTATCATGACCGAAACTGTTCTTTCTTATCTGGGATTGGGTATAACCGACCCCGCAGTCAGTTGGGGCAGCCTTATCCGGCGTGACATTTCAACCCTGGCAAATTTACGCGCCTTTCCCTGGCTATTAACCCCCGTCTGGTTTCTGTTAGGCGTCACACTGGCGTTTAATTTTATCGGAGACGCACTGCGGGATTATTTCGATCCATATCACACTTTTTTTTCGCGGAAGAAGAAAAAGGGGACTAGGGACTGGGGACTGGGGACTGGGGTACGCAGTTGCCGAAGGCATTGTTGTCCGGAGAATGATGGCACTTCCGACCTATCTCCTGTTATTTCAAAGCACGATAATACTACTCATACGTACCCCAATAATCCGAATCGCAAACCCCAGTCCCCAGTCCCCAGTCCCCAATGCGGCAAAGCCGCACCCCTCCTCATTGTAAAAGACCTACACATTACCTTCTCCGTATTACGCGGGAAAAAACTGACACTCATTCCTGCTGTGCGGGGTCTTTCTTTTGCTCTAACTAAAGGTGAAACGTTGGGCATTGTGGGTGAAAGCGGGTCGGGGAAAAGCGTGAGTACCATGGCGATACCGGGACTGCTGCCGAAAAATGCGGCGGTGAACGGGTCGATTTTGTATAACGGGAAAGAGATGCTTGGCCTCAGTACGGCTGAACTGCGGGAATACCGGGGAAAGAAAATTGGCATGATCTTTCAGGAACCGGGACGTTCGTTTGACCCATTGCAGAACATGGGCAGCGTGTTTTTTGAGACATTCAGAAACAGTGATCCGAATATCGGCAAGGAGGAAGCGCTTGAAAAAGCGGCAGCGCTGCTGGCCGAGACGGGACTTGAGCGCGGCAGAGAACGGCTGGGCAATTTTCCTCATCAATTTTCCGGCGGGCAGTTACAGCGCATCGGAATCGCGCTGGCGCTGGCGCAAGGCTGCGAGCTTTTAATTGCCGACGAACCAACCACGGCGTTAGACGTGACAATACAAAAACAAATTGTTGATCTGTTAAAAAACCTGCGCCGTACGCGGGGTATATCGATTATTTTTATCAGCCATGACATTGAACTGGTAGCCGATATTTCAGATCGCATAATGGTCATGTACGGCGGGCTGGCAATGGAAACAGGGGCCGCGCAGGAAATTATCAACAACCCAATGCACCCCTACACCAAAGCGCTGCTTGCTTCATCGCCGCGATTTGGCAGCCACTACACTCAGGAACGGCTCCCCGCCATTCCCGGTAAAGTAAGCGCGCCGGGCGAAGATAGCAGCCAAGGTTGCAAGGGCAACCAAAGTTGCCCATTTGCCCCCCGCTGCACGTTGGCAAAACCGGAATGTTCGCAGGAATTGCCGGCACTGAAAATGACAGCCGGGCGCGAATTGCGGTGTATATAAACTGTTTAATTTTTACGTTTTTGTGTTGTTGCAGCTTTAATATCTTTGTCAAATAATAGCGCAAATGCTTCAGCGGCAGTTTCGACAAATGCAACGGTAATGGCGGCGCGGATATCCTTGTCAAGTTCGTCCCATTCACTGCGATTGTCGGCGGGTAAAAGTACTTTTTCCATGCCGTTACGAATGGCGGCAAGGAGTTTTTCCTTAAGGCCGCCGATTGGCAGGATGCGCCCGGTAAGGGTAAGCTCGCCGGTCATGGCAATGCCGGAACGGGGCGCTCTTTGGCACAGAGTTGAAAGCAGGGATACGGCAATGGCGATACCCGCCGAAGGGCCGTCTTTGGGAATGGCCCCCTCGGGAACGTGAATGTGAAAATCGGTTTTGCCGATATCGTTTACCATAAAACGATAATTGCTCTGTATGCTGCGAAGACAGGAGAGGGCAGTACGGGCGCTTTCTTTCATCACATCGCCAAGGTTTCCGGTAAGAATAAGTTCTCCGTTGCCAGCAAAACGGGCGCTTTCCACCGGCAATATGGCGCCGCCGGTTTCGGTCCAGGCAAGTCCGCAGCTTATCCCTACCCTTGCCTCTTTGAAGACCACATCGTTTTTATATTTCCGCCTGCCCAATAATTTTTCCAGACCATCGCTTTTCAATGTTTTTTTGAATTCGCTTATCGGTTTACCATCGGCCGCGCCATAACCAGCGGCAACTGCCTTTCGTGCGATGCGCCTGATGCAGCGGGCTATTTCCCGTTCAAGGCCGCGCACGCCGGATTCCATTGTCCAGTGACGAATAATACCCCGTAAGGCATCATCCGTAAAATATAAACGCGCCTGCGCAAGCCCGTTTTCCTTTAGCGCTTTGGGAACAAGAAACTGTTTTGCGATGGCCAGCTTTTCATTTTCGCCATAACCGGGAATATCAATTATTTCCATGCGATCCAATAGGGGATACGGTATGCCATGCAGTGAATTGGCCGTAGTAACAAACAGCACCCGGGAAAGATCATACGGCAGCTCCATGTAATGATCGGTGAATGTCGCATTTTGCTCCGGATCAAGCACTTCAAGCAGGGCGCTGGCGGGGTCTCCCCTGAAGTCGCTGGAAAGTTTGTCAATTTCATCTAACAGAATAACGGGGTTCATTGTTCCCGCTTTGCGCATGGACTGGATTATTTTACCGGGAAGAGCGCCAACATAGGTTTTCCGGTGGCCGCGTATTTCAGCTTCATCCCGAAGTCCGCCAAGCGAAATCCGGACAAAACGCCTTCCCAATGCCCGCGCTACCGATCTGCCAAGGCTGGTCTTACCCGTACCCGGAGGCCCTACAAAACAAAGAATGGGACCTTTTATGGAATGGGGATTGGGGACTGGGGACTGGGGACTGGGGAGCGTGGTCAGTAAGTTAATCTGCTTGTCAACACATTCAGATTGCGAATAACCATCCCTAGTCCCTAGTCCCCAGTCCCCAGTCCCTTCTTCGTTTCTGCTCAACAACTGTCGTACTGCGATAAATTCGATGATGCGGTCTTTTGCTTTTTTCATGCCGAAGTGGTCTTCATCAAGTATTCGTTCCGATTCGTCAAGATCGCCTGAATCCACACTGCAGTTACTCCAGGGAAGATCGTTTATCCACTCAAGGTAACCCCGCAACACGCCTGCTTCCGGTGAAAAGGTTTGGAGTTTCCGCAAACGGCCAATTTCTTTGGCGGCTTTAGCGGTCACTTCCGCCGGGGGCGCCTTTTCGGCAATCTGTTTCTCCAAATCGGCAAACTCATCCGTGGTCTTATCCTTCCCCAGCTCTTTGTTAATCTCCTTAAGCTGTTCGTTCAGGTAGTACTCGCGCTGATGTTTTTCCATGCGGCTTTTTACTTTGCCGGAAATATTTTTCTGGATTCCCAGTATCTCATTTTCCCGTTCCATGGTTTCAAGAATCGCGCAAAGCCGCTCCCTGACCCCGGCAATGGCAAGCAGTTCAACTTTTTTCTCAGGCTTCAACTGCATTGCATTGCAGACCAAATTGGCCGCGCGTTCAGGATTTTCCGCACGTTCAACCGCAAGCAGTGTTTCCGAACCAATTTTTTTTGAAAGCTCGCCATAGTGGATAAAAGAGCGCTGTACAGCCCGCAACAGGGCAATGTCTTCCGGCAGCGGCGGATCAGAAAAAAGTTCCATAGCTATCGGCTCGACATGTACCAGCGTATATGTATCCTGCTTTTCCGTATTGAGTATTCTGCCCCGGTATTCCCCCTGCAATACCAGGCGGAATGTATTATCGGGAAGTTTCAAATGCTGCAGGATACGGACAACAGTACCAACCGGCCAGATTTCTTCATTGTCCTGACCCGGTTCCTTTTTTTTCTGACAGACGGCAAACAGCCGGTTATCACGGCGGAGCGCTTCTTCAAGAGCGGCTATGCCGGGATGAGCAGTGATAAAAATGGGAACAACCGTATTGGGATACAGTACCAGATCGCGCAGGGGAAGCAAGGCAAAAGCCTCTTCGGTTAATTTTTCGCCATTACCCAGGGGCAAATCCGGCAGCTTAAGACCGGAAAAAAAAGAGGAGAACCCGGCTTTCTTTGCGTTGCCGCTGCGTTTCAAGGGCTACCCTCTATAAAAAGTGCGCGTTATGCGCTTTTTTGGAGCAATTCAATTACCGGTAACTCAGATCGTTCAACCACATCCTGAGTAATAACGACCTGTTTTGTCCCCTTCATTGAAGGTATTTCAAACATTACATCGGTCATAAGTTTTTCGACAATGGCCCGCAGACCGCGCGCCCCGGTTTTTTGCTTGATGGCAGTATCGGCAATGGCGTCTATCGCCCCTTCGGTAAATTCCAGTTTTACATTATCGTAGGCAAGAGAAGCCTGATACTGTTTGACTATGGCGTTTTGCGGTTCGGTGATAATCCGCCGCAGTTCTTCGCGCTTTAGATCTTCAAGGCTTACCGTAATGGGAAGCCTGCCGATAAATTCGGGAATCATGCCAAAGTGGATAAGGTCATCCGGATGCAGCGCTTCAAAAAGTTCCTTAAGGCTTTTTTCTTTGCCGCCGGCTTCGGATCCAAAGCCAAGGGGATGCTGCACCACCCTGCGGGCAATATATTTATCAAGGCCAACAAAGGCGCCGCCGCATATAAACAGTATATTGGTGGTGTCGATACGGATCATCTCCTGATTGGGATGCTTGCGTCCGCCCTGAGGCGGCACCGAAGCGACAGTCCCCTCGATTATTTTGAGCAGCGCCTGCTGGACACCCTCGCCGGATACATCGCGGGTTATCGAAACATTTTCTCCCTTGCGGGCAATTTTGTCGATTTCGTCAATGTATACAATGCCCCGCTCGGCAGCGGCGATATTTCCGCCGGCGTTTTGAATCAGTTTTAATAAAATGTTCTCGACATCCTCACCCACATAACCGGCTTCGGTAAGGGTGGTTGCGTCGACAATGGCAAAGGGGACTTTCAGTTTTCGGGCAAGTATTTTGGCCAGCAAGGTTTTTCCCGTACCGGTGGGGCCAATCAACAATACGTTTGATTTTTCAATTTCAACATCGCTGGGATGGTTTTTGGCAGGATTGGCGATTCGTTTATAGTGATTGTATACCGCCACCGACAGGGCCTTTTTCGCATCATTTTGACCAATCACAAACTGGTCAAGGTACATTTTAATTTCTCTGGGTGTGGGTATGTCTCCGGTAAACTGATTGGAAAGCTCTTCATCCTCGTCTGAAAGTATCTTGCGGCATACCTCCACACATTCGTCACAAATAAACACATCATTCGGTCCGGCAATAAGTCTGCGGGCCATATCGCCGCTCTTGCCGCAAAAAGAACAAATCCGCTCAACAGGAGCGCTGGTATTACGAAGCCGTGCCATTTTTTTCCCTCGTTAATATACGATCTGCCACGCCATAGGCAACGGCATCTTCCGCCGACATATAAAAATCCCGTTCCATATCGGCGGCAATTTTTTCAGGGGACTTGCCGGTATGCCGGGCAAAATAGTCGATAGTCATTTTTTTAAGGCGGATTATTTCTTTGGATTGTATGCCAATATCACGGGCCTGTCCCGATGCGCCTCCCCAAGGCTGGTGGATAAGCATACGCGACGATGGCAGCACCAGCCGCTTGCCCGGCGCTCCGGCCGCGACAATGAGGGCTGCCATGCTTGCCGCCTGTCCCAGACAAATGGTCTGCACATCAGACTTGAGGTACTGTATGGTATCGTAAATGGCAAGTCCCGCGGTAACCGAGCCTCCCGGTGAATTGATATACAGATTGATATCCTTTTCCGTGTCCTGCCCATCCAGAAACAGCAATTGTGCCACTACCAGATCCGCGTTCAAATCATTGATTTCCCCATCAATAAATACAATACGATCTTTCAAAAGCCGGGAGAAAATATCATAGGATCGTTCCCCTGCTCCGGTTTGCTCAACCACAATGGGAACCAGACTGTTCATTTGTTCATTCATATTGTTAAATTTAATCATTTTTGCCCATAAAGTCTAGGTATTTTACCCTGGAACCGGTTTTTATGGTATTTTCTGCCAGGAGCAGATCGAATACTTTTGTCTCTCTGATGCTGTCCCTGATGTATTCCAGGGCGTTGCCCTCTCCATATCGTTTCCGTACGTCTTCAAGAGGCATTTTTGCATCGACGGCAATGTTTTCCAGTTCTTTCTCGATATCCGCCTCACTGGCCTCGATGCCCTGCGCTTCCATGATGGCTTCCACAATAAGCCGTGAATGGAGCGCTTTTTCCGCCTGAGGCCGCATTCTTCCTTCGATTTCCTGCAAACCGCCGTCTTTTCCGGCCATCATTTGCAGCAATTGACTGGGTTCAATGCCAAATTGCCGCGCCATATTACGCAGCCGCCCTTCAATCTCTACCCTGATCATGGATTCGGGGAGTATTACCGGGGTGTTCTCCATGATTTTTTCGAGCAAATTGCTCACCTTTATGTCTTTCATGCGGAGCGTCAGGCTTTTTTCCAGGCGTTCCCGTATATTCTTTTTCAGATCGGCAAGGGTTTTAAATTTTTCATCAACATCCTGCGCCAGTTCATCATCCAGATCGGGGAGTTTTTTCTCTTTAATGGTTTTCAGCGTTACCCTGAGTTTGGGGTTTTTTCCCGCAAGCAGCGAATCATCATCGGGGCCATCCGACGGGAAGGACTTTTGGACAACTTTGGTTTCGCCTTTTTTCATTCCGATAATGTCATCGTCAAGCTGGTACGCATTCATATTGGTTCCCAGGGTAAAGGCGAAATCTTTCCGATCGGAATGGGGTATCTCTTCATCGGCTTCCCCCAGCTCGCAATAGTCGACCGTTACCACATCTCCGCTCTGGGCGGCGGCGCCTTCGTCCCGATCAATGACAACGGAGTTACGTTCCCGCACTTCTTCCAGGTCGCGGGTTATGTCTTCCTCGTCTATAACAACGTCCGGCACATCTGCCGTGAGCCCTTTCCACTGGCCGACCGTTACTTTTGGCAGCACATCGTAGATCAGTGAAAAACATAAATCCTTGTCAAAATCAAGCGTGGGCTCTTCCTCTATCTCCGGGCGGGAATAAGCCAGGGGCCGTTCATCGGCGGGAAGCCCATTATCGTCAAACACTTCTTCGATAGCTTTCTCCATGATTTTGCCCAGAGCTTCGCCTTTGAGCGCCTCGCCGAACTTTCGTTCCAGTACTTCCTGCGGTACCTTCCCTTTGCGGAAACCGGCTATCTGCACATTTTTGCTATAATCTTTGAGTAGATTCTGGTACTGGGACAGAACATCATCTTTGGGAATGGTCAGGCTGAGCTTGACATTCGACTTATCAAGGCGAGTAATGGCTTTGGTTACGGACACTGTATTTTCCTCTTTAATTATTGTTGACTGCGAGAGAAGGGACTTGAACCCTTATGCCAAAGGCACCAGATCCTAAGTCTGGCGTGTCTGCCAATTCCACCACTCTCGCTCATTGGGATACAAAACCCCTTATATACCAGTGTAGCGAGAATGGGGGAACTGTGTCAATCATGTTTTATTTTTCTTCCCTATTTCCCGGTTTTGCGATATACTGACAATGCGTATGAATTCTGAATCAATCAATATGCTTGCGGCTGCTTTGGCTATTCAATTGGGAATAGTGTTTTTTGCGGTCCGTTTTTTGGGCAGATTGGCAAAAAAAATAGGGATGCCGCAGGTTTTAGGAGAACTTATAGCGGGAATCATCATTGGGCCGTATGCCCTTGGAGGAATCCCCCTGCCGGGTTTTCCTCAGGGTGTTTTTGGTTTGGGAGCAGGGTATCTGGTGGTAAGCAATGAACTGTACGCGATTGCTTCCATCGCTTCGGTCGTATTGCTGTTTGTCTCCGGGCTGGAGACTAATATTGGGCTTTTCCTCCGGTATTCGGTGGCAGGGGCGGTGATTGGTCTGGGAGGGGCTGTGATAACGTTCCTTGCGGGCAATCTGGTGGGTGTTTTTTTGCTCCAGACCTCTTTTACCGATCCCCGGTGTCTGTTTTTGGGAATACTCACCACCACCACTTCTGTCGGTATTACCGCCCGTATCCTTTCGGATCAAAAAAAGATGGATACCCCTGAGGGGTCAACCATTCTGGCTGCGGCGGTTTTTGACGATGTACTGGGCATCATTGCCATGGCAGTGGTATTGGGCATAGTGGCTGTAGCTGCCGATACAACCCATTCTACCAATAGCTTAAAATTATTCGCCATTCTGGCTATTTCGGGTAAAGCCTTTGGGATATGGCTGGGCTTCACTATTCTGGGATTGGTGTTCTCAAAAAAGGTGGCTGCCTTTCTGAAGTTTTTCAAAAATCCTGCCGATTTTTCCATGCTGGCGTTGGGGCTTGCCTTTGTGGTTGCAGGGCTTTTTGAAAAGCAGGGTCTGGCCATGAAAATTGGCGCCTTTATAGCCGGGCTTTCCCTTGCAAAAACTGACATTGGTCCGGTAATTCAGGAACGTGTCCGGAGCGTGTATGATTTTTTTGTACCGGTTTTTTTCGCAGTCATTGGAATGATGGTTAATTTCCGGGAATTTTTTTCACCGCCGGTGCTTGTCTTTGGGGCAATATACACAGGAACGGCTATTCTGACAAAGATCATTGGCTGCGGCGGTCCTGCCCTGCTGATGGGTTTCAACGGAAAGGGGGCATTGCGTATCGGCATGGGGATGATATCCCGCGGCGAAATGGTTCTTATCCTGGCCAGTATTGGCCTTGCATCGGGGATTCTCAACGAGCCGCTCTTTGCCGTTATCATCCTGATGACACTGGTTACTACTCTGGCGGCCCCGCCCCTTATGGGCGCAACATTCAAAATTGCCGGTACCGGCACCCGCAAAGCTGCCAGGGGTGATAATATC
>WQXQ01000052.1 GCA_009784775.1 Treponema sp.
ATGATAATCGTGTGGGATACGGGCGTGTTTGCCGTTTTGATGGTTCAGATGAGCACATTTTTGAAGATATTCAAAAATCAGGCTACTTACCTGTTGGGCTTTTTCGGTTTTTTGCGCAGTCTGTGCAGGAGAAGTACAGGAAAGACGTCCGGTTGAGAGGGTGAGTTGGTATGATGCGATAGTATTCTGCAATAGATTGAGTATGGCGGAGGGCTTAAGCCCTGCGTATCGTATCAATGGGAGTACTAATCCTACTGACTGGGGAACCATGCCAACGAGTAACCATAATGCGACTTGGGATGCAGTGCAGATAGTGGCTGGTTCGACAGGGTATCGATTACCGACCGAAGCGCAGTGGGAATATGCGGCGAAAGGGGGTAATGGGTCACCGGGGAATTTCACGTATGCGGGTAGCAATACGGTTGGAGATGTAGCGTGGTATTGGGACAATAGCGGAAGTAGAACGCATGAGGTAGGTAAGAAAGCACCGAATGGTTTGGGGTTATATGATATGAGTGGGAATGTATGGGAGTGGTGCTGGGACTGGTATGGACATTATACCAGTGGAGCAAAGACGGATCCCATGGGTGCGTCCTCGGGGTCTTACCGCGTGAGTCGCGGCGGGGGCTGGAGCAACAGCCTTGCCACGTATGTCCGTTCCGCGAACCGGGACTTCGTCTGGCCGCTCAGCAGGCAAGACGTCTCCGGCTTCCGTGTTTCCCGACCTTAGCCTGACGGCGATGGATTTTGCCGTTAAACCGGATACGTCCAGGGAAGTATTGAACCGAATGTTTGCGACTTCCCGAACATTGAGTACCCGGCTTTTTTGGCAATTGTTACCAATAAAGCCGGGTTTTTTCTGCAGTGACAAAGTGATAAACCAGTGATGGACATTCCTTGTTCTCTGTTAACTATTCATTGATGATAGTGCATTGATTTTTTCAACAGGCATTTGGACTGCTTCGGCTATCATTTCTATGGGTATTTTCATCGCAATCCCCACGGGAATAATACCGGCTTCGGTGAAGACTTCTTCATATGTCTGTCTGCGTTTCTTTCTGGTTTTAGTTGCCATGTTCCGTACCTCCAAGTCATTTCGCAGGGATTTGAGCCACAGATTTTCGCTTTCGGATAATTTTTTGGATTCAATTTGCATTAGTCGGGAGGGAAAAAAATTGAAAAATGTGATCGATTGTGACATCGGTAATGTCTAGTATATTCGTTGGCAAAAATTAGTATTTTTCGACTTTTTCCTTGGCAAAAGTTGTGCATCATTCCTGCAGTACCGCAGCCATGGCGTATGCGCCAACCAGGATAAATTTAGCTTTTTTTTCTGATAATATTGACAATATGTCTTTGTAATGGTTGTTCAACATCGTACTTTTTACTCAATGAAACGACTTCACAAGTCAATGGCCAAACCATGGAAATTCGCTCTTCCATGGTACCGGGAACATAGCCGGAATTCCTGCTATCGGACTGCCGTATTACGGTGATAGTTTTGTCCATACATTACTGTACATCCCCACGGGGAATCGAACCCCGGTTGCCGGGATGAAAACCCGGTGTCCTAACCGCTAGACGATGGGGACACTTAGGAAGTGCCCTAATTAATTCTAATCTATCGATTTTTAGGAATTATGTCAAGGTGTTGCGTGAATTTTTGTCAGAAAGCTTGCTTTTATCAAACTGGTCTGTTAAACTGGTTAATTAGGAGGGCAATATGGTAAACCAGCACATTGGAACCTTTGAGGCCAAGACGCATTTTTCGCAGATTATAGGAAAAGTTGAAAATGGCGAGGATTTCGTCATTACCAAGAGGGGAAAGCCTGTGGCGAAAATCATCCCTTTTGAACAGGAAAAAAAGATGACTTATCATGAAGCTATAGATGCGCTTATTGAAATGCGGAAGCTCTACCGTGGTAAGCCGGGAGATTTTAATATCCGTGAAGCGATTGAAGAAGGCAGGCGGTAATGGTGTATGTATTTGATTCGTCTTTTGTTGGAGCATTGATTATTCCGGACGAGAAAGATCCGCAGACAGATAGGCTGTATACCAAAATAAAAAATGAGGATGAGAAATATACGCCCAATTTATTGTGGTATGAAATTGCAAATATTTATAAAAACCTGATCCGGCGTAAACGGTATACCGTTGAGGAAATTGTACAGTTTTTCCCATTATTGTCCGCGCTCGGTTTAACAACGGATTTTGAGACTGGTGCAGCTTACTCCAGAAAAATATGGGGCTTATGTAATGATTACAATCTTTCGGCCTATGATGCAGCCTATCTTGAGCTGGCGGAACGAAAAAAAGCGGTACTGTGTACACTGGATGAAAATTTAATCAACATTGCAAAAAAACACAGGGTTACGGTAATCCAGTAAAAATAATGCCCCGTCCTTGGGCGGAGCTGTCCTTGGACAGCCCACCCTCGACTTTTTTCCTTTTTTTTGCTACCATGCCAGCATGAAACGCCGATTAATTACTTCCGCATTGCCTTATGTGAACAATGTTCCCCATTTAGGCAACCTGATTCAGGTGCTGTCCGCCGATGCCTTTGCCCGCTTTTGCCGGCTGCGGGGCTATGAAACCCTGTATGTCTGCGGGACCGATGAGTACGGTACCGCCACCGAAACCCGCGCCGCCGAAGAGGGGATAACGCCGCAGGAACTGTGCGACCGCTACTATGCCATCCATGACGGCATTTATCGCTGGTTTGGTATCGCTTTTGACCATTTTGGCCGAACCTCAACGCCCATACAAACCGAGGTAACCCAGGATATATTCAAAAAACTGGATGCGGCGGGCTTTGTGAGCGAACAAACGGTTGAGCAATTGTACTGTGCGCAGTGTAAGCGCTTCCTTGCAGATCGTTTTGTCCGGGGCATCTGTCCCCAATGCGGTTCTGCTGAGGCAAGAGGCGATCAGTGCGAGGCTTGCGGCAAGCTCCTCGATCCCACCGATTTGAAAGAGCCCCGCTGTTCCGCTTGCGGTTCAACCCCTGCGCCTCAGTCCACCAGCCATCTCTATATCGATCTACCCAAAATAAAAGACCGGCTGGAGGCCTGGATCAAGACCGCCAGTGCAAAAGGCTTTTGGGCGAATAATGCCATACAAATGACTCAGGCATGGATACGCGACGGCCTGCGGGAACGGGCCATCACCCGCGACCTCAAATGGGGTATTCCCGTGCCCAAGCCCGGCTATGAGAAAAAGGTTTTTTACGTATGGTTCGATGCGCCCATCGGGTATATTTCCATAAGCGGGTGCCTCGGTGAAAAAATGGCAGGCAGCGGGAATTTTTCTGACTGGCATGATTTTGTTGATTACTGGTGGAAACGCCCCGACGACGTTGATCTGTTTCAGTTTATTGGCAAAGACAATATCCCGTTCCACACGGTAATATTCCCTTCAAGCCTGTTGGGTTCGGGTGATAACTGGACTATGCTGCACCATATGTCCAGCACCGAGTATCTCAATTACGAAAGCGGCAAGTTTTCCAAGTCGCGGGGTATTGGCGTTTTTGGCAGCGATGCCATGGAAACAGGCATTCCCGCCGATGTGTGGCGTTTTTATATGTTCTACAACCGGCCCGAAAAAGCGGATGTCACCTTTACCTGGAAGGATTTTCAGGAAAAGGTAAATGGCGAGCTTATCGGGAATTTGGGAAATCTGGTGAATCGGACTCTGTCGTTTATCACCCGCTATTATGATGGAAAAATGCCTGCGGGTGATCCTGATCCGGTATTATGGGAAACGGTGCAGCGATTTGAACATAGTATTGCGGAAAAGCTGGAACGCGCCGAGCTGCGGGATGCGTTACGCGCCATTTTTGAATTGTCCTCATATGCGAATAAATATTTTCAGGATGCCGAACCCTGGCGTTTGCGCAACGATGATCCGCCCAAAGCCGAGTCGGTTATCCGCGATCTGGCATTTATTGTGCGGGACCTTGCGGTGTTAGTTGAGCCGTATATGCCTCAGTCGGCGGCGAAGCTCGCTTCGTTTTTTGGCCTGAGTTTGGGCGCTGGTTTTGGCTGGAAGGACATTGGCAAGGCAGAAGGGCTTGCTCCCGGCGCCGAAATCAAAAGCGCAATGCTCTTTGCCAAACTGGAAGATGAGTTAGTCGAAACTCTGCGGGAACGCTACTCAGGCAGCCAGAAGGATCGGGAGAAAGAGGCGGATGCCAAACCTGCCCCGTCATTTGAGCAAACAGTTGATTTGCGGGTGGCGAAAATTGAAAAGATCGAACGGCATCCCAAGGCGGACAAGTTATACGTCATAGGCCTTGAAGTGGGGGAGGGGACAAACGGCGTTCGCGAAGAGCGCACCATTGTTTCCGGCCTGGTTGATTTTTATACCGAAGAGCAATTATTGGGTAAACATATTATCGTTGCCTATAATCTTAAACCGGCCAAACTCCGGGGCATTGAATCGCGGGGGATGCTGCTCGCCGCCAGTGACAAAGAAGGCGTTGGCCCGGACGGTCAGCCAGTCGAACGCTGCGAGGTACTTGACGCGGGAGACACCGCCACCGGCACTCGTCTTCTCCCTTTGGGAGAAGCTCTCCCAGAAGGAGCTGTTGATACACCAACGCCCGCCGAAATCGACATTGATACTTTTTTCTCGTACCCCATTGTGACCAAAGATTTTGTCGTACAACACAACGGAAAGAACCTCTGCCTCAACGGAAAACAAGTCCGCACCAGTATAGTGAATGCGGGTGAAGTGCATTAGAAGATGGGGATCAGGGACTGGGGACTAGGGACTAGGGATCGATGTTAGAAAGCAAAACGAATTGTCAACACGCTCAGACAGCAAACAATAACCCCAGTCCCCAGTCCCTAGTCCCTAGTCCCTATATAAAAAACATAACCGTATCTGATCTCACCGTCTGCGAAGAAGCCAATTCCTTTTTGCAGTCTCCTCTGTGGGGGTGCTTCAAAGCGCGGTTTGGGTGGAAGGCGTTGGCTTTTTCTGTTGAGTGGTGTTGCGGCAGCACAAAGCCTTTGCTCGTACTTTGCCGTCGTATCGCGCCCGGTGTTTCCATGGCCTACGTTCCCTGGGGGCCTGAATTGCCCGCCGACTTTCCCGCCGATCCTCTGGTACGAGCCAATGCCGCAACAGAACTTGCCCGCACTTTGCGGCGTTTCCTTCCATTGAATACAACCTTTATTCGTTTTGATTTCCCCTGGTTCAGTGAGGGAAAATTAGGAATGAGAAATGAGAAATTAGAAAAACAAAAGCCACTCAAAAAAGCTGCCGCAGATATTCAGCCGCCGGACACGGTGATTATCGATTTAACGCCGCCTGCCGAAGACATACTCGCTGCCATGAAACCCAAGTGGCGCTACAACATAGGCCTTGCCGAAAAACGCGGCGTTACCGTCAGTGACAGCGGGGAACAAGGCCTCGAAACTTTTTACCGGCTTCTGGTCGAAACCGCCGCCCGAGACGGCATCGCCATCCACAACATCGACTACTACAAAGCCCTGTTCATGGAATGTAACCGCATCTCAGAAGCAAACCCCACACCCCCGCCCCTCACCCTCGACCCCCACTCCCCACTCCCCACTCCCCACTCCCTACTCCTCTACACCGCCCAGCATGAGGATGACACATTGGCCGCTATTGTCGTACTGCGCCGGGGAAAACAGGCAACCTACCTCTACGGTGCTTCGGCCAATAACAAGCGAAACCTTATGGCCCCATATGCCTTACAATGGAAAGCAATGCAGGATGCAAAAGCTTTCGGCTGTACACACTACGACCTTTTCGGCATACCGCCCTATGACGATCCCCATCACCCCATGGCCGGCCTGTACCGTTTCAAAACCGGTTTTGGTGGCGCCATACTGCATCGCCCCGGCAGCTGGGATTATCCGTATAAGCCACTATGGTACGCCCTGTTCAGCGCCGCAGAACACCTGCGAAAAACCCTCCGCGACAAACAAAAGAAAAAAGAAAAATGAGAAATTAAAATCCTCTTGACCGGTGGGAGTTTATGTGGTATGGTGGTGGTATATTAAGAAGGGGTTCATCTTTTGAAGTACTCAAATCCAGCAAACCTTGCCATCCTGGCTTGTCCCGGGGGCGAAGTATTTGCTGAAGAGGTGATTGTTCACCTTAAGAAGTTGTACCGCCGTAACAATAAACGGGTGGCGGCAGACCTTACCAAGCGCTATAATCTAGGCGCCGATAAAGTTATTGAGCAAATCAACTTTATTAACGAAATTGTGTATTCCGGTCCCCAGGCACATTCAGGGAATGGCGGCTGTCTTGTTCCCAAACTAAAAACGCCGGTAAAATTCACCTGTTTTTCCAACGGGGAAATCAAGGCGGAAATTCAGGAATCAGTCCGGGGCAAAGATGTCTATATTTTTCAGGATGTCGAAAATCATTACCCCGTACGTTTTTCAGGCAGCGAAAAAATACTTTCAATTAATGATCATCTGATGACGTTATACGTCACTATTGACGCCGCGCGTCTGGCGGGAGCGGAACAAATAACGCTGGTCATTCCCAACTTTCCCTACGCCAGACAGCATAAGGCAAAGGGCAGGGAAGGGCTTACCGCAAGCCGCATTGGACAAATGTTTGAAGCGCTTGGGGTCAACAGCATTATCACTCTGGACATTCACTCGCGGGATATAATGAATTCCTTTACGCGAATGCGGCTGGAAAACCTCCATGCAAGCTATCAGATAATCAGATCTCTTTCCAATATGGATGGAATCCTTGATGATGATTTTGTGGTGGTCTCTCCTGACACCGGCGCGGTAGACCGGAATAAATTTTTTGCATCGGCGCTCAAAAAGCCGCTTGCTTTGTTGTACAAGGAACGGGATTATTCAAGAATCACCAAAGATGCATCGGAAAGCAATATTGCCCAGATACGGCTGTTGGGCAATGTAAAAGATAAAACGGTATTTATGGCCGATGATATGCTTGATACGGGGGGAACCCTGATCAAGGGAATGAGAATTCTCAAAGAGAACGGCGCCCGCCGGATAATTTGTTCGATTAGTTTGCCTTTGTTTTCAGGCAAGGCAGTTTCGCATTTTGAAGACGCGTATCGGGAAGGGCTGTTTTACCGGATCATCGGGACCAATGCGGTGTATCAGGAAGAAGTAATTAAGCGTGAGTGGTACCTCAACGTAAACATTTCAGGCCTTTTTGCCCAGGTTATTTCCCGGCTGCACCAAAAACTTTCCATTTCAAACCTGCTGGATAACCGGGATATCATCAGCCGCCTGCTTGCCGATACCATGGATCAGGGGCCGCAGCATGAATTGCCTTTCCAGCAGGACGAAGGCGCATGATGCATTATGAGGATGGGATTTTTTGCTGAATCGTTAGCCGCAATCTGTGCCCATTCGCTGGTAGCCCCGGGCAGGCCGCTGCGCTGGGTGATTATTGCAAACCCAACCGCCGGAGGTTTTACCATGCATTCCCGCTGGAAAAAAACTCAGCGGGATTTGGAGAAATGCCGGGCGGCAGCGCTGAAAAACCCCTTGCGTGAAAATTGTTTCCCTGCGGATACCGCCGGTTTAATGCTTACTACCGGGCCCGGCTGCGGGAAGCGCATTACTGGCGCCGTAATGGAAGAGCTTGGCGCTAAATTGAACAATGGCGAACAGCCCATACCTTTTTACCTGATCATTGTTGCAGGCGGCGATGGCACCAGCCTGGAAGTGCTGTCTGTCCTCTACGATGCGCCTGCGTCATTGCGGGCGCACATTGCGGTGTTGCGCCTGCCTATGGGAACCGGCAATGACGGCGCAGATGCCCCCACCCTTACCGGCGCCCTTGCATTGTTAATTAAACCATCACGGATCGAATATACTCCAGCCCTGCGGCTTTTGACTGCAACTAATGCCTTTCTTGCCTTCAACATTCTTTCCGTGGGCCTTGACGCCTATGTTACCCACATGACCAATAAAATGAAGGGAAAACTTCCCGGCGATTTTTACAAACTCTGGGTAGACATTGCGTCGTTGTTGTATGACCGCCTGTACACGGTTGACTTTCTTGATGTGCGGGCATGGGATGAATATGGCAAAGAAGTTCATTCGTTCCGCGAAAAGTTATTGCTGCTTGCCGTTGGCGCCAGCGGGCACAGAACGTATGGCGCTCAAAAAAAAGTACTCCCCGATGATCGCAATGTCTGCGCCATTACCCAAATGCCTTTGCTGCGTAAACTGGCTCTCAAAGGGCTTTTTGCAAGCGGCGGACACGTCAACAGACCCGAAGCAATAATGTGCAATGCCCGGCGGGTAGAAATTACCGGCACACATCCCATTCTTGCCCAAATGGACGGCGAGGCCATCTTACTGCATCGTGAACATTTCCCCATCGTTATTGAACTTACCGCTCCGGTCATTCCGGTTTTGTTTGAAAGTAATATATGTTTCGATTAAAATAAATTGATGGTAAAATTCTTTTTATATTATTAACTTTCAAAAAAAAATCAAAAAATTATTTGCAAAATATTGAAAACGATACTGGAAGTTTATATATTCCTACTATGGGCTTACCATTTATTCGAACGACACTATTGTTGCTTTTCTCTTTGATAAGCTCTTATGCTTTTGCCGCAAATGATTTTGTTCCGGATATGTCCAGATTGGTCATTGGAGATTTTCTCATTTACTCAGGCAGAAATTCCGAAAGAGAGTTGATGCTTGCAAACGAATTCAAGCTGCCCGGGTTTTTGCCGTATAACGGAGAGCATCTCTCGAATGCAATAACAGGCGATAATTATCATGTCTTTAAAGCATTTTTTACCATTTCGGACTATTTTGCAGATAAAAACCTTACCCTCTATATCAGCCGTTTTGATATGCCGGTAACAATCCGCATAAACGGTGTTTTGGTTTATAATAAAGGACTAAGACCGGAAACAGATGGAGCTTATTCCACCGCTGATCTTCCGGCGAAAGACATACCGATTGGCGATGGTTTAATTGCATACAACAAAGCCAATCTTCTTGTTATCGAGGTTTTTCCGCAATATGAAACCAGTCCATTGCCCGAATTATCAATAGCGGAATATACCTGCAATGCTGCTAAACTGTTCTTAAAAAATCTTCTGGATATTTATCTGGTGCTTGCCGCGCAATTTATCGCCCTGCTTGTCGCGATATACCATTTGTATTTATTTATTTCCAGAGACCACAAGGAGCCAAGATATCTTCTTTTTTCGCTTTTGTCCTTTTCTTTCATGCTGGCTTATGCCAATATCGGTTTTTCGTTTGATTCAAAGTACTATCTAACGCTTTATACAATAACACGTTGTTTTCAGACCTTCAGTATTGCTTTGTTTTTCCTGTTTATTCTGGTATCAGTAGATCTGTTTGTTACACAAAAAAAATATATTGTAACCGGCATTATCATTTTTGGTATTGTATGCGCCGTGTCTCTCATTGTACAAAAAGATAAAAACTCGGTCACTCAGGCTTTTTCCATTGTAGCGAATGTGTATCTGACTCCATTATCATTGTTTAGTATTTGCCTTCCGGTTATTGCAATCATAAAAAATAAAAATGGCAATAGCATTCTGTTTCTGGTTGTTGCGCTGATAGCGGTTGGGGCAAGTCTGCGTGATATGCTGCTCTTAAGCAGCGCTGTCCAGCCGCTGTTTTGGTTTGCGCCATACGCGTATCTGCTTATTATAATCGTTATTTATGGAATCCTTCTCAGGGAAATGAGGCAAAAGGAAGAAGAGCTGACCAAAAGCCATATCGCCATTATGATTAGCCAGATCCAGCCGCATTTTCTGTTTAATTCTTTAACCGCAATTGCCAGACTTTGTGATAAAAACCCTGCACAAGCAAAAGAAGTTACCTTTTGGTTCTCCAACTATCTGCGCGGCAATATGGAATCATTAACCGAAAAAGAATTGATACCGTTTGAACAGGAATTAAAACATAGCCAGTGTTATCTTGATGTGGAAAAAGCCATTTACGGAACAGGTTTACACGTTATATACGCTATCGAAGTATCTGATTTTAAACTTCCGGTGCTGACCTTGCAGCCTATTATTGAAAATGCCGTAAAACACGGTATTGGCAGGCGCGAGGGCGGCGGAACGGTTACGGTTTCAACCAAAGAAACAAATGCAGCGTATGTATTGACGGTAACTGACGATGGCCTGGGGTTTGATCCTGGAGAACATAAGCGCACGGGTGTGGGAATTACCAATGTTACCAATCGTCTTTCCGCCATGTGCGGCGGATCACTTACCGTTGAAAGTGAGTTGGGTGCAGGCTCTACAGTGACAATCACTATTCCAAAGGGGCATACATGAAAATACTCGCATTGGATGACAGTGAACTTGCGCTGGAATTGCTTGTGCAGTCAATTAACGAAGCGGTGCCGGGAGCAGAGGTGTTTCCTTTTAACATACCGTCTGAATTAATTGAGTTTGCAAAAGGAACATCCTGCGATACTGCGTTTTTGGATATTCAAATGTGGGGCATGAATGGGCTTGAGGTTGCAAAAACTTTAAAGGATATGTATCCAAGAATAAATATTGTTTTTGTAACGGCTTATAAAAAACACGCAAAAAAGGCATTTGAACTGTATCCCAGCGGGTATGTGTTAAAGCCCGTTACCAAAGAATCGGTGTTATGCGAAATTGAAAACCTGAGATACCCGGTAGAACGTATACCGGCATTCATGCCGGCGGCACAAGTACCGGCGGCAGGAATGCCGGCGGATGTCAAAATACATGTGCAGACTTTTGGTAATTTTGATGTCTTTATCTATGGCAAACCGCTTATGTTCGGCAGGTTAAAAGCAAAGGAGGCGTTTGCGTATCTGATTGACCGGAAGGGTTCATCGGTAACAACGGCAGAAATAGCCTCTATTTTGTGGGAAGACAAGGCGTATGACCGATCTACGCAAAATCAAACGCAGGTCATTATTTCCAGCATGATGAAAACGCTTAAAGATAACGGTGTAAACGATATTATTATTAAACAGCGTAATCAGATTGCCGTTGATAAATCAAAAATAAAATGTGACTATTATGATTTTCTTGATTGGGATGTTGCTGCGGTTAATGCGTATGCCGGCGAGTATATGACCAATTACAGTTGGGCGGAAATGACAGCGGGCGAGCTGTATATGAGAAAAAAGTGAGTGTTTGTTGTGCTTGTGTTGTGCATAGTGTTGTACATTAACTACAAACGCCATAGGGGAGGATGTGTGAAACAAAACTGCGGCAATATTACCGGCGCAAATCCTCAAATCGAAAGAATCAAATGGGTCTATGTAATTACCGCATTTGCGGCGTTTGTTGGCGGTGTCGCAATATATGCGTTTTTTAGAAATATCGATAACTTGGTGGTATTTCATTTTTTTCCAAAACCATTGTTTTTGGGATCACTGTCTGCTCCGGTTAGACCGGGTACATTGCCGGGTTATTTATTTGTGTACAACCTGCCCCACGGGCTTTGGTGTTTGTCGGGGTTGATGGTTATCCGGGTAATCTGGCTGACAAACATCAAGTGGAGGGCGATTTACGGCGGTTTATTTCTTGTTGTCATATCGGCTCTTGAGATTAGCCAGTTGAGCGAAAACAGGAACGGTACGTTTGATGTGCTGGATCTAATTTCTTATGGCTTTTTTGCTTTCGTTGAAAGCTTGGCATATAACACATTCATCAAGAGGAGTATTGTATGATGAGAAAAAAATGGTTACCGCATATTATCGCGGTAGTTTCTTTGGCAGCATTTATTGTTTTAGGTCTGGCAAGCGATGCCACAACACCGCCGCCGGCGCCACCATCTGGCGGAGGAGGAGGCGGAACCACTGGCGGCGGAGGAGGCAACAGACCAGTTGGCGATCCACCTCCACGCGAGCAGCAAGAAATCAGGCGTAATTTTGCAACTCCCGGAAATCACACTTTTACTTTTAACGAACATTTTCCTGCAACAATAGAGATTTATGTTCTTGGCGCAGGCGGCGGCGGACAAGGCGGGCATAGCAAGACTTATCAGCAAGGTCTTGGAACAAGAACCGAAAATGGACAGGGAGCAGGCGGCGGCGGAGGCGGCGTAGCTTACACACGATTTACAATTGATAGCCCTACTACCGTTAATATGACTATAGGCGCAGGCGGAGCCGGCGGATCCGGGCATAGTAAAGGCTTAGGCGGAAGTTGGGAGTCGGGACAACCCGGCGCAGCAGGCGGAGATACAATCGTTAGATTTCGTTCTTCAACTATTACCGCGCAAGGAGGCAGAGGCGGCGCAGTGTCGGGCGCTCAAAACGTAACCGGCGGAGCCGGCGGAATCACTGGAAGGACAGATTTCCCGGCAACGCAAGAGTGGGCTGCAGAAAATGGAGAAAACGGCAGAGATGGACAGCATAATTCCAATGCAGGAGGAGAAGCAGGTAGCGCTGGAAGGCTCAGAGTAGGTTCTGTTCAGAGTTTCGGCGAGATTGATCCATTGCCGGGCATCGGTGGACGCGGCGCACATGGCAACCGGGCAGGGATGCAAGGTCGAAATGGCGCCGTTATTATTGTAGTTAAGTACTAAAATAACAAACAGGTGTCTGACACCAAAGGAGAACATTATGAAAGGAAAAAACAAATTAATAAGCATTATTGCAATTATATTTATTGCAGTAATCGGAATTTCATTTACAGCGTGCGATGACATTCTTGATGAAATTGTAAGGCTGGATGCGCTTGCCGGCACATGGCATACTAAAGGTAGTTTGGAAACAATAGACGATGCATTCTGGTCTGATGGCAGAGGTATTTTTACAGAAGGTATGTATTCTTCGTATAATGATACATATATTTGGTTTTTGCGCGGAACTTATAGTATAAGCGGCAATAATTTAACAAAAACTTATACACATTTATACGGTACAATGATTGGGATGCTTGCATTAGGTGAAATGAATGATTTAGCAGCGTTTAATGATGCATTTGAGGATGTGAATATTGATTCAGATGTATTTTACTCGGAAAGTCAAATAAGAGCACTTGGTTCTCATGAAATTTTTACTTTTGTAGCTGATTATTTAGGTTTTGCAAATACCGCTAGTATGCCTCAGTCTTTTGTATTTAACAATTCTAACCAATTTACACTTACTGATAACTTAAGCACTCCTACAAGTACGGTTTATACAAAAGCAGGTGCAGTCTTATCAATTGTCGGAGCATGGTTAGGGGTTTCAGATCCATGGACAAATACCTATACATTTAATAGTGATGGTACCGGTACAATTCGATCCGTAGCTCATATTACTATTAATCAAGATTTTACATGGGTATTAAACGGAAATTTATTAACTTTATCATTTACTTCAGTATATGAAGAAGTATATATTATTACTTTAAACGGCTCTGCCAGTATTACAATGTCAAGGATAAAGCCTTCTGCGCAAGCAGCCTTTACATTAACCAAACAACAAACGCCATAGTGCAGGTAACGGAGTTATCAATGAAAAAAATTACCGTTTTTGTTTTTATGTTCGCGCTCATCGCAGGCGGGGTTTTTGCCAACCCATTCCTGGGGCAATGGAACAATATGGCTATGAATGCCAATTGGGGCAGGGAAGTGTTATCTACCATAACATTTACACCAACTCAGTGGACTTTATCGAATGAAGGCGGTGACGGCATGATCAGCAATCCTCCCGGCACATTCAGAATTTTCGGTAATACGGCAACACTAACTGATTCTCGCGGTCAAAATGCCGGTACCGCAACCGTTTCCGGCAACACGTTAACACTTAACCGTGCAGGCTCAACTGTAGTGTATACAAGAAGCGAAATTACGGTTCCGGGAACGGATCTGGCGGCAAAATTACACTGGATTCAGCAAAACGCAATAAGCAGTATTACATATAATATCGAATTAACAAGAAACGAACATCTTCATAATCATTTATTACATTATCCGGGTAAATCTGTTACGGTGCAATTTTCTGCCCGAGGCGGAAATCGATATATCGGCGTGGCTGGCGATAGCGGCAGGGTTTTAATTGTAGGAGAAGGAGTGTATCTGGTACTGGGTAATAATGTTTCTTTGTTTGGCACAGAAACAGGCACAGAAAATTCCCGTGTAGTTACGGTAAATAAAGGCGGCTCTCTGACAATGAAAGCAGGCTCTAAAATTTCCGGCAGCGCTGACGGCGGTGTGTTTGTTAATGGCGGCTCCTTTAGAATGGAGGGCGGAGAAATTTCCGGCAATGCAGCCAGAGACGGCGCCGGCGTGCTTGTAGAAGCGGGCGGGTTCTTTGGCATGTTCGGCGGAGAAATCACCGGCAATAGAGCTGCAGCAAACGGCGGCGGTGTTGCCGTTCGGGGAGATTTTTCAAAAATTTCATTTAGCGGCGGCGTGATACACGGTAACCGTGCCGGCACAGACGGCGGCGGCGTGTTTCTTGCCGGTGAAGATTTTCAAATGTCTGAAAATGCGATGATCCATGGTAATATAGCTGGCCGAAACGGAGGCGGAGTTGGCATAAGCTCAGGGATTTTTCAAAAGTCCGGCGGCATTATTACCGGCGTGGACAGCCCTGCTTCTTCAAATATGGGCGGCGGCGCTGTTGTGGGCGGAGCCTTTATCAGAAATAACGCTTCAGGTCCCAATGACAAACTTAATACCCATGTAGCTGGCAGTGCCGGCGGTTGGGAAACAGCAACTGCCTCTATTAATCAACCTCATGTGTCTATTGATCTTCCACGTATACCACGAGGTGATGCAACTCCTCCTGCACAAACAGATTATTCTGGAACCTGGCGTATTGTCGCAAAAAACGGAATGTACATTCATGTTGAAGGCGGCGCAAACGCAACAAACAACGGACGGGTTTTTCAAACATGGACGGGTACGGGAGGAACGAACGCGCAATTCCGTTTTCAAAGGCAGAGTGACGGCACTTATATAATTACTGCGGTACACTCAGGCAGAGCTATGGATATTCAGCATCATAAAACAGAGAACGGAGTAAAAGTTCATCAATGGGCGCTCAATAATACTGCCAGAAACCAAAGATGGCATATTGTTGATGCCGGCGGCGGCTTCATAAGTTTTAGAAACGATCTGACAGGTATGTTTTTAGATGTTCCGGGCAACAAGACAGGCAATGGACATAAGCTGCAACAATGGACAGGCAACGGCACTCCAAACCAGCAATTCAAACTGGTTAAGGTGAATTAGTAATGAGCAAAAATCTGTCCGTATGGGCAGATAAAATCACAGACAAGGAGTTTTTTATGAAAAACACAAAAATGAAAGCTATGGTTCGCATAGCAGGACTTATCGCTTTGGCGGCAGTCATATTTGCAGGTTGTGCCAGTCTTGGCGGCGGTGGAAGTGTCAGAATGCCCAATGACATGGTCGGGAAATGGTATGCTTCGGCTGATGCTGCCGCTGCAGGGGATGAAAGTCAGCTGCAATATGAAGTAAAGGCTGACGGCACGGTTATCCGTTACGGTGGTGAGGAACCGGTAACGGCTCAGATAACATCATTCAAAAAAGGAGAAGAAGTTCATTCTTTTATGATAAACGATGTCGAGATTAATCAAAAGTTTAGCTTTTTTTCGATTAACAGAAAAGACGAGGCAGCGGGAACACAAACCCTTACACTTCTTGTAAGTGACGCTCCCAAAGACAATCCGGTGTTTGTGAACGGCAGGTCTTTCAAGGCAACCGCAGAATATACGGCTCCTGCCGCTAAACCCACTTATGACGCTCCTCCCGCCTCTGATGCAGGACAGCTTATTGGAACATGGACTAAACCTGGCAATACTCCTGTTACCATTCAGTTTACCGCAGCCGGCAGAATGATTTATGGAAGTACAGATAACGCATACCGGGTAAGCGGAAACAATATTGTTATTGATAATAATACCAGCAATGTGCTTCAATACAGTATCAACGGTAATCAGCTTACTATTTCAAGCAGCAACATTGCTTTGGGTGTTATGCTCGGCGGGACTTATACAAGGCAGTAAAGTTAAGTCAAACAAGGAAAGATAAAGAGTATGTGTCTGGCGCTAAACTCTGCCTGTATGGGCGGGTAAATAAATAACAGGGAGTATTTTATGAAAAATACAAAAATGAAAGCTATGGTTCGCATAGCAGGACTTATCGCTCTTGTTGCGGTAATCGGATTTTCAATGGCGGCTTGCAAAGATGGTGGTGACGACGGCGGCGAAAAAAATCCGCCAATTGTCGGTTCATGGGGAAGTGTTGTAGGAGTATTTACATTTAACAATGATGGTACTGCAACAATGGTTGCACATGATTCTACTATTATCAACTATACATGGTCGATTAGCGGAAATGAGATTACCACGATAACTGTCCCAGCTGGGTTTAGTGAAACCAGGGAATTTAGTATAAGCGGCAATATACTTACTTATAAAAGCACTACATGGACTAGACAGTAGTATTAGTTTTAACCACGAACCCGAAGTTAGTGCGGTTCGTGGTTTTTTTATTAATTTAGAACAGATTATTAATACAGTAAATTGACACAGGTGTGTCATCAGGAGTTCAAAATGAAAAAAAATATAATGTTGGCAATAACAGCGTGTTTCGTCATCACAGGTATTGCGGCGCAAGCTACAGTACGGCAAACAGCAGCGCAGGAACGTTTTACAGGTAGTTGGTTTATACACACAGCAAACGGAATGGCAGTAGATCTCAAGGATCATAATTCGTTCCCCGGAGTAGCTATTCACCAATGGACAAGACATGATGGCCGCAGCCAGCAATGGAGTTTTGAACGGCATGAAGACGGCACTTATGTAATTAGAAATATGCTAAGCA